>NZ_JBEXNQ010000041.1:0-51278 GCF_040611155.1 Streptomyces sp. NPDC002994
GCCGGACGGGCTGGATCGTTGCCGCAACAAAATCCAGCCCCTCCGGCGTTTGAGGAGCGGGGTCTGGGGCGGAGCCCCAGTTCGGGAAGGGGCGGGTAGGGGAAAGGGCCCCGCGCAGCGGCCCGCCCGCACTCGCCCGCACCGGATGGCAGAATCGAGCGCGAGAACCGCCACCCGCCCCCAAAACCCCGCAGGGGACATGAGCACGTACCGAGACTTCGCGCACCGCGGCTCCGCCCGCGCCACCGTCCTGCGGACCGTCGGCACCCGGGAGCGGCGCTCGCACCTCAGCGCGCCCCGGGTGCCCACCGTCGGGATCGACATCGGCGGTACGAAGGTGATGGCCGGCGTCGTCGACGCCGACGGCGTCATCCTGGAGAAGATCCGCACCGAGACGCCGGACAAGTCCAAGAGCCCCAAGGTCGTCGAGGACACCATCGTCGAGCTGGTCCTCGACCTCTCCGACCGCCACGACGTCCACGCGGTCGGCATCGGCGCGGCCGGCTGGGTCGACGCCGACCGCTCCACCGTCCTCTTCGCGCCCCACCTGGCCTGGCGCAACGAGCCCCTGCGCGACGCGATCTCCGCCCGGCTCGCCGTCCCCGTCCTGGTCGACAACGACGCCAACACCGCCGCCTGGGCGGAGTGGCGCTTCGGGGCCGGACGCGGTGAGGACCACCTCGTCATGATCACGCTCGGTACCGGCATCGGCGGCGCGATCCTCGAAGACGGCCAGGTCAAGCGCGGCAAGTACGGCGTCGCCGGCGAATTCGGCCACATGCAGGTCGTCCCCGGCGGCCACCGCTGCCCCTGCGGGAACCGCGGCTGCTGGGAGCAGTACAGCTCCGGCAACGCGCTCGTGCGCGAGGCCCGTGAGCTCGCCGCCGCCGACTCCCCGGTCGCGTACAGCCTCATCGAGCGCGTCGGCGGCAACATTCACGAGATCACCGGACCGCTCATCACCGAGCTCGCCCGCGAGGGCGACGCCATGTGCGTCGAGCTGTTCCAGGACATCGGCCAGTGGCTCGGCGTCGGCATCGCGAACCTCGCCGCCGCGCTCGACCCCTCCTGCTTCGTCATCGGCGGCGGTGTCAGCGCCGCCGACGACCTGCTCATCGGCCCGGCCCGCGACGCCTTCAGGCGCCACCTCACCGGCCGCGGCTATCGCCCCGAGGCCCGTATCGCCAAGGCCCAGCTCGGGCCGGAGGCCGGTATGGTCGGCGCCGCCGACCTCGCCCGCCTCGTCGCGCGCCGCTTCCGCCGCGCCAACCGCCGCCGCCTGGAGCGTTACGAACGCTATGAGCGCTACGCCCAGGCCATCCGCTCCACCACGCAGGGACCCCAGTAATGACCCCGTCCGTTCCCCACCAGTCGCCGTCCCCGGACGATGCGGGCAAGCCCACCGAGACCCACCGCCACATGATCCGCCGCCGCTGGCTGACAGCCATCATCATCGTGCTGCTCATCGGCGTCCCCGCGGTCTACCTGCTGATCGCCGCCGAGCAGAGCCGCGACAGCGGCCGCGACAAGGCGAAGATCGCCTCGGCCAGCGGCCTCACCGAGGGCTTCCCGTCCCGCATGACACGCCGTATCTACGACGTACCCGTGCCCAACGCGGGCCAGGAAGTCGCCTACTACGAGACGAACAACTGGAAGAGCAGCAGGCTGTACGTCCAGTTCCGCACGGTCCCGCCGGACTTGGACTGGTTCCTGAACGACCTCGGCATCAACCGGGCCGCCCTCAAGAAGAGCAAGATCACGATCAGTGAGCGCGACGCCGAGGTCGCCGGCTGGAACCTCGATCCCGCCCGCACCTGGTCCGGCACCACGGTCGACCAGAAGGATCCGCAGCCGACCGTCGACATCACCGTCGACGACACCGACCCGGCGCACCCCTTCGTCTACGTCGTCTCCACCGCCACCCCCTGACCCCCTGGGGCGAGCACGCTCACCGGATCGCTAATCTGGAGCGAGTGAGCGACGAGACCGAAAAGAAGCCCCCGCAGCCCCTGCAGTACCGGTTCGACGGCCCCGAGGACGCCCCGGTCCTCATCCTCGGCCCCTCGCTGGGCACGACCTGGCACAGGTAGGCCGAACCGTCTTCTGGTGTCCACGTGGTCCAGGTCGGGAGCGTTTGGCCTGGTCGGGTCCTTGTGGCGTAGCTGCGTCGACCCTGTTGGTGACACGTATGTGACCGCTGTGACTGTTGTGGACCCCTGCCGGCTCGTTTCGGCGGGGGTCTCTGCGTTCGGGGATGGGCCCGGTTGAGCGGTGGTCGATGAGGTTTGCTCTGCTCCGGCTCGCTGTTCCGGACGGCGAGGCGCGAGTGGCTGTAGCGACGCCGCGCGGAGCGGGGCACAGGGCTAGCGTTCAGCGGTGACGCAGGAGCCTCCTAGGTATGGCGCGGACCGTTTTTTATTCAGGCTCTTATCATGCGCGGCGAACATTTGGGTTTGATAGACGACCGACGCAAGTTGTCACTATTCAAGCAACTGTCGGCACGAGGCTGGAGGAAGTCCGAGCCCGTAACTGTCCATGCGGAACAGCCAATGCTGATGTGGAAACTACTCGCGGCAAAGTGTGGCCGAAAGGGCATTTATTCCCGAGCAGGTGACCTGCTTGGAATCCAAGCCCACGTCCTACGGAGTATTGCCCCCGAACCGGTAGCTGCCTAGCCGCTGCTTTGACGGCTGGTCTCGCAGGAGCTACGTCGACAGTCCGGTGGACGCGCGGGGCATGCACCACGGAGCTAGTTCCCATGCCAGCGTCCTCTCTGACGGGACGCCGGCGGTGTCCCCATGCTAGACGGTCCCGAACCTGCAGCGTGTTCCAGACCGAGCCTCTCGAATAGCAACGGACCGGGGGAGTGGCGTACTACAAGGCTGGTCGATATGCGCGCGAGCCGCTTTGTGACGCTGTGGGGGGTTGCGGCAAACGGCGGCGGGAGCCTTTGCGGCGTCAGATGCGGCCGGTCTCGTGGGCCCACATGGCGACCTCGACGCGGTTTCGGGCGCCGAGCTTTCGCATGAGGCTGGCGAGGTGGGCTTTGACGGTGCTTGGGGTGATATGGAGCTCGTTGGCGATCTCATTGTTGGTGCGGCCTTGGGCTACAGGCACGAGGACTTCCTCCTCGCGGGCGGTGAGCGGTTCTATCGGCTGCCTTGGTGGTGGGGTCTGTGCGTGGGCGAACGCTGCGAGCAGTCGGACAGTCACGCTGGGTGCGATCAGTGCGTCTCCGTCGGCGGCGGCGTGGATGGCCTGGGTCAGCAGGGCGGGTCCGGCGTCCTTGAGCAGGAACCCGCGGGCGCCGGCTTTGAGCGCCCCGTGGACATACTCGTCGAGATCGAAGGTGGTGATGACCACGATCGGCAGGGGATCGGTGACGTCGGGGCCGGCGAGGCGTCGGGTGGCTTCGATGCCGTCCATCAGCGGCATTCGGATGTCGAACAGGCCGACGTCGGGGCGCAGCTGGAGCGCCAGGCGGACTGCCTCGCGCCCGTCGGCGGCCGCGCCGACCACTTCGATGTCGGGTTGGGCGTCGAGCAGCATCGTCAGCCCGGTGCGCACGATGGGCTGGTCGTCGGCGATGAGGACCCTGATGCTCATCGTGGCGTCCCGGTTCGGGGCAGGACCGCCTCTACCCGCCAGCCCCGCTCGGCGGCGGGGCCTGCGTGGAAGGTGCCGCCGAGCAGTGAGGCGCGTTCCCGCATGCCCACCAGGCCGTAGCCTGCTGGGGCGCGGCCACCAGCGGCGGAGCCGTCGTCGTCGATGGTCAGCCGTACCTGGTCGGCGTCGCCTGTGACGGCGACGGTGACCTGGGTCGCGTGGCGGGCGTGCCGTCGAGCGTTGGTGATGGACTCCTGGGCCAGGCGGTAGATCGCGGCCCCGACCGCCGGGCTGAGGTCGTCGAACTCGCCGAATAGCGTCACCTCGACGCAGGGACGCGTCTGGCCATCGGTGGCGAGCTGCTCGACCTCGGCCACGCCGGGCTGCGGCGCGAACTCGGTGTCCTGTGTGGCGCGGAGCACGCCGACGATGGCGCGCAGCTCGGTGAGGGTGCGGGTCGCTGCGTCCTCGATGATGGCCAGGGCCTCGATGGCACGCTCGGGGTGGGAGGCCGCGATGGCACGTCCTGCTTGGGCCTGGATGGCGATGCCCGAGACGTGGTGGGCGACGGTGTCGTGGAGTTCACGAGCGAGCTGTTCGCGTTCGCGGGCCTTGGCTTGGTCGATGTCGCGGATGAGGATCTTCGTGTGATAGCGGATCGCGGCGCCGAGCGCGGCGGCGAACAGGAAGAACCCGTATGCTGCGACCGAATCCGCCAGGCTGGTGGTGTCGGCGACGTTGGTGATGGCCAGCCAGAGCAGGATGACGCCGAGGCCGCTTGCGGCTTCCCGCCCGGAGCCCCACCGGAACAGGGCGTAGGCCAGGATCAGCGCCGCGGAGATGCTGTTCAGCAGGGCGCCTTGCGACCCGGTGAGGATTCTGACGATGTCGACGATCGTCAACGTGCCGAAGGAGACCGCAACCGCGACGAGCGGGTGCGTGCGTCGCCACAGCAGGGGGCCGAGGACCGCGAGCACCGCGAGTAGCAGCAGCGGGCGTGGCGCCAGGTCCTGGCGAAGCACCACTTCCAGCAGGGACCAGCAGATCAGTACTGCGACCAAGGCCCAGTCCCGCGGCCTCCGGTCCGGGGCATTCGTGGGTCGAGGTTCGGCCCACAGCGAGCGGAGTGCGTTGGTGGCCATCTGATCAGCCTAGGCGGCCCGCGTGCTCGGTGTATCCGCCGAAAGTACAAGAGCTCGGCTGTGCCAACGGCCAGGTCGAATCAGGCTCCGCGGCTGATGTGCCCGCCGCCGGCATCCGTGAAGGTGGAAGCACCCACCCAATCAAGCCAGGGAGCATTGTGATGAGAACGCCTCAATCCCATACCGCACTAGAGAATCCGCCGTCCCAGAGCACGCTGGAAGATCTGCGCATGCCCGTGCAGGCCAAGCTCGCAGCAGCATGGACCAGCTTCATGTTCCTCTACATCTACGTCGACTACCTCGCCCTGTACAAGCCCGGCTTCGTCGACGACATCCTGGCCGGCATCGTCCACGAGTTCGACATCGGTCCAACCTTTGTCGCCATTGCGCTCATGCTCATGGCCATCCCGATCCTCATGATCCTGCTCTCCGCGACACTGCCCGCCCGTGTCAACCGCACCATCAACCTCGTCGTAGCAACGCTCTACATCCCCGTCTCGATGTTCAACGCGGTAGGGGAGTCTTGGACCTACTTCTACTTCTACGGCCTCTCCATCGGACTCGAGGTGCTGCTCCTGGCCTTCATCCTGCGCTCCGCCTGGACCTGGCCACGCCGCATCGCATCACCGGCGACCCTGGCAGCCAGCCTCGACAGCGAGCCACTCCGCAGGCCGCAGCAGGCGTGACTGCCCGCCCCGCGCCCGATCATCCTTCGCTCGCGCCACCCGCGGGCACGGTCCATTCAGCGGTGACCTGATGGCCATGCCGGTGTGGCGATGCTCCAGGGATCGCCCAGAAAGGCGTTGCGTAGGGCTGTGAAGACCTCGACTCCGTGGGCTTTGGCCGTGGCGATGTAGGAACGGACGCGGCAGAACGCGGTGAGTCCTCGCATGCTGCGCCAGCTCCCGCTGATCTTGGCTTGGAGCTTGGCCATCCTGATCGCCTGCTCGGCTGGGTTGTTGGTCCACTCGACGTGGAAGTCCAGGGTGAAGTTGAGGACTTGATCGACTCGCTCACGCATCCGTTTCGCCAGCTGGCCCACCAGGAGTTCCCGGCGACCGCCGCCGGACACCGCCAACTCCTGTCCTGGGCAGGCTCCTTCGGCACCCTGCGCCGAGCCGGAGTGGAGTGTACTGGTTCCTACGGGGCGGCTCTGGCACGGTTCCTGAGCCGAGAGAACGTCCAGGTCGTCGAGGTCAACCAGCCCGATCGCGCCACGCGCCGCAAGCGCGGCAAGACCGATGCCGTCGACGCGGACGCCGCCGCCCGCGCAGTCCTGTCCGGACGCGCTGCCACCACACCCAAGACAGGTGAGGGCCCGGCAGCCGACATGCGCGTCCTGAGGCTGGCGAAGGAATCCGCCGTCAAGGCCCGCACCCAGGCGAAGAACCAGCTCAAGGCCGTACTCCTCGGCATCGATCCCGAGCTGCGCGAGTCCCTGTCCGAACTCAGCAACTCGGAATTGATCGCCCGATGCGCAGACCTTCCCGACACCGGCAGCGCGGCCGTCTTCACGCTCCGGCTGCTGGCTTGACGTATCCAGCAGCTGACCGCCGAGGCGAAGGAGCTCACCCGCCGGGTCAATCGAGCAGTCCGTACCCAACATCCGCAGCTCCTGGACAGCGTCGGAGTCGGGCCCGACAGCTGCACTGCTTATCGCCGCCGGTGACAACCCTGAGCGGCTGGCCAGCGAGGCATCCTTCGCCGCTCTGTGCGGTGTCAGCCCAGTCGAGCACTCCTCCGGAAAGACCCAGCGCCGACAGCTGAACCGCGGAGGCAACCGACAGGCCAACGCCGCCCTCTACCGCATTGTTGTGACGCGCATCCTCCGTGACACTTGCACCCGCATCTACCTCGAACGACGCACGAAGCAGGGCATGTCGAAACGCGAGATCATCCGCTGCCTGAAACGCTACGTCGCCCGCGAGATCTACCGTCAGATCCAGCCGGAGACAGCCTCCCCGACCTCCCCATCTGCCATCCTCAACACCCACCTGGCCGCGGGGCTGAAGCGGTACGAGGCCGAGCACGACTGGCTCACCACCGTCCGGCTTCCACCGTATGCACCCGACCTGAATCCCGTCGAGGCCGTCTGGTCACTCGTGCGCAGAGCGATGGCCAACACCGCTTTCACCACACCCGACGACCTCGACCGCAAGCTCCGCAGCGAGTTACGCAGGATCCAGCTCCGACCCCGCCTGTTCGACGGCTGCCTCACCGCCACAAGCCTGGCCATCAACCCACCGACCCCACCCTGAAAACCTCAGTAAGTGACGAGCGACATATCGTAACTTGGTGTGACTTTTGCAGGGCCCACGTGCTCGACGGTCGGCGCGCAAGCAGGTGCTTAAGATCTCGTGGTTGAGACCAAGGTGACTTTCGGTCACTTTAAACTCTTCCAAACCGAAAGGGAGTTGGCGTGTCGGTACCGCGATCAGCAGTTTGAGGCTACGTTTCAGCACGAACGCGAGAATGACCAACTCGCGTGAGCCGGGGGGTTTTGGGTGCAACGGATACTCCGGCGATCTCTAGACCACCTGCACCCAAGGGGGAGGGAACACCTATGTCCACCGCAATTCGCAGACACGGCCTGCGCATCTTAGTGGCAGCCTTTCTGTTCGCCGCCGCCGGCTTGGTAGCACCTCAGGAATCCGCTGCCGATGACCCTTCCGAGGCAGTCGTGGCGATATCGCCGACTGCGGATAAGGCCACGCGCGCCATCGCTGTGGCTGAGGCAGGTGCGGTGCGAGCGACAGCGAATCTGTGTGGTTCGGGTTACGTGCTTCAGTCCGCTGAGCGACTGCCGGATGAACGGCGCTTCGGCACGCTGTTCAGCTACGTCCGGGGGTCTGCTGATCTCACCGGTGCGTGTTCCGTTTTCGACAACAACACCGGCTCGGCTAAGTACATGAAGCTGAAACTGTGTACGAACAGGGTCCAGCCGAGGTGCGACACCGACGAGGGGACCTTCAGCCAGTACGCGGGCCCAGTCAAGATCACAGGCACTCACAGTGAGATCTTTTGTTCCAGGTTCACTGCTGTCATGAAGACCAGCAAGACATCCACCTCGGCACTGATTGACCGGGTCGACTACGCCACGGTGTGCGGATGAGGTCATGTGCACCCCACCGTGAGCCAGTGGCAGAGAGTCGACTGGCGCGGCGGGGTAGGGCTCTGTTGCTGAGTGTTGCAACGCTCGCGGTGGGTGCCTTCCTGGTTTCCTGTAGCGGGACGCAATCGGACGATAAGGCAAGCGCTGAGAGTGCTGTAGCGACATCACAGCCGTCCGCTACCAACCCAGCGGCTCTTCCAGTGCCTAGCGAATCGAAGCCGGTACGACGACCCGCCGCTTCTGCATCGGCCTCTCTCGAAGTCACAGTTACGCCGCATTCGAACCCGAGCAAGGAGGCGGCGGATAGGGTGGCCGCGGAGCGTGTAGCCGGCATGCCCAGCGGCGACTTGGTCACGCCCTCAACTGGTGCGGCCTCAGGCAGCGAGGAATTCGGCAGATCGGTCGCCACCAATGGGGATGTCGTGGTCTATGCGCCGACCCGTACCGGAACACGCCTGACCGTCCCAGTGAAGATCACGAATGCTGGTGATCGACGGGCCTTCTATCAGGTTGCCATTCGCATCACCGGACCTGGCGGGTTCGACGTGACCGTACGCGTTGCTACCGACGTAGTCGGCATCTATCCCGGTGCTTCGTGGCCGACTGAACTCTCCGCCGTGGATCCCGGCAAGCCGTTGCCGCGTAATCCGATCGTGACGATCGAGAAGAACACTAAGCAAGAACTCCAGTACTGATTTGGAGTAGGCGGCCCCTTCGTCACCCAGACCGCCTGCGCTGTACGACACCACCGTGCGCGCCAGGCGCCCCTGCTTGGCCGAGGTCTGCAGCTATGGGCAGGTGACTCCAGGATGCTGAGGCCGTTTCGGCTCCCCTCGTTATGCCTAGCTCTCAGGAGAACCGTCATGAACCGCACCACCATGCGTCTGTCCACTATTGCCGCGGCGGCCGTCGTTCTCCGGCACGCGCAGTAGCGCGGCCCTGGGGTTCGTCAGGTAGCGGTGATCCGGCGCTGGAATGAAGCACCCGGGCAGGGTGACGGCGTCATCGTCGACCTGTCGCTCCCGTCTCCCCAACAGAAAGCCGCCTTCTACCGGTGAAACTGGCCTAATGAAACGAATCCTGCCTGCGCTCGTCCTTGCTGCTGCCGTCCTCCTCTCAGGATGCGGCCAAGACGATGAGACTCCGTGGACGCGCGATCCGACCTCACCGGCGCCCCCGAGCGCCACCGCTTCTCCTGCCCCGGCGGCCACCGAGCTGGCCGACCGCTACCGCAAGGCCGGCGGAGACACCGACGTCTACGGCATCCGCCACGCGAAGAACAAGGACGGCTCCCTCGTGCTGACCGTGTGGACCCGCAAGATGACCGGCTACGAGCCCTTTGACGACTTCGCCACCAACTTGGCGTCCTTCCTGGCCGCCGAGGGCGTTCGCCTCGACCAGGGCTACGTACTCAACGTGTACGGCCCTGACGGAACCCGGCTGCACAACTACGACACCACACCGGAGAACAACTCGTGATACGCAAACCGTTAGCCAATCTCCTGCTCGCGACCGCCTCGGCCACCGCGCTGATCTTCACCAGCGCCGCAGCAGCGCAGGCCGACGAGCCCACTCCTGAGCCGTCGGTCACGGCGCCGCCGGCGGCAGAGGAGCCGGTCAACCCGGTGATCGCCGAATACGACGGGCGGAAGATCAACCTCGCCGAGTCATGGGAGGGGGCGGACAGCTGCACCGAACTCCCCAACGGGGAGGTCCACTGCTACGACTCGGACGAGGAAGCGCTGGCCGACCCCGAACTGCCCGCCGAGAGTCGCAAGGAGACGTTGAAGGCCGCCTCGGCGCGCTCGGCCTCCGCCCCTCCCCGTGGGTGTGTCGCCGACTACTGGTGCCTGTACATGGACACCGGCTACGGGGGCAGGCTCCTCCGGCTGTCCAGCGACGGTAAGAAGGATCTCAACGAGTGGGGCTGCCGCGACAACCTGGGCTCCGTCTTCTACTGGGTCGGACGTTGGGCGCTCAACTACGGCAACGCCAAGATCACCGACTACCGGTCATGGCCGGTCGAAGACCGGGTCAGGGAGCTCAACGCTCCCGCTGACTACCGCAACTTCGGCAACCTCGCCTATCCCGGTGGCGGGAACTGGAACAACAAGGTGGACATCTTCGAAGTCCGCCGCAACTAGCTTCCGCAGCCACGACACGGTGCTCGCACAGCGCCACGCTGTGCGAGCCCGTTGACCTGTTCGCCCACTTCACGTGACGGGCAGGGCTGCCGGGCCGGGCCGCGTCTGACCGAGGTCGCAGTCCAGGTTCGAGGCCGACCCGCGTTGAAACGTGCGGGTACTCGCGTGGACGCGCGCAACAGCGCCGCGCCTCCGGCGCCGCACACCCTCAGCGCAACCGTGCGGCCCTTCACTGTGCGGAAGCAGGTGAGACGAGCGGTGTGTCCTCCGCTCGTACTTTGCGAGTGTCGGTGCGACTGGGCAATCACGGCTTGCTGCTGCAATGCGCTCGCTTGCCTGGACTCACCGGTAGAGCGGCCACCTGGCAAGCAGTCGGTGATTGACGGGCTGCCCCCATTTCGATTCAGAGCAACAACTAGGAGATCTGCTATGAACCGCACCGTCATGCGCCTGTCGACATTTGCTGCGGCAGCAGTCGCTTTCAGCGGAGTCATGATGACCTCGCAGTCAGCCAGCGCAGCTGCTACTTGCTCGGCGGCGTCCAGCAACTTACGCGTCATAGACCTGCCCGGATTCAAGCCGGACACTCAGGTCGGCGCCGACGTCTGCGCCGACCCTTCCGCCGACGGAAAGGTAAAGGCTGACGTCACGCTCAACTGGGGCATCCTGGACGACCAAGTGCAGGACGCCGGCAAGCGATTCACGTCATTCAAGGTAACCAGTCGAGTGGAAAACCGACCGTCGCCGTCCGGCGTCGACCGTGTGGTCGCGAGCACCACTTGCGACTTCACGAACAGGCTCAACCAGAGCTATGCCAACGCGACGGGCCTGACGTGCTCTACTCCGACCGCCGCTTACAACGCGGATCTGCATTGGTCCGGTGACGCGACCGTCGTCTCCGACATCGAGGGAGACGGGAAGGGCGCGTTCACCTGGCAGCTCATCGGATCTCCGCTCGTCAGCTGAGCGAAGAAACTCGGCCCTGGTCTGCCCCAGCAAAAGGGGCGGACCAGGGCCGAACCCAGCACCACTGACGATTGCTGCTGAGCTGCGTGTTACCGCTCCGAGCCGCCTCATCGGAACTGTGGTCACCGCGGTAGGCGGTATCAGCCCTTGACGCCACACGCTGCGTACTGACTGAGCATGCCCATGACAGAGGCGACGGCACATCTCACCCCGGCACAGGGCTGCGGCGTCTTTGTCCAGCCCATCTCCCTGTACGGGCCGCCCACGCCACCCCCATCCCGAGAGCACACAGAGGGAAAATCGTTGAAATTCAGAACAAGACAGGGAAGGGCCGTCGCCGCAGTGCTGAGTGCCACGCTGATAGCCGGCCTCGTCCAGAGCCAGGCGTGGGCGGACCCCCAGCCAGCGGACGATCTGCCAGCGCGTTCCGCAGCTGACGCTCTGGTCCGCCCGTCAAAGGTCCCGCCGGCCGACCGTGACAAGGTGCTGGGGAGGGATTGGAAGGAATCGGCCGACCGGGCCTGGACGACGACGGGCGATGCCGCAGGCTTCCATCTCCTCGCGGCGGATCAGAAGGCCGGTTACGCCTGGCGCACTGCGGCCACGCTGTCTGAGCCGGGTTTCGATACCGACATGTGGATCGGCAATGCCTGTGTCACCGGGTCCGGCAAGCGTGCCGTCGTCGCCTACGCCCCGCGTAGTTTCACCAACAAGCCGGAGCTGATGGCCCGCGGTGCGTTCACTGCCGTCGTCGACTTGGGATCCAGTGCGGTCACCAAGCTCAACCGCCAAGCCTCGCTAGCGTACTTCAGCCCCCGCTGTGGCACCGGCGAGACCGCCGTGTTCACCCAAGCCGGCGGTGAATCCAAGAACGCGACCCGGCTGCTGACCGTTGACGCCTCTACCGCGAAGCTCGGCCGAACCGTAGAGCTCCAGGGCCAAGTTACGTCCGCGGTACCAATCGGCAAGGACATCGTCGCCGCAGATGCGGCGCGCCTCACCCGGATCGACCCTTCGGGCCGCCGCACCGCTCTCGCGCACACCGGCCAGGTCCCCTTCGAGCTCACAGCAGACAGCGATGGTGGCGTGGTCTACATGGACCGCCCCGCCGGCTCCGGCACCAGGGGCGAGGTCCGACGGATCACCGCAGCTGACATCTCCCGCGCAGACGCCACCAAGACGAGACCGGCAGTGCTGGCCCGCGGACCAAGCTCCGGCGGCACGCAGGACGACCCGTGGGCGATCGACTGGGCAGAAGCCGACTGCGGTTACGGCATCACCCAGGTTACCGACGGCATGCGGATGCACGGCAGGGAGAAGCCCGGCGAGAAACCCCTTACCACTCTGCAACAGGAAGCGGTCGCCCTGGACTACACCGCCAACGTCGCGGCCGGCGTCAACATCCTCATTGACAAGTGGAACCAGACCCGCAAGGACGGCCTGACCGCCAACGGCGGTGACCCGAAGTATCTGGAGAACTGGTTCTTCGCCCTTTGGGCCTACAACGCCGGCTACTACCCCAAGGCCAGCGCGGGCGCCAATGGCGGCATGTGGGGAGTGGGCTATACCAACAACCCGGCCAACCCGCTGTGGAAGGCCAACCGCACCCCGTTCCTGGAGAGCCCGTCCGGCGGCAACGACTATTCCCAGGCCGCCCACCCACAGGACTGGCCCTACCAGGAAAAGGTCCTCGGCTGGGCCGCACGCCCACTCGAGGGGCTGGAATCCCCGGGCAACATGGTCTCCGGCTTCCGCCCCGCCTGGTGGACCAACGATTCCCTGCGCACCAAAATGAAGCCCGCAGAGGGACTGTTCTGCACCGCGTCCAACAACTGCGACGCGAGCAAAATCGGTCCGAACGATAAGAACGAACCCGGCCTGGGTGCTTGCAACCGCGCCGACCTCAAATGCTGGTGGAACCAGCCAGTCAAGTGGAAGGACTGCACCAAGGCGGAGTGCGGCAACGAGATCCTCAGGTTCAACGACACGTACGCGGAAGAGGCCGACGGCACCGCCTACCCGCCCAATTGCTCGACCCAGGGCCTACCTGCAAACGCCCTCATCGTCGATAACACTCCGAACAGTTACGCCTCTCCACGGGGCGGTTGCTCACTGCTGAAGCCTTCAGCAGGAACGTTCGACCTGGACTTCGCATCTCCCAGCGCCCGAATCGACTTCCAGCAGCTCGGGGCCGGGTACGGGGGCCACTTCTGGTTCGCCCACACCCGCAAGCCCGGCGCCGACGGCGGGCGCATGAAAGTCACCGGCACCTGGAAGCTCGACAAGCCCATGACTGGAGCAGCCGAAGTCTTGGTGCACCTGCCCGATCACGGGGCGCACACCACCCAGGCCGCATACGACATCAAGTCCATCGCTCGCACAACCCGCAAGGTCATCTCCCAGCCAGGCATGGCGAACCGGTGGGTATCGCTCGGCATACAAAACTTCAAGGGCGTCATCCCGGAAGTCAGCCTCTCTTCGGAGACACCGGACGGTACCGGCGACCAGGACGTCGCATTTGATGCCGTCGCATTCGCACCGAAGACCACAACGGGTGGTGTCCCGCAGCTGGTCCTGCAGGATGCCGACCCGAACGCACCTGACGTTGTGTTCGGCGAGGATGCCCGCCCGATACCAGCCAACCGGGCTGCGTTCAAGTCGCCGGCGAACAGCTGCCGCCCCGTCCCTGGCGACGCCGGGCGCGAAATGTGCGTCCAGACGACGTCACTCGAGGGAAAAGCCGTGCCGAACTCTCGCGGCCCTGGCGCCCGAGCAGCCGCCCTGACGTGCAGTACCGGCATCGAGATGTCGTCCTACAGTCGATTCCAGGCGTGCGCGGTGACGAAGCTGAAGCTCATCCTCTTCGAAAACAACGTGCCTGTGGGAACAGGTGAGTTCGTCGTCGACCATGACATCAGGCTTACTGCGACCAAGACGGAGATCTACCAGGCTCTCAATATCAAGCCGGTGGAGATCCAGCCGCAACTGGGGACCGTCTCTCTAGATCTGAACTTCATTTGCGGCGGGGCCTGCTCGACGGAACCGCCGATCTCCGTCATCGACGGAGTGTGGACTGCGGGGCAGACACACACCGCCACCATTACTTCCAAGTCCAAGTGGGTCAGCTCCGATCCCACAAAGAAGGTCCATGACTTCCTGGACCTGAAGTGGACGGTGACCGCTACCGCTGTGGGCGGCAAGGCCAAGAGCGTTCCGCACACGTGGACCAAGGACGCTCTGACGGTGCGTTGCGACAATGAGGTCGGCGGAAACTCTGGCTGCGTATTTCCCAGCTACATCCCCGACTTCGAACTCAATTACGAAAAATACCCGGTCGCGGCATCTCTGTACTGGGTCATCTGGAAGAAACTCCAAGGCGGCAACTTCCCTGGAAACAAAGACAAAAATTCACCACTGACACGACTGGCCAACGATGCGGCTGCAAAAACCAATCGCAGCCGCATGTGTTCCAAGAGCGCCACGAACTTCGTCCCCAACCCGGCAGGGGCCAGCTGCGACGAGTACCCGTTCGCCAAGTCACGACAGAGCGGTGGACTGAAGACCGACGCCAGCGGCGCGCCCCTCAAGGGCACCGCCTGCGCGCAGTTCTCCGCCGTGCAGAACACCCAGACCAAGAAGTGGTCGCTCCACTACGACTCCAACTACGCCCTGCCTACTTGGAACGAACCATGTGGCCGAGGCAGCATTCCCACTCAGCAGAACACGGATGCGGGCGGCGACCTGGGGCGCTTCACCGTCGCGGTACGGCTGATCGACAGCGATCCGTACTACCCCGTGGTCCCCGAACTCGAGAACTGCAAGGTAGAGGAGGTATGCACCGTCATGCCGCGGCCGTAGTGCAGAGAAGCACCGGGCAGTGGAACTGAGGCCGAAGAGGACACCTCTTCGGCCTCAGGGCTTTACTAGGACGGGGCGCGCATGGTCAAGACCTCTTCGGTGAGTATCGTGCGGGGAACCGAAAGCGAAAAGGAATCCTCGACCATTTTCAGAGTCAGCAACATAGGGTCGCGTTCCGGACGCTCATCCCACTCCACAGGGTTGCCGTCGGAATCGAGCAGTCCCACCCGCTGCATGGCCAACACCATGGATTCGGGCTGATCCCCGCGGGGCTCGGCGTCCGCCAGTGGATCGAACGTGCAGAGCGTCCGCTCATGAGAGGCATGAGCAAAGAATGTATCGAAATTCGTCGTTTGGGAAACGTCCACCGCCTGTGTACCCCGGGATGCTCTGCGGACCGCTGCATCGAGCTCCCTGCCGGCCTCTCCGGACGGCCCGTATTGCCCCAGCGCGACAGACCAGTCTCCGACGGTAACTGAACGCAGCAGCGTTACTCCGGTCTCCACCTCCAACGATGTGCCGTCACCCCAAGTCAAATGCAGCTCTTCGCCCGAGCAGCCCACCCGGCCCAGCAGTTCACGGGCGGAGATGTTCCATGCCGCGAGCAACCAGAACCCCTCCAGCCCCTCATGAGCCAGCCACTGCACTCCGTCTTCCGACACACTCACTCCCCACAACCGGCCCCGCAGCAAAAATGCCCCTGCCGGTAGAGGGTATTAGCGAGCTGATCCTTTGGACAACCACAAGGTGCGACAAGGAAGTCACGGCCCGACCCGAGTCACCGAGGTGACTGGCCCACAGATACGGGGTCGTCATCCAACCGAGGAAGGCGCGCAGTCCCCGCAGCCCGTGGGCAGCGGGGACTTGTTCTATGCCGTTTTGTGAAAGTGAGGTCAGGGCCTCACCTCGAGCCGTACCGCAGTGCCAGTTGAGTGGGTCACCGCACGCCACGTAGTCTCATGCCGCCGACATGACAAGAAGGGGGCATTAATCGATGGGAAAAAAGCCGGTACGTGCAGCACTTGGTGAAGTGTGTGGCTCAACTGCCAGGTCTGCCAAGGAGACCTGTTTCTAGATCGGAGTGTCCTGCTCAACAGCACTGGCATGGAGTTCATGAAGTTGGCCTGGGCCGACGGGAGCGCCACCGGTCTGATCTGTTGGCGGTGTGGCTACGTCCACCTCTTCGTCAACAAAGCCATCAAGCTCTATCGAGCGGACAAGTAGACGTTTCGCCTGACCCGTCCCTGCTCCCAGTCACCCCGAAGATGTTGAAGATCAAGGTCTCCCACCGAGCCGAAAGGCCCCTACGTCCCCGGGTAGGCAGCCCGTGGAGCCAGCTCATGGGGCGATGCCAGGCGGCGTCGCGCACTTCGTCCTGATGCGCGGTACCACCGCGACGGCACCTGTGCCGATCGGCAGCAGGGCGTCAACACCAGCGATCAGTTGGGGCGGAACCTCCGGAAGGGCTTCCACCTTGATTGTGGACACCGGTTGTCATGCAGCGATGACCAGCGTAGTTGATCTTTGTTCGAAGGCGACCGGGGCGAGGTAGCCGATCGTGGAGTGCCTGCGCTGGTGGTTGTAGAAGCCGAGCCAGCGGAAGACCGCGAGCCGGGCGGCTCGTCCGGTCGGCCAGCCGCGCCGGCCGGGGAGGATCTCCCGCTTGAGCGAGGCGAAGAACGATTCTGAGGCAGCGTTGTCTGCCGAGGTGCCCACCGCGCCCATGGACCGGCGGACCCCGAACCCGTGGCAGTCATCTGCGAATGCCTTCGAGCTGTACTGGGCCCCGTGATCGCTGTGGAAATGACACCGTCAACCCTCCCGCCGCGGGTGCGGACGGCCGCCTCGAGAGCGTCGGTGACCAGCTCGGCGCGCATGTGGTCGGCGATCGACCAGCCCAGCAGCCGACGGGAGTACACGTCGATGACCGTGGCCACATACAGGAACTTTCCGCCGACGACGGGCAGATAGGTGATGTCCCCGATCCAGGCCCGGTTCGGGGCGGAGGCGGTGAAGTTGCGTCGCAGCAGATCGGGTACTGCCTGGGCGGCCGGGTCCGGGATGGTCGTGCGGTGCCGGCGCTTCAACCTTCGGCATTGGATGGTTGACGACCAAGCCGCCCGCGCGGAGCTCGCAGTGGCCCGCTTCGCCGCGTACGTCTTCCCGGACGCTGCGTGGACCTTGCGTATCCGCCGGATGAGTGCCGCGTCCGCGGCCTGTTTCGTGGCGCGGGAAGGGGCGGTCTTCAGCCACCGGTAGAACCCGGACCTCGACAGGTTCAGCACGGTGCACAGCCGCTTCACGCCGAAGGCGCCGCGGTGGTCGGCAACGAACTCGAAGCGGCTCACCAGTTCGTCTTGCCCGCGAAGAAGAGCGGTTGGCCTGCCGGACCACTGTCCCGCGGCTCATCACCAGCGGGTCCGATTGGCAGACCGGCCCAGGACAGGACTCGCCAGGTGCCGTCAGAAGCGCGGTCGGCCATCACGACACCTGTGTTGTCCAACTCGCGACGCTTCACGTCTTCGGTGGTGACGTTGAGTGCGCGGGCCACGAGCCAGATCCGGATGGCCACTCCGTGACTGACCATCGCCACTGCCTCAGCGCCGCTTCGTACAGCCTCGTCGACGACGCCGTCGAAGCGTTCCAGCACCTCCAGGCCGCTCTCCCCGTCGGGCACGCGCGTTGCTGGAGCGGCGGGCCAGCCGGAAGCGAGATCCAGGAAAGCGGTGTGGGAGGCGTGGTCGCTCGCACCCTCCCAGCGGCCGGCGGAGACTTCACGGATTCCGTCGCGAACAAGTACTTGCAGCCCGCAGGCTTCTGCGAGTGGAGCGGCTGTGAGCTGGGTGCGTTGGTGTGTGGACGCGTAGAGGGCATCGATCTTCTCGTCGGCAAGGGCGACGGGAAGGGCTGCGGCTTGTTGCTGGCCGAGGTGTGTCAGCCCGGGGCCGGGGAGGGTGGTGTGCATGGTGTAGGCGACATTGGCAGGGGTCTGGCCGTGGCGCATCAGAATCAGACGCATGGGCGCCATGGTCGCGTCTGCCTGGCGATTCGGGCAGAGGGCCACGTCTTCAAGAGCAAGCCAGTACGGGCCCCGGCGCTACTCGAGAGCGCTTCATATGACGGCCAGCGTGTTGAGGCGCGCACGCGTGAGTGCCACGTAGAGGGCACGGTGGTCTGCCTCCGTAGGGTCGAGGCCGAGCGCCAGCGCCGAGATGTCTGCGCTGCTCAGCTTTATGGCCACCGTGTTCCACTCTCGCCCTTTGGACTGGTGGCATGTGAGACCAGGAACCAGCTGGTCATCTCCGAGCCGGAGCTGTAGACGGGTCAGTGCGAGGACGGGCTTGCGTGCGCAGCGTTGTGCAGCTAGCGCCGGAACGAGATCGGCCAGCCCGTCTGAAAGGCTCTCCCATACCTGCCGAGACGGGGCGCCGTCTTTCAGATGAGATACGGCATCCTGCAGGCAGGCGTGGAGAGTTGTCGCTAGATCCTCCTTTTCGAGACCCAGTGTGGCCAAAGCGTCGTGCAGAAACACTGCCTGCAAGCCGAGCGCATGCTGGATGATCTCGTTAAGAAGCAGTGTGCATATCGCCTCCTGGGCTTGTCCTACGCCAGGCTTGATGGCAAGGGGGAGTACGTGTGCATCGGCGCCCCAAAGTGCCTGCCATCTATGTGCAATGACTACATCGGCGTCCTGAGCGTGGCCCGGGGTCAGTTGCACTGGCAGCCGCTTGCGCAGCTTCCTCGTGAGAGATGCCTGCCTGTCGCTTCCCCACCGGAATGATTCGTCCAGGCGATGTGTGGTGAATCCGTTCTCGCTGATGTATGTCGTCATCGCCGCGGGACGTGCGCCTCTGAACTGGTAGAGGGCTTGCCAGGGGTCCCCGACCAGAGTGAGTGACCTGCACCCTGACGCGGCCAGCGAGAAGATGTCCCTGTCCAAGTCGTTAGCGTCGAATACCTCGTCCACTGTCAATGATCGTATGGTGCCCTCGAAGTAGGAGGTCAATGCTTCCCTTGCCTCGCCGGCTGCAAGGGCGCCTTGCAGGGCTTCCCGTACGTTGTCGTGCGTGCATCTGCCCTCAGAGATCGCTTTCCTGAAGTCCGTGACGGAGGGGTGGCTTGCGGACTGAGATTCGTGTGGTGGTGACCGGCAGGCCAATGCCGCGCTCCATCGCATCGTGTTCACCCGCCTGCGGGTCGATCCGCGCACCCAGGAGTACTACGAGCGGCGTATCAAGGAGGGCAAGACTCGACGCGAAATCGTCCGTTGCCTCAAACGCTATGCGGCCCGAGAGGTCTTCCACCTGGTCAGATGGCTACAGCCAGAACCCCGCTCATAGGGGCTGTCACCGAAGTGTCCTGGTGTCACAGTGTCGGCCGTTGGCCGGGGATGGTGCGTTGTCGGTCCCGGGTTGGCGGGGGTGTGTCCCGATAGGGGCCTGCCGATCGTTGTGGCGTCCTCACGATTCTGACCGCCCGACGCGGCCCGGTACTGGCAACGCGACGCGCCATCGGACCGGAAGGGGAACGGGCATGTCCAGTTCGACCATGTCCAGTACGCCGCCTGCTCCGCAGACCCGTCGTCGTCGCCCTGCGGGGGAGGTGGTGCTGGGAGTGGACACGCACCGGGATGCCCATGTGGCTGCGGTGCTCTCCGTGATGGGGACAGCGCTTGACACCGGCGAGTTCCCGGCCACCGCGGCGGGATACCGCGATCTGCTGAAGTGGGCCAGGAAGTGGGGAGCCGTGATGCGGGCCGGGGTGGAAGGGACCGGCTCCTACGGGGCGTCCCTGTCCCGCTATCTGCTGACCCAGGGCATAGACGTGTTTGACGTGAATCGCATGGACCGGGCCGATCGCCGTCGGCGCGGCAAATCAGATCCGCTCGATGCCCAGAACGCGGCGCGTGCTGTGCTGAGCGGGCGGGCCCGTGCCCGGGCCAAATCGGGCGATGGACCGGTGCAGATCGCGAGAATGTACAAACTCACGAAGGCGTCGGCCGTCAAAGCCCGCAGGCAGGCCATCAACCAGCTCAAGGCCGTCCTCGTCACTGCCGATCCCGCCTTGCGGGAAGAACTGGCCGGACTGGGCAATGCGGAACTCTTCCGGGCCTGCGCGCGGTTCACCGACGCGAGCAGTCGCGAGGAGGTCGGCGAGGAGTCGGTGCTGCAGGCCACTCGGATCACGCTGGGTCTGCTGGCTCACCGGATCGGCCAGCTCTCCGAGCAGATCCGGGATGTGGACGCTCGTCTGGCCCGGCTCGTGAAATGTCATGCCCCGCAGATGCTCGAGGTGGTGGGGATCGGTCCGGACACGGCCGTCACTCTGCTGATCACGGTGGGGGACAACCCGCAACGGCTGGACAGCGAGGCGTCCTTCGCCGCTTTGTGCGGGGTCAGTCCCGTCGAGCGTTCCTCCGGACGCCGGCAGTTCCGTCGTCTCAACCGTGGTGGTGACCGGCAGGCCAATGCCGCGCTCCATCGCATCGTGTTCACCCGCCTGCGGGTCGACCCGCGCACTCAGGACTACTACGAGCGCCGGATCAAGGAGGGCAAGACCCGGCGCGAAATCGTCCGGTGCCTCAAACGCTACGCTGCCCGTGAGGTGGTCCACCTGGTGAGGCCCACGCAATCGTGACCCCCGTCATAGTGGCTGTCACCCCGCCGGCCATTGCGGACGGGCGTGCTGCGTGTGGCGGCGGCCCTCGCTGGGGGGTGCTCGGTGCGGCCTGTCGGATCTGACTGCGGTCGGAACGCTGTGAGACCGCAGCCAGACAGCAACGTCGGCCGCCCGGCTCCATGGCCCAGTCAAAGGGGCTGTGTGAGAGCGCGAGACAGGTGAGAAGCCCCCGTCGGCTGGTGTCGACGGGTGATTTCTGCGTGATGGGTTGCGACGGCGGGCCGCGTTGGACGGCTCAGTGGCATGCCGTACTTCGGCCCGCTTGCGCAGCGTTGGCAAGCCGGGCGCTCGGCCGTTCAAGTTCGCTGGGCCGGTGTCCCTGGGCTCCAGATGGTGAGCGTGTCCGAGTACGGCCGCCTGGCCGACTACTCGCACGAGCACCGTCGCCACGGTGTGAACGTGCAGGTCGTCACCGACCCGACCGGGCAGGTGCTGCGGATCTCGTCGGCCTTGCCAAGCCGGTGCCACTGGAGTCGACCCCTGGTGGGATACCGGCACGTGGCCGACCAATCAGGGGATCCGCTGACCCCGGCGCCTGACTGGCCAGCTATCGCTGCGCGTGGCCATCTACCGCTGCGCGTCACAACGCGTTGTGACTTTGAGGGCTACGTAAAGCACGGGCCACGCCACGACGGAGACGGGGAGCTGGGCGCTTAACATGTTGCGCACCGCTGGGTGCCTGCTGGCTCCCGCTTCACCGCTCAAAGACTCACCCAGAACAGCGGCTCTCTGATCTGAACGAGCGGTCTGGTTTCCTCACGTCTGAGGGGCGGGGATTTCGATGTCGCCGAAACCAAACCAGTCAATTCTGTATTTCGTGTCGTGTTGTGTGTGTCTGAGTTTGATCCTCTGGCCCTTTGGTACCGGAATCGACGTGCAGGCACTCCATTTTCCTGGCAATCCCGATTGGGATCGGATAAACACTTCGCCGCAGCCCACATCGAGGATCACGTGATCCGTCTCGACTTGAACGAGCAGGATTCCGTCGGTTGGCGCCGTTGTATATGACCACATGTCGGGCCAGGGGATGGTGATTTCTTGTCGATTCAGCATTGTTCCGGTGATCGACAGTGCGTTGCGCACGGTGGCTTCACCATGGACGTCCAGAGTGTTGGCTTCGAGGTCGGGTTTGTCGACGGTGATGTAGCTGCTGAGGCGGAGGGTGGCGCTGCCGGTGCCTTGTTGTGCGGTGCCTTCGACGTAGAACATGGTGTTGCGTTTAACGTTGTTGACCGTGAAGCTGCTGTAGTTGGTGACGTCGATGGACTTGTCCTCGTACAGCAGTGTGTAGGTGGCGCCGGTGGAGCGTTCCCAGGTGAGTGTGACGGAGTCCCCGTTGTCGATGTAGTTGCTGTCCGCCTTGAGGTTGCGGAGGTAGAACCCGGGCGGGAACTTTCCGACACTGAGAGTTTGCTCCTCCGTGCGGAAGCTTCCACTGGATCCGGCAGTGCGCCAGTTGAGAGCGACAACCATGGGGGCTGTGCCGACCTGCCGGTTGATCCTGAGTTTGTCGAGGTGCAGGCTGAAGCCGTTCTTGTCCGTGAGGGTGGCGTGACCAGTGCTCGGCTTGAACAGAATGCGCTCGTTGGCCGGGTCCGGGGTGGCGGTCCAGCCGGTGAGGTTGATCGAGCTCTGCAAGCCGGTGTAGTCGAGGACGAGCTGCCACGCATCGGAGCCGATGGGCACGTAGACAGCAATCTGGTTGGTCTCGATGGGGTCGGGGTGGATGCGGCTGCCGACGAGGATGAGGTCCGCGAGTTCGACGGTGCTCTCCGGGCTGACCGTGAGTGGGTCGGGGACAGTGGTGAGTGTGTAGTCGAGTTCGCCGTCCCCGACGGTGGCCGATTCGGCGCCCTCCGGTGTCTTCGTGGAGGCGCCGGCCACGGTGTGGTTGACGAGAGCCATGGGATGAGCTCCTTCAGCGTGAGGAAGTGTGAGGGGCTAGCGGCTGGCGTCGGCTGCATCGCCGAGGACGAGGAAGCCGGAACGGATCTCCGGGTCGCCCAACGGCAGGGCGGTGGGGTCAGGGACAGTGACCGGCAGAGTGCGCCAAGTAGTGGTACCGGCGGGTTCGGTCCACGTCCAGGTGCCGGTGGCGGTGGCCGGGTGGGGCAGGACTGCCGTGACCGGGTCGGCTGTTGCGGGGGCGAGGAGCGGACCAGTGCGGAAGCAGATGGCCATGCGGGCCAGCGCATCGGCGACGTACTGCTGGGGGACGTATACGGAAGTGGTGGGCAGGATGTCGGTGACCGCGTGCACTGTCGCCCGCGGGTCGAGCAGCAAGGTGACGGTGGCGGTACTGGTGCCCGCGAAGGCGAGTGTCAGGCGGTCCTCCGCGATCCAGCGGAGGTAGCCTTCGGCGTCGTCGGTGGGGTTGGTGAGGGTCTCCAGGTGGTCGTAGTCCTCGTTGAGTACGTAGCCGACGAGTCCGTCGTCGGTCGCCTTGGCCAGGCCGAGGCGCACGATCCACTCCCAGCCGGGCATGGCCGGGGGGTGGTCCGCGGGGTCGAGGACCTCGTTCCAGCCCACGGAGGTGCGTGCGGGCCCGCACAGTTGAAGGTCGAGGCTGGCCCGGACCAGGGCGAGGGGACGGCCGAGGAGGTAGCCGAGACTGGCATCGTCGGGGCCGTCGGGGTCGATGGTGGCCAGTGCGTCGTCGACGGCGGCGCGGACGGCGTCGAGGGCGGCCGGACCGCGGGAGGCGATGGCGGCCAGCAGGTGGTGGGCGTGGGGCGATGCCGCCTGGAGTTCGTCCAGGGTGGTGACGGAGGAGCCGGGCAGTGGCGTCCACACGACGGCCTTCTGACCGTCGCCGCGCATGATCGTGCGCAGTTCGCCCCAGGGGTGGCCGGCGGGGTCGTAGCAGGCGAGAGTGCGGTCCACGCGGTTGTGGATGATCCAGGCGCAGACAGGGTTGGCGCCAGGGGCGAGGTGGACGTCGTCGTCGCCGGTGGAGCTGAGGAAGTCGAAGCCCAGGCGGGCGGGCTGGAGTAGGCGCGGGGAGAGTTCGACGAAGCGGTGGGTGTCGGTGGTGTCCACCGGGTGGTCGGGGACCATCGACAGTGGCCTGCAGAGTTCGAGATGCCGGGGGTTGTCGAAAAGGTTGACTGCACGGCCGAACCGGTCGACGACCGTGAGCTGGGTGAACGCGAGCTGGCCGGTGCGCAGTTCGAAGAACGGTGAGGAGGTCGGGGGGCGTCCCGGGAAGGAGGAGAGGGTGCCGGGCACGGGGGCGTGGTGGTCGGCGTGGCCGACCATTTCGCCGAGGGGGCCGGTGGGGCAGAGCGTGGAGCGCGGGTCACGCTGGTTGAGGAAGGCGCCCAGGCCGTCCAGGCGCTGGGAGAGCATGTCGACGCTGCGAACCTCCTCTCGCAGGGGGCGCAGGTCGGGGAGGTCACTGCGGTGGGCGGCGTGCACGGCGATTTTGCCGTCGAGATCGTGTCCGGCCGTGGGGGCGAGGGTCTGCCGGCCGGTGATGACGAACGGGTCGGGGACCTCTCCGGTGCCGCCCCAGCGGTAGCGGGTGCCGTCGAAGGACCAGTGTTCACCCTGGTCGTCGCGGTAGGGCAGCGCGGTGTAGTCGACGGCCCATTGGAGGAACAGCGGCTCCCAGGGCTGGCGCCACGGCTCGGTGCCGTACTCGGGCAGGGCACCGGTGGCATCGGCGAGGTCGGCACCTTCGGCACGGGCGCGGTCGAGGAGGAAGAACTCGGTCAGCAGACCCGGGACCGGCTCGGGCAGGTTCGCGGTGTTCACCTGGTCCACGTCCGCTTGCACGGAGGCGGCGGTGAGGGAGCCGACTGCGGTCACCAGCCGGTCGGGGGTGCGGCACGGCAGGAACGAGTCGCGGGTGAGCGGCGCGTTGAGGTGGGCGCCCTGGACGAGGACGACCGGGTCGGCTGCCTCCTCGTGCGGCGGCTGGGGGACTCGCTGGAGGACATGGGTGGAGCGCATGCCGTGCTCGGCCGCGTACGCGGCGGCACTGGTCTCCAGTTCGTCGGGGGTGGTGCCCCAGGGGATGGCGGCGCGCTTTTCGGCGAGTTCCCGCGAGAATTCCTGGACGCGTCCGGCGGTGCCCTCGGCGAATTCGGGGTTGAGTTCGTCGTCGATGCGGTTCTGGAAGTCGGTCGGCTTCTTCTCCGCCAGTGACAGCGCCCACAGCAGGTACAGGCGTTCCTGTGCGGCAGCCAGATCGCGTGCGACAGCGTCGTGTGCGGCTTGTGCCCGGTTGAGCGCGGCGACGACGTCCTGTTCGAGTGAGCGTTCGCGGGCTCGTTCGGCGGCCGGGAGTGACGCCGTTGCGGCGGAGTCACCGCGGTCGACGACCCGCCAGACGTAGCCGGCCGGGACGGGTCCGAAGCCCGACTGGTGGGCGGTGCGCTCGGTCAGTTCGTCCCCGTCGGCGCGGTCGAGCTGGTTGAGCGTGCCGAGGGCAAAGGCGCGCATCAGGCGGGCCTCGTCCGTGCTGAACGAGTCGGGCCCGTCCGCCTCGTCGGTGAGCCCCGCCATGGCTTCCGCGGTGGAGTTGCCGATCGAGATGGCCACTTGGCCGGCTTCGGGGATGTCCGATTCAGGGATGTCGCCCTCGGGCTGCCAGTCGATACCGAGCACGCATCCGGTGTAGAGGGAGCGGTTCACGTCACTTCCGGCGCCGGGTGCGAGCCACTCCAGGTCGTCCAGCAGGTCGGTCAGGCTGCCGTCGCCCCGCCCGGCGAGGACATCGGTGGTGGGGTCGGCGTGCCAGCCGGCCACGTAGTAGCTGAGCCGGTCCCCGCCCGAGACGTCCTCCAGGGTGTCGTGCACGGAGAAGACGTTCTCGTTGTAGGGCTGGTAGGCGGAGAACGTGAGCAGGCCGGGTCCCAGGGCGGTCAGGAACGGCGCTCGGGCGTCAGCCGGTTCGCGCCACGGGTTCTGGGCGGTCAGGTCGTGGCGGCGGCCGATCCGGGTCGCCGTCGGCTCGTCGGCCTCAGGGGCGAGATAGGACACGGTGCCGGTCTCGACCCCCAGGTGGTCACTCTCCACGATCCACGCGCGCACTGCCCGGGACGCTGCCTGGTATCGGACCACAAGCCAGCGGTTCGGTACGAGCGGGAAGTCCTGGATCCCGTCCTGCTCGTCGTGCCGGCCGTTGCACAGGGCCTCGGGGAGCTGCCACTTCACGTACACACCGCGACGCTCGGCGGTGCCGGGCCAGTCGTCGATCTGGAACGGCTCCGGCTCGGGCGGCAGGTTGTTGTCCTGCAGCAGGAAGAAGTTGGCGTGCCAGCGGTGGAAGACAAAGGTGCCGTCGGTGTTCTGGGTGTGGGTGTTCACCGCGAGGGCGGACACCTCGACCGGCACCACCAGGTCGTTGCTGTGACGCGAGGGCATCGGGTATCTCCAGGGAGGCGCGGGTGGTAGCCGGTCAGGGGCGGACGAAGGTCTGCAGCTGAGGAGCCTTGATCATCTGCAGCGTGAACTGCGCCGAGGACAGCTCGGCAACGCTGTGGGCCAGGGCGAGGGCGGGGAGCAGCGCGTCCCCCGGGCCTGCGACGTTGAGCACGTCGTGCTCACCGGGGCGCTTGAACCGGATGAACTGGTCGTCCTCGGGATCGGCAGGAAACTCACCCTCCGACACGCCGATCTCCGCGCCGGAGATCTTCCGCTTCTCGATGGTGCCCAGGTCCCCGAACCCGAAATGCAGCCCCTGCGGGGGTTCGGCGACCGTGAACGTATCGATCGCGCGCGGGTAGAGCAGCAGCAGGATGTGCGTGCCGTAGTGGGCGGTGCGCACCGGCTCGACGAGAGCGTTGTCGCGGAAGGCTGTGTAGATGGTCTTCGGCCAGCCCTCAATGAGGTCGGAGTGCAGCAGCACCCCGCACTGGGGCGGCTCCTGGATGCCGCGGCCGAGGTCGTTCAGGTCGGCATCCAAGGTGTGTCCGACGCCGATGCTCAGTGCACCGTCAACCGCAGAGCGGATCCAGCCTGGATCGACGTGGAAGAAGCGGATGCTCTCGGGCGGCAGCATGCCCGCGTCGGGGACCAGGTGCTCGAACGGGACCATCTCCAGCAGACGGAGGCGGTGCAGCCATGCCTGCACCGGGCCGAGTTCGCTGGCGGTGGCCTGCCGCAGTACGCCGCGTACGTCGGCGCGGGCCAGCGCCTGGTGCAGCCCGGCCGCGGTCAGCGGGGCGACGGCAGCCGTGCGCGACGCGGACGTACGGCGGCGTCCGGAGGCGACATTGGCGCCAGCCCGGGTCAGGGCGGTCGCCAGTCGAGTGCCGCCGCTGTCGGTGAGGAGCCGGTCGAAGGCATCGCGGGCCAGATCGCGGGTCAGCAGGTCCGCGGTCGCGGCGCCGATCTCCCGTCCGGCGAGATCCGGATGCGTGAGCAGCCGCCGCGCAGCACCGCGGGCTGCCTTGCGGAAGGCCAGCAGCGCGCTACGGAATTCAGGGTCGGCCAGGGCGAGGGCGCGGCCAAGCGCGAAGGCGGACGCGTATCCGGTGTCGTAGACGCCGTGGGACTCCAGGTAGATCTGCGCCTCGTCCGCAGACTCCAGGCGCTCTCCGTTCACGGGGTCAGGCAGCGGCTGGGCCGGAGCCGCGGTGAATGGGCCACGGTAGAAGCCGAAGCTGTGCTCGCCGGAGGCCAGCCGATGCGGCAGCGCGGTCGCTCCCGTGGCGAGCCTGTCCAGGGCCTCGCTTTGCGCCGGGGTGGGATCGGACGGTGCGGTGGGGCGCAGTCTCAGCACCGGGTCTGGGTCGGCGGCCAGGTTCTGTGCCAGGTCGCCGAAGCCGCGTCCCGTATCGGGCTCGGATTCGAACGCCCAGGACCACATGGACACCAGGCGCAGCCCCTCGTCGGGGACGGTGGCGTCGGGGCCGACACAGTCGCCGAACCCGTCCAGGGAGACCAGGTGCGCTACATGCCGGCCGCCGGCGAGTTCGGGGAAGCGGTTGGCGACGACGACCGCCTTCAGTTCCTCCTCGTCCGGTGCTGGTGTGGCGCCACGGGTGGCGTCCGGCGGACCGCCCTCGCGTACGTGCGCCAGCATCGCCATCTCCTCCGGCAGCGGGGCGATGGCGGCGAACAGCTCCTTCGGCACGTGAATACTGCGGCAGACCAGCTCGACCTCGTCGGGGAACAACGTGTCCAGGTCGATCTCCGGCAGTCGGCCGTCCAGCTGCTCCCCGGTGTCGAGCCGTCCGGCGAGGACTTCGCGGACGGTGCATACGTCTGCCTGCCCGACGGCCTGCGGGTCACCGGGGAGTTCGCCCTCGCGGAAGACCATCAGTGTCATCGAGGGGACGGACGGGTCCTGTCCAGCCAGCGGGTGCAGCCACGGCACGCCCGGTGTCTCGAAGGTGATGTGCGGCAGCACCTGGCTGTAGAAGCCGGTCGAGCCAGGCAGCGGGTAGGTGGCGTGCACGTCGATCGCGGCAATGGCGAACCGGGGGCCGCGGACGTCGAATCGCTGGGCGTGGGCGGGCAGCGAGTCACCGGTGTTCAGCTCGGTGATGTCCTGCTCGGTGATGATGGTGTAACGGCCGGGGCGAAGTGCGGGGATGCGGTGGTCGAAGAACCGAGTGCGGTGCTGCACGGGAGGTGTGGTGGGCACGAAGGGCCACCCCAATCGGTGTCGGCGGGCGTGATGTCATTCGGAGCGCGGGGTCAGCGGTGGTGGTGGCGCAGGAACCCGTCGCCTGAAGTGGGCGTTGACGCGGCGGCGGAGCGCGTTCCAGGCGAGTCAGGAAGCGGGCACGAGCATCGGCTCGGCCGCGAACGCCGCCTCCGCCGCGTCCGCATGCGCGGAAAGATCTGCATCCAGCTGCCCGAGGTCGAATCCCAAGCCGGTCAGGGCGGCGGCCAGTTCGGTACGGGCAGCGGTCTGCGTCGGGGCGGCAACCGTCCGCGCGATCGCGTCGATTACTCCAGGCTGGCGCCGTGGCACCGGCCCGGCCGGGTCCGCTGCCGTGTCGAGGGGCTGGATCCCGTCCGGATCGATCGGGTCGAACTTGAAGGCTTCCTCGGTGATGTAGCCGGTGTCGTTGCCGTATTCCGGGCCCGGGGAGGTGATCTGCGCCCCGGTCAGCTGGTCCGGTACAACCTGCTCGCCGGCCGCGGGCAGGGTGTCGCCCTTGCCTTCGCCCCAGAGAGCCTGGGGGACCGCGGCGGTGGAGCGCGACCGGCCCCAGTTGCTGATGTCAACGCCCTCGCCATCCTTGGTGAGGGAGACGCGCTGCACACTGGTCAGGCCGGTCCGCCGCATGGGGCGGATATTGAGCGTGCTGCCCGTCTCGACCGGGCTGCCGGTGCCGGTGTTCACGTACAGCTCACTGACCGGCACTGCCGAGTCGGTAGAGAAGGTGAACCCGGCAGAAGACACCTGCCACGCGTCGTCATCGCCACGCGTACCGTCGGCACGGGGCGGCCGGTCGGAGAGCAGCCCATGCCCAGGCAGGACACGGACCACGGATTCGGGTGGGGGCAGCATGTCGCGGAAGCCCGCCCAGTCCAGGGCGTTGTCATTCCCGTCCCGGCTGTGGCCGAAGCCGACGGTGAACGAGATGAACCACAGCTTGATCTTCGCCTCGCCACCGGTCGGCGGCCCCCACACCTGCAGGGACACCCCGACCTCGACGGTGATCGTAACGCGGACGAACCAGATCTTGACGGAGGCGGAGACCCCGACACTGACCCGGATCCCGACATCGAAGAAGAACGGCTTCCACTGGATCAGCGCATCCACACCCGCCGTCAGCCAGGCCCGCACCGCACCCGAGTGGAACCGCACCGCCAGTTCCCCGCCGCCCATCACCGCGGCCGGAGTCAGTGCCAGGTAGGCACTGCCGGAGATGGTGACGGTGCCCGACAGGTCCCAGTCGAAGCCCAGCCGCGGGACGCTCGGGTAATTCCCGGGCTGCCGGTAGTTGGGGTGGTATCCGCCGACCGTGATGACAAAGTCCCCGCGGTGGGGGCTGGGACCGAACCAGATCTTCGCCGCCACCCCGCCGCGCAGCTGACACCCTGGGTCCAGTACGTACGAGTTGGGCGTGACCGCCGCGCTCCAGGACAGTTCCCCGGCCTTCGGCTTGAGCACCAGCTCGACGGCGATCTCGAGCTTGGCGTACTTGCGGCCGCCCCCCTTCTTGGGGAACTCCATGCCCGCCACCCCCAGCAGCGCGAGCGTGAGGTCCTCGCCGGTCTGCAGCACGGCCATCGCTGAACCGTTGAAGAACTCGGCCACAGTGAAGGCGAGCCCGGCCGCCAGCCACAACGGGTCCTCACCCACGGCAGCGGGCGTCACCCAGGGCTTCGTACCCGACGTGAGAGTCTGCAGGACATGCAGCGGGTCGGTGTTTCCATCCGGGTCCACGCCGATCGACGCCGGGTCATCCAGGGCCTTCAGGAACGGGAAGTCCGCAAGGTCCTCGGTCCCGCCCAGCCGGATCTTGCTGCGCCAGCCCATGCCTCCGGCGATCCCGCGCACCTGGAAGGCGGGCAGCCCGATGCCCTTCTCCGAGCCCAGCGCCCCGAAGGCGAAGAACGACGGCTTCCCGCCGGCGGTGGGCAGATACGCCGCGGCCACCGCACTGCCGGTGAAGGTGCCGGTGTCCACCACCAGCACCCCGCCCGCCACCACCTCGTACGGGTCCACCGCAGGCAGCGCGGCCAGTCCCCCGAGGATGGTCAACGGAGAATTGCGGTACTCGATCGAAACCGAGGCGCCCGCGGACAACCCGAAATCGTTCCAACTGCGGCCCGGGACATAGGTGGAGGGGCCCGTGACGGCGAATCGGCCCCAGGACGCGCGCAGCCCTCCCGGAGCGAGGACGAAGAACCCGGTGTCGGTGGCGATCGCGTGCGGGGCACGGCGTACGCCATTACGCGGGACCGAATACGTCCCCGGGGCCTTCTCCTCGGTGCCGACTGTGGATGCTGCCCCGCTCCGCGCGGCCTGCCGCTTCGGCAACACCGGCACCAGCAGCGGCTTGTCCACACCTTCCGGACCGGGCAGGCACAGCCAGGCACCCTCGGGCAAGCCGCCGTCGAGCCGCGGCACCGTCACCCCTGCCGCGGCCGCACCCAACAGGGCGACCTGCTCCTGGGTCAGCGCACGGTCCGCGCACAGCACCCGCCAGCCGCCCTCCTCGCCGTAGGCCACCAACAGCCGGCCCGTGTCCTGACGACTCACGAGTGCCATCCGGCCGCGCTCGCCGGTGCCGGTGAGGATCCGCGTGCCGTTCGCCTGCTCCAACGTCAGCCGTGACACCTGTACCGCGTCCGGCAGGGCCGGAACATTGAAATCCAGCCTCCGCCCCAGCTCCTGGGCACTCGCCCCGGGGGTGGGCAACTCGGCCGCCAGCCGCACCTCGGTGACCTCGGGACCCCCGTTGTGAGAGAACGCCACGTGCAGGGGCACCGGATCGTCGGCCAGCGCGGTGCGGGCAGATCCGGTGACGGAGAGGCTGTCGCCGTCCTCCGCCCCATCCTCTCGACGGACGCGCAGCACCCCGTCCTCGAAGAGCGGATGGAACGCCCCACCGTCGTGCCCCAGCACCCCGCCCGGAACCGCCACTTCACCGTCCGGACCATCGCCCGCGAGCAAATCCCGCAGCTCGTCGACCTTGATCGCCATGAATCGGCCCCTTGCTGCTCGGCGCGCTAGCATGCGGAACCTGGCCGCATCGGCGTATTTCGGTTGGAAGGAAGGACGCTCAGTCACAGTCTGTGACTGAATCGCTATGGAGAGTAGCGCAGTAAGAGGGCAACCGATGGCCCGAGGTTGCGCCCACGTGGCAATACCCCTGGTCGGCTTACCGATCAGCCGTTGTTCGAGGCGTGGTCGAGGATGTGGAACTGCGCGACAACTGGCCCCGAAGAGAGAGGCCGCTCCAGGGCAGTGAGCGAGTCGTCCCGGTTGACCGCTCGACGGCGTGCAGCACCGCCCCGCACGGCATGACCGGCGCCGACCCCGGCGAGCACCAGGCGCGTGGCGTGGCTGATCGAATACAGTGCGTGGCGACGGACGGCAGGCAAGCAGGAGAGCCACGATAGGGAGACTTGTGCACGCCCGCTGGACGTTGCCGACGCAGTGCTCGCAGGTCCAGGACGTGATCGACGACATCCAGCATCTGCTCGCAGCGTCACCCGCCGAGATCGCCGCTCTTGGCAACCTGCTGCTGGCAGTCCGCGAGGGCTTGGTCAACGCAGTCCGGCACGGATGTGGAGGCTACTCCGCGCTGGCCGTCACGATGCAGGTGACCGCCACCGCCGCAGGCGGAATCACCGTCCGTCTGCCTGATCCCGGGCGCGGATTCGACCCGGCCGCTGTCCCTGACCCGACCCTCCCAGAAGGCCGCGGGCGCCCTCACGGCCGCGGGCTATTTATGCGGCACCTCACCGACAGCGTCGACTACGTCTTCCCCGCCAGCGGTGGGACTCTGCTGACGCTGACCGCGAAACCGGCCAACGCCGCCCCGGCCCGAACCAGGGAGAGCCATTGCCCACCACCACCCGTCAACGCGACAACGTGACCGTCGTGGATGCCCCGGCGACGCTCGACTTCAACGCCAGTAAGGACTTCGCCGCCGTCACCGACAACGAGTTCGTCAACGGTGCCACGAAATTCATCATCAATCTCGCCTCGACCCAACTGATCGATTCCTCAGGTGTCGGTTCCATGGTCAAGCTCTACAAGAACGTCCGGTCCTGCCGCGGCAACCTGGTGCTCGTCGGTGTGCACGGCCAGGTGAAAGCAATCCTTCGACTCCTCCGTATGGACCGGACCTTTACCTACTACGACAGCGAGGATGCCGCGGTCGCCGCCCTCAGCTGAAAGTTCTTCAAACCTCGTTCGGGAAGAAGAGGCCATGGGTGCAAATGATGGCCACCTGCTCCGCAAAGTGTTCCCGTACGACGATCGGCCCCGCAAGAAGCCATCCGTGCGGGACGTCACCAGCTGGCTCACCCGTCACCCCGACTGCCTCAACGACGACCAGGCCCAACAGCTCAAGCAGACCCTTGCCCGCTGCCCGGCACTCGACCGGGCCGGCGACCTGTCCGCCCCGCACACGTTCGCCGACGGCCTCGGCCAGGACCTCGACCCCGCCGTCGCCAGACTCAGCCGCCGCTACAGCTCCGGCGAGGTCGAAGACCACAACAACGTGCTGCTGAATCGATTCGCAGTGGATTAACTGCTGCACCCATGGACGGGACCGTCTGATCGGTGGGTCTACCAAGCAGCAGGTCGCTGACCATGGGAGCGCGCTGATTCTCGTCCGGGTGTCGGGCCCAAGGCCCCCGCCGTTCGCCGGCGCCGTTGGTGAGTCCTGGGGGCTGAACGTGATGTCGACGCTCGTGATCCGTTGTGGTCGGCCAGAGTCCGATTCGGGGTGTTCCATGAGCTGGGATTGAGCATGTTCTGCGGGCCTGGGGCGGGGGCCCTGAGTGTGGGGAGAATTGGCGGGTGCTGTCCTGCGGCGGGGTCTGACTCTTTAAAGGATCTCTGACCTGGGTGTCTTGCTCACGCTGTGTCGACCGCTGGCCGGGGATGGTGCGTTGCTGGTACCGGGCCGGCCGGGTGTGTCTCGATAGGGACTTGCCGACCAGGCGTCGTCACGGTTCTGACCGTCCGCGCGGTCCGGTGCCGGCTACGCGATGCGATATCGGGTCGGAAGGTGAACGAACATGACCGGTACGTCCCCTGCCCCGCGTACCCGCCGACGCCGGCCGACGGGGGAGGTGGTCCTTGGAGTGGACACGCACCAGGACGCTCATGTGGCGGCTGTGCTCTCTCTGGTGGGGGAAGTGATCGGCACCGAGGTGTTCCAGACCACCGCGGCCGGTTACCGCGAACTGCTGGGTGGGCCAGGGGGCTGGGCACGGTGCGGCGGGCCGGAGTGGAGGGGACCGGCTCCTTCGGGGCGGCCCTGTCCCGCTACCTGCTGACCCAGGGCGTGGAAGTGTTCGACGTGAACCGGCCCGACCGGCCCGACCGCCGCCAGCGCGGCAAGTCGGACCCCTTCGATGCCCAGAACGCCGCCCGGGCGGTGCTGAGCGGGCGGGCACGCGCACGGGCCAAATCAGGCGACGGACCCGTGCAGATCGCCCGGATGTACAAACTCACCAAAGGGTCGGCCGTCAAAGCCCGCACCCAGGCCATCAACCAGCTCAAGACCGTCCTCGTCACCGCTCACCCGGACCTACGCGAAGATCTGGCCCGGCTGAACAACCCAGACCTCCTCCGTACCTGCGCACGGTTCGCCGACGACAGCAAGCACGACGAGGGAGACGAAGAGACGGTACTGCAGGCCACCGCACCACGCTGCGCCTGCCCACCGCATCGAGCAGCTCACCGCGCAGATCAAGGACGTGGAACACCGCTTGACCCGGCTCGCGGAACGCCACGCCCGCAACTGCTCGCTGCGGTGGGCATCGGCCCGGACACTGCCGCCACTCTGCTGATCACGATGCGAGACAACCCGGAGCGTCTGGGCAGCGAGGCATCGTTTGCTTCGCTGTGCGGGGTCAGCCCCGTCGAGCGCTCCTCGGGCACCCGACAGTACCGTCGCCTCAACCGCGGCGGCGACCGGCAGGCCAACGCCGCCCTGCACCGGATCGTGCAGACCCGCCTGCGCTTCCACCCCGGGCACCCAGGACTACTATGAACGCCGCATCAAGGAGGGCAAGACCCGACGCGACGTCGTCCGATGCCTCAAACGCTACGTTGCCCGGGAGGTCTTCCACCTGATCAGGGCCAAACAGTCATGCCCCCCGTCATAGGGGCTGTCGTGACAGATGAAGGTGTGAACCCGTGAGCGAGACCAAGATCAATACGCTGCAATACCGCTTTGACGGGCCAGAAGACGCCCCTGTCCTGATCATGGGGCCGTCCCTCGGTACCACATGGCACATGTGGGACCGGCAGATACCGGACCTGACCCGCCAATGGCGCGTCTTCCGCTTCGACCTGCCGGGTCACGGCGGCGCCCCCGCGCACCCCGCCAGCTCCGTCAACGAACTCGCGGAGCGCCTGCTGGCGACCCTCGACAGCCTCGGCGTACAGCGCTTCGGTTACGCCGGCTGCTCCATCGGCGGCGCGATCGGCGCCGAGCTGGCCCTGCGCCACCCGGAGCGGGTCGCCTCGCTGGGGCTGGTCGCGGCGTCGCCCCGGTTCGGCACCGCCGACGAGTTCCGCCAGCGCGGCGTGATCGTACGGACGAACGGCCTGGAGCCGATGGCGGCGTCCGCGCCCGCCCGCTGGTTCACGCACGGGTTCGCCGCCGCGCAGCCCGCGATCGTGGAGTGGGCCGTCCAGATGGTCCGCACCACCGACCCCGGCTGCTACATCGCCGCCTGCGAGGCGCTGGCCGCCTTCGACATCCGCGTCGACCTGCGCCGCATCGGCGTCCCGACCCTCGTCCTGGTCGGCTCCGAGGACCAGGTCACCGGCCCCGCCGAGGCCCGCACCCTCGTCGCGGGCATTCCCGATGCCCGGCTGGCGCTGGTTCCCGGGGCCTCCCACCTCGCCCCGGTCGAGCAGCCGGCCGCCGTCACGGATCTGCTCGTACGCCACTTCTCCACCGCGTGGCAGGCCACGCCCGCCTCGACCACGGGCATGCAGGCCATCCAGGCGCCGCCCGTGATGCCGGCGATCTCCGCGCCCATCAGCCCGGTGGGCGAGATCGGCACGGCCGAGCAGCCCGTCGCCGTACCGGAGGAGGGGGGCCGTCCCGACCCGTACGAGGCCGGGCTCAAGGTCCGTCGTGAGGTCCTGGGCGACGCCCATGTGGACCGCGCCCTCGGCGACGCCGACGCCTTCACCGGCGACTTCCAGGAGCTGATCACCCGCTACGCGTGGGGCGAGGTGTGGACGCGGGACGGACTCGACCGGCGTACGCGCAGCTGCGTCACCCTGACCGCGCTGGTCGCGGGCGGCCACCTGGAGGAGCTGGCGTTCCACACCAAGGCCGCCCTGCGCAACGGCCTGACGCCCGCCGAGATCAAGGAAGTGCTGATCCAGACGGCCGTCTACTGCGGCGTTCCCGCGGCGAACTCGGCCTTCAAGGTGGCCCAGGCGGTCATCCAGGAGGAGACGACACCGCAGGCGTAGCAGGACGGCGGGAAGGAGGATGTCCGTATGAAGCTGACCAAGAAGTCCCATGCCTGCATCCGGCTGGAGAAGGACGGGCGGACCCTCGTCATCGATCCGGGCAACTTCAGTGAAGAGGACGCGGCGGTCGGCGCCGACGTCATCCTGGTGACGCACGAGCACCCCGACCACTTCGACGGGGACCGGCTGCGGGCCGGCCTGGAGGCGAACCCGGGTGCCGAGATCTGGACCCTGCGCAGCGTCGCGGACCAGCTCTCGGCGGCCTTCCCCGGCCGCGTGCACACCGTCGGCCACGGCGACACGTTCTCCGCCGCCGGCTTCGACGTGCAGGTCCACGGCGAGCTGCACGCCGTCATCCACCCGGACATCCCGCGGATCACCAACGTCGGGTATCTGGTGGACGGTTCGGTGTTCCACCCCGGCGACGCGCTGACCGTGCCCGAGCAGCCGGTCGAGACGCTCATGCTCCCGGTGATGGCCCCGTGGTCGAAGATCTCCGAGGTGATCGAGTACGTACGCGAGGTGAAACCGCGGCGCGCCATCGACATCCACGACGCGCTGCTCACCGACCTCGCCCGGCCCATCTACGACCGCCAGATCGGCGGGCTGGGCGGCGCGGACCACAGCCGGCTGACGCCGGGGGACTCCACCGACGTCTGAGTCGAACTCTGAGTGTCAGACCTCGCGGATAGGCTGTCGTACATGCGTATCGCCACCTGGAACGTCAACTCGATCACCGCTCGGCTGCCCCGGCTGCTGGCCTGGCTGGAGAGCACCGGCACCGATGTGCTGTGCCTCCAGGAGGCCAAGACGACCGCCGACGACTTCCCGGCCGCGCAGCTGCGCGACCTCGGCTACGCATGCGCGGTCAACGCCACGGGCCGGTGGAACGGTGTGGCCGTGATCTCCAAGGCCGGCCTGGAGGACGTCGTCGTGGGCCTGCCCGGCGGGCCCGACTACGAAGGCGTGCAGGAGCCGCGGGCGATCTCCGCGACCTGCGGACCGGTCCGCGTCACGTCGGTGTACGTACCGAACGGCCGCGAGGTCGGTCACGACCATTACGGGTACAAGCTGCGCTGGCTGGAGGCGCTCCGCGAGGCCGTGACCGTGGACGCCGCCGGGGAGCGGCCGTTCGCCGTCCTCGGTGACTTCAACATCGCCCCCACCGACGAGGACGTCTGGGACCCCGCGCTCTTCGTCGACTCCACGCACGTCACCCCGGCCGAGCGGGCGGCGCTCGCCGCGCTGCGCGACACCGGGCTCTCGGACGTGGTGCCGCGCCCGCTCAAGTACGACCGTCCTTATACCTACTGGGACTACCGGCTGCTGGGTTTCCCGAAGAACAAGGGCATGCGCATCGACCTGGTCTACGGCAACGCCCCCTTCGCGGCCGCGGTCAAGGACAGCTATGTGGACCGTGAGGAGCGCAAGGGCAAGGGCGCGTCCGACCACGCACCGGTCGTCGTCGACATCGACGTCTGACCGCGCGCCTGTGGTGAACATGGCGGGACGAATGCGAGGCTGAGCGATATGAAGAACATCCCTTTCCTCGACAACTGGCTCAAGCGCCGCGACCTGGCGCGTGGTACGGCGGTGTTCGGACCCGGCGCCGGCGGAGACAGCGAGACGGAAGGTCTGGCGGAACTGCTCGCCGAGTGCGAGCTGTTGCGCGTCCGGGCGGGGGATGCCGGCCTCGAACTCGACGACTCCCCGGCCTCGTTGGAGGCCCTCGACCAGCTGACCCCGCGCTGGCGCGACGACCCGGAGGAGCTGCCCTGGCTGGGCAATGACGCGGGCCTCTACCTCGGGTCCGTGATCGTACGTACGGTCCCGGGGGCGGTCTGGCATCTGTGGCCGAGCGGCCAGCCGGTGGTCCGGCTTGCCTCGGGCCGCGAGATCAACGTCGTCGAGTTCGGTCTGGACTGGGCGGTCAACGGCGCGCCCGAGCTCTCCCAGGTGTACGCCGAGGTCTCCGAGCTCTGAGCTCTGACCGTCCGAACTCTTTAGTGCGCCTTATGCCCCATTTGAGCGTGTCGTGTGCGAAGTCCCTTATTGGGATGGATAGTTTGCGCTGACCTCGACACAGCTGAGAGTGGGTAGGGCTGCGTATGGCCGTCGATCCGTTGATCGAGCTGCGTGACGTCAACAAGTACTACGGGAAGTTGCACGTCCTTCAGAACATCAGCCTCACCGTCGGCCGCGGTGAGGTGGTGGTGGTCATCGGCCCGTCCGGGTCGGGCAAGTCGACGCTCTGCCGGGCGGTGAACCGGCTGGAGACGGTCGAGTCGGGCACCATCCTCATCGACGGAAAGCCCCTCCCCGAAGAAGGCCGCGGGCTCGCCAGGCTGCGCGCCGATGTGGGAATGGTCTTCCAGTCCTTCAATCTCTTCGCGCACAAGACCGTGCTCGCGAATGTCTCCCTCGCCCAGGTCAAGGTGCGGGGGCGCGACAGGGAGGACGCCGACAGGCGGTCCCGCGGACTTCTGGAGCGGGTGGGCCTCGCCGACCAGGCAGACAAAAGCCCGGCGCAGCTGTCCGGCGGCCAGCAGCAGCGCGTGGCCATCGCCCGCGCCCTCGCCATGGACCCCAAGGCCCTCCTCTTCGACGAGCCGACCTCGGCGCTCGACCCGGAGATGATCAACGAAGTCCTCGAAGTCATGCGGCAGCTCGCCCGCGAGGGCATGACCATGATCGTCGTCACGCACGAGATGGGCTTCGCCCGCTCCGCGGCCCACCGCGTCGTCTTCATGTCCGACGGCCGCATCGTCGAGGACCGCACGCCCGAGGAATTCTTCACCGCCCCCAAGAGCGACCGTGCCAAGGACTTCCTCTCCAAGATCCTCAAGCACTGACGGGCAGGTGTACGGACACATGAAGCGCACCCCCCGCACCCCCCGGACCCCCCGCGCCTCCCGGACCCCCCCCACGATCGCCGCTCTCGTGCTCGGCCTGCTTGCCCTGACCGCCGTCGCCTGCGGCAAGGAGGGCAGCCCGCCGGTCAAGGGCCCGCAGCCCGGGAAACTGCCCACGTACCAGGTGGCGAAGGACTTCCGGCTGCCCGAGTCCGGCACCTGGCAGAAGGCGAAGCGGCGGGGCCATCTCGTGGTCGGTGCCAAGGAGGACCAGCCGTACCTGGGTGAGAAGGACCCCGCCACCGGCCGCTACTCGGGCTTCGACATCGAGATCGCGAAGATGGTCGCCGCGTCGCTCGGCTTCGGCCCCAAGACCGTCCAGTTCAGGACGATCGCGTCGGCCAACCGCGAAACCGCCCTGCAGAACGGCCAGATCGACTACTACGTCGGCACCTACACCATCAACGACAACCGCAAGAAGCTCGTCGGCTTCGCCGGCCCCTACTACCTGGCCGGCCAGTCCCTCCTGGTGCGTACCGACGAGGACGACATCCACGGGCCGCAGGACCTCGACGGCAAGCGCGTGTGCTCCGCCGCCGGATCCACCCCCTTCCAGCGGATCGAGGCGGACTACCCGAAGGCCGACCTCGTCGCGTACGACACGTACTCCGTCTGCGTGGACAACCTGCTGACCTACCAAATCGACGCCGTCACCACCGACGACGCCATCCTCATCGGCTACGCCGCCAAGGTGCCCGACGAACTCAAGACCGTCGGCAAGCCCTTCTCGGAAGAGCCGTACGGCATCGGTGTCCCGCGCGCCGACAACGCGCTGCGCTTCGCCATCGACGACGCCCTCGCGGCCAACGAGAAGAACGGGAACTGGAAGAAGGCGTATGACGCGACGCTCGGCCTCTCCGGCGTGCCGGCCCCGAAGCCGCCCACGATCGACCGCTACCCGGCGAGCTGAGGGAGCCGCACGCCATGGACGTACTCACCGAGAACTTCTCCCTCTACGGCAAGGGCTTCCTCGGCACCGTCGAACTCACGGTCTACGCCTCCCTCCTCGCCCTGGTACTCGGCTTCGTCATGGCCTCCTTCCGCGTGGCGCCCGTCGGCTCGCTGCGGGTACTGGGCACCGTCTGGGTCACCGTGCTGCGCAACACCCCACTGACCCTGCTGTTCTTCGCCGTCCTGCTCGGCCTGCCGCGCTTCGGGCTCGTGCTGCCGTTCCAGCTCTTCGCGGTGCTCGCCCTCGGCTGCTACACCTCGGCCTTCATCTGCGAGGCGCTGCGCTCCGGCATCAACACCGTGCCGCTGGGGCAGGGCGAGGCCGCCCGCAGCCTCGGCATGACGTTCCGTCAGAGCTTGGGCGCGGTCGTGCTGCCGCAGGCTTTCCGCTCCGTCATCCCGCCGATCGGCTCCACGCTCATCGCGCTCGCCAAGAACTCGGCGATCGCCGGGGCGTTCAGCGTCACCGAGCTGCTCGGGACGTACAAGCCCCTCAACGAGCTGGGCTACAGCATCATCTGGACCTTCGTCTGGATCGCCGTCGGATACCTGATCATCACCCTGTCCATCAGTGCGCTCTTCAACGTGCTGGAGCAGCGCTGGGGAGTCGCCCGATGACCGCGACTTCCTCAGCCCTCTACGACATCCCCGGCCCCCGGACCCGCAAGCGGCACCTCCTGTACGGCGTCCTGTCGACCGTGCTCATCCTCGTCCTGGCCGGCTGGCTGCTGTATCTGCTGTTCGACACCGAACAGTTCACCTCGGCCAAATGGACTCCCTTCGAGTACGAGGGAATCCAGGAGCTGCTGCTGCGCGGACTGGGCAACACCCTCAAGGCCTTCGCGTACGCCGCCGTGCTCTCGCTCGCGCTCGGCGCGCTCCTCGCGACCGGCAGGCTCTCCGACCACCGTCCGCTGCGCCGGTTGGCGACGCTTCTGGTCGAGTTCTTCCGCGCCATGCCCGTACTGGTGATGATTTTCTTCATCTTCGTGGCGCTGAAGGTCCAGCCGCTGCCCGCTCTGGTGGCCGGACTGACGCTGTACAACGGCTCGGTGCTCGCCGAGGTGTTCCGTGCGGGGGTCAACTCCGTGGAAAGGGGGCAGCGGGAGGCAGCGTACTCACTCGGTATGCGAAAGACTCAGGTCATGGCGTACGTCCTGGTACCGCAGGGAGTGCGGGCCATGTTGCCGGCCATCATCAGCCAGTTGGTGGTCGCGCTGAAGGACACCTCGCTCGGTTTCCTGATCACCTATGAGGAGTTCCTCCACGCCGGAAAACTCATCGCGTCCAATCTCGACTACGATTTGCCGTTCATCCCCGTAGTGATGGTGATCTCGCCGATCTACATCGGGATGTGCATGCTGCTCTCCTGGTTCGCCCAGTGGGTGGCCAAGCGGGAGAAGCGCAGTCCCAAGACCGAGGCCGTGGATGTGGGTCCGGCCGACGTGGGCACGCTGCTGCCGGGCGTGCGTTAGTTCAATACAAGGGCACGTGCCTGCCCGGCAGCAGCCGGAGATCACTTGTCGCGCAGTGGGACCGACACGTATGACGGGTCGGACTCGGGCGACGAGAAGGTCAGCTGCGCGCCGGACGGGTTGTGTTCGATGTAGAGCGGGTCGACGGTGTCGACCACCAGGGCCAGCCGGTGGCCTGCCGGGACGTCGTAGGCGGTGGAGAACAGCTCCAGGTCGACGGGGAACGGCTTGCCGGGTGTCCGGCCGTGGAAGGTGTACGGCGCATTGCTGACCAGCTTGCCGAGGCCGAGCGGGCCCACGTCGTAGAGGTATGCGACGAGGGTGCCGCTCTCCTTGGTGCTGGAGAGCGTCGTGTGGAGCTTGGCGGTGCCGCGCACGCGCTGGGTCTCGGCGTACCGCTCGGACTGCCAGACCGAGGCGTAGGAGCGCGGCAGCAGCGGTATGGATGCCATCGGCGGCAGCTTCAGGAACTGGTCGAGGGCGTTGGACAGCAGGATGACTCCGCCGTTGGCGCCCGAATCGACGTTCGCGTGGATGGTTTTGTCGCCACCCATGGCGATCTTCCGCTGGTTCGCACCGACGGACTTCCAGTCGGCGTAGCCCTCGTAGGCGCCGGTGGAGCGTGACTTGAGCTGAACCGGCTGCTCGCCGTCGATGCCGTTCACGGCGCCGTTGAGGTGGTGGTCGAACCAGCGCTGGGCGTTGGTCCAGACGTCGTTCGGCAGCCCGAGCAGGCCGGTGGCCTCGGCGGTGGCGTGGTCGCCGGGGCGCAGCTCCAGACGCTTGGGCCCGGTGAGCTTTTCGTAGAAGTCCGCGTACTGGTTGGGCGGGAAGATGGTGTCGCCCCACGCGTTGCCCAGCATGATCGCCGAGCCGTTCTTGTTGATCTGATCGAGGTAGGTGGCGGGGGAGCGCTTCTTCCCCCAGTCGATCATTTCCTGCTCCTTGGCCAGGTTGGAGCCGAGGAAGTCCTTCATCGTCTGCTGGAGTTCGGGGCTCGGGCGGCCGGTGAGTTCGCCCGCGCCGCTGAGCATCGCCGCGGCCTGGAGGTGCTGCGTACGGCCGCTGTAGATGGAGTCGATGAGGTCGGCCCAGCCGCTCATCGCCACGACCGCCTTGATCCGCTTGTCGTGTCCGGCGGCGAGGAGGCTGATTCCGGCGCCGTACGAGACGCCGGCCATGCCGACCTTCGCCGGATCGGCGGGGGTGTTGGCGAGTGCCCAGTCGATGACCTTGGAGGCGTCGGCGATGTCCGGCGGGCCGGCGACCTCGATGTTGCCGCCGGACTGCCAGAAGCCGCGGGAGTTGTAACTGACCACGACGTAGCCGGAGTCGGCGAGCTTCTTGGCCTGGGCGACGTACTCGATCTGCGGCATGGCCCAGCTGGTCGGCAGCACGATCACCGGGTACGTGCGGCTGCCGTCGGCGCCGGCCGGGGTGAAGACGTTGGCTTTGAGTACGGTTCCGCCGTCGCCGGCGATGTCGACGAACCGTACGCCGGGGAGAGCGTCGGTCGCCGCCGCGGGCTGCTGCGCGGGGGCAGCGGTGGCCTGGGCTGTGGGAGCCACGCCAGTGGCGGTCCCGGCGAGCAGTACGGCGGCGGTGGCGGCGCCTGCCGTAGTGCCGCGCAGGGACATGTGGGGGTGTCTCACGGGTCACTCCTCACTCGTGTCAGTGCAAAGTGACCCGACGGTAACCTGCGTCGCTTACCGTTGGTAACTCCCCGGTAAGTTACGTCGGGGTAACAATTATTGGACGACGTGTCAGTGCGCGGCGGTCTTCAGCGCGCTCTTCGTCTGCCAGTCGGCCCAGGAAAGGTTCCACTCGCCGTAACCGTTGTTGGGCGCGACCGTGCCCTTGGCGTCGTCACCGGTCATCTCGAACGGGTCTCCGACCTGCACGTGGCGGTAGATCCACTCGGCGTCCTTGTCGCTCATGCCGACGCAGCCGGAGCTCTTGTTGGCCTTGCCGAGGTACGCCTTGTTCCAGGGCGCGGCGTGCGCGTACATCCCGGACCAGGTCAGCCGCATCGAGGAGTCGACCATCTTGTCGTAGGCGTCACCGAGGCCCACGGTCTCGGAGCGCATGTTGATCGTGCCCTCCTTGGACATCAGGACGGCCGTGCCGCGCCACGAGGCCTTGTCGCCGCCGGGCGTGCCGGCCGACATGGGCACGTCCTTGACCAGCTTTCCGTCACGCATCAGCTTGAGGCGGTGCTTGTCGAGGTCGACCTTGACGATCTGCTGCTCGCCGATGGTGAAGTGGGTGGCGTAGTCGCGTGCGAACCAGCCACCGTCGGCGCCCGAGTCGACGCCGTCGAGGTCCGCCTTCAGGGAGACCTTCGTGCCCGGCTTCCAGTACTCCTTGGGGCGCCAGTCGACGCGGTCCTTGCCGGAGTAGTCCCGCATCCAGCCCCAGGAGCCCTCGGTGCCGTTCGAGGTGGACACCTTGAGGCGCTCCTCGACATCGGCCTTGTTCTTGACCGGGTGGTCGAAGGAGACCGACAGGGGCTGGGCGATGCCGACGGTGGTCTTGTGGCCCGGGGTCAGGTTGACCTTGTTGACCTTGTCGCGGGCTGCCGGGGTGGCGGCGGCCTTCGGGCTGCCGTCGGGATCGTCCGCGCCATGGCCGGGCTGCTCTCCGTGGAGGTTCACCGAGGCCCCGGGGTTCTTTTCGGACAGGGCGGCCGCGTCCGCCTTGGCGGCCCCGCCGGGGGAACAGGCGGTGAGCGCGACGGTGAGCGTCGCGGTGCCGGCCAGCAGGGCGCGGCGGCGGTAGCGGGGGAGGGGGCGGTCGTGCGTGGGGCTTGAGCGGCTCAAGGAGAAAACCTCCGGTGCGATGTCTGTCGTCCCGAAGAGCCGATTGAACAGGGAGTGGTTGCGTGAATGACAGCAAATTCACCCAAATCCGCTGTGACAAATGCCGCAGAAGGGGAGGACCTATGGCCCTGACGGCCGCGTACGCGGTCTTGTCGGGACCCGGTGCCTGGGTCAACGTGAGGACCGACACAGCCGTACCTCCCGATCGGAGACGCCGTGGCCCCCTTCGTACTCCCGCACACGCTGCTCGGCGACGGACCCCACCAGGTCATCGCCGTGCACGGCTGGCTCGCTGACCGCAACGCCTACGCCGCCGTCCTGCCGGATCTCGACACCCGTTCCTTCAGCTACGCCGTCGTCGATCTGCGCGGCTACGGCGAGGCCAAGGACGCACCGGGGCGGTATACGACGGCCGAGGGCGCGGCGGACGTGCTCGCGCTCGCCGACCGGCTCGGCTGGGACTCCTTCTCGCTCGTCGGACACTCGATGGGCGGCTCGGTCGGCCAGCGCGTCCTGGCCGCCGCGCCGCAGCGGGTGCGGCGCCTGGTCGGCGTATCGCCCGTGCCGGCGAGCGGGCTGCCGATGCCGCCCGAGCAGTGGGAGCTCTTCGCCGGAGCGGCCGACCGTCCCGCGAACCGCCGCATCATCTTCGACTCCACGACCGGCGGGAACCGCCCGGCCGCCTGGCTGGACCGCATGGTGCGCCAGTCGGTCGAGCAGAGCGCCCCCAAGGCCTTCGGTGCCTGGTTCGAATCCTGGGCCGGTGACGACTTCCACGCCGAGGTCAAGGGCTGCGACGTACCCGCCCTCGCGGTGACAGGGGCCCTGGACCCGGCGCTGAGCGCCGAGCTGATGCGCCGGACCTGGCTGAGCTGGTTCCCCCGCGCCGCGCTCACCGAACTGCCGGGCGCCGGTCACTACGCAATGGACGAGACGCCGCTCCAGCTGATCCGTACGGTCGAGGACTTCCTGCGCGCATGAGCGATGTTGATGTTCCTGACGTGCCTGACGTATTCGACCCCCGGCTGTACGGCGCCGGGCTGCCGCACGAGGCCTTCCGGGTGCTGCGCGACCGGCACCCGGTGGCCCGCCAGGAGGAGTACGAAGTGCTGGGCTGGCCCGCCGGACCCGGCTTCTGGGCGGTGACGCGCCACCGCGACGTCCTGGGCGTACTCAAGGACTCGCTGACCTACTCCTCCGCGCTGGGCGCCACCCAGATCCGCGATCCCGACCCGGCCGACCTGCCCTTCATCCGCCGCATGATGCTCAACCAGGATCGACCCGGGCACGGCCGACTGCGGCGGCTGGTCAGCCGGGCCTTCACTCCTGGGCGCACCGACCGCTTCGAGGCGTCCGCGCGGGCGAGGGCCCGGGCGCTGCTCGGCGCGGCCAGGGACGCCGGGCCCGTCTTCGACCTGGTCACAGCCGTCACAGACGACTACGCCTTGCTCAACCTCGCCGACCTGCTGGGCGTACCGGGGAGCGACCGTGGTCTGCTGCTCAAGTGGACCGAGCGGGTCATCGCCTACCAGGACCCCGACGAGCCGCCCGTCCTGGGACCCGACGGGAAGCCGGTCAATCCGCGCTCCCCGGCCATGCTCCAGGAGATGTTCGCGTACGCGCAGGAGCTCGCGGCGCACAAGCGAGGCCACCCCGGGGACGACATCATGACCTCGCTCGCGCACTCGGAGCTGCTGGACGCCGAGCTGGAGATGTTCTTCTTCCTGCTGACGGTGGCGGGCAACGACACGGTACGCAGCGCCGCCCCCGGCGGCTTCCTCGCGCTGGCCGAGCACCCGGATCAGCAGCGCGGACTGCGTGCCGGTGACGTGCCGCTGTCCACGGCCGTCGAGGAGCTGCTGCGCTGGCACCCACCCGTCCTGACGTTCCGCCGCACCGCGGCCAGGGACGCGGAACTCGCCGGTCAGCAGGTGCGTACGGGCGACAAGGTCGTCGTATTCCACGCCTCGGCCAACTACGACGAGCGGGTCTTCGACACCCCGCACCGCCTCGACCTGGCCCGGTCACCCAACCCGCACGTCTCCTTCGGCGACGGCCCGCACGTCTGCCTCGGCGCACACTTCGCCCGGCTTCAGCTGCGGGTCCTGCACGAGGAGGCGCTGCGCGCGCCCGCCCTGGAGCTCGCGGGCCCGCCGCGCCGCCTCGTCTCCAACTTCATCAACGGCATCAAGTCCCTGCCCCTGCGGTTCGCGGGCTGACGGGCACCGGGGCCGGCGCCTGGGCCGCGCGGGTCACGTCGGCGACCAGCTCCACCACGTCCGGGCCGTACGCCTCGGAGTTGACGACCTTCAGCAGCAGGCAGAAGGAACCGTTGCCGTACTTGCGGGCCAGCTTCTCGTGGTTGCGGGCGAGGTAGCGGGTCGCGGCCTGGTTGGTGATGGCCCGCTGCCCACAGAAGAGGAAGACCGGCCGGACCCCCTGACCACCGGTCAGGCGCGCCAGCACGACGTACTCGACCGCACCGGGCTCCATGCGGTAGAGCTCGCCGCCTATCCGGAGGGTGGCCCGGTCGGAGACCGGATCGGGATCGGTGTTGACCCGGAGGCCGGGGAGCAGGCTCCGAAGGTGGGCGGCCATGCGGCGGTTCGACGCGGGACCCCCGACGCAGAACTCCGTGCGCTCGCCGAAGCCCTGCTGTGCGACGTCGTGGGAGAGGATCTGCGCGTGCGCCCCGCAGTCCTTGATGACGGCGGCGAGTTCGAGAAGCGCGAAGACGTCGAACCGGTGCACGCCGTCGCCGCCCACCTCGCGGTTCACCACGAGCAGCGACTCGGAGTTCGTGGGCAGCCCCAGGAACGCCTGCTTGCGGCGCAGCTTGCGCCGCCACAGGTACGTACGGGTGAGCCAGCCGAGTGAAGCGCTGAGTCCGGCCGCGATCACGCCGAGCACGATGTTGCGTACGTCGTCAGTCATGGGGCGGCATGCTAGCGCCACGGCGCACCGGTGTTCGACGGGGTCCTGACGGGCATGGTGTCGTGAAGTTACGCTGCGCGGACACGTGTTGACTGGAGGTACGCATGCGCCGCTCCACGGTACGAGTGCTGTCGCTTTGGGCCGCTGCGGCGGTGGTGGTCTCGGTGAGTGCCACCGCCCCGTCCGCCGTTCCCGCGACGGCACCACCCCCACCACCCGTCAAGACACCGGTCGCCGCCGGATACGGGGGAGCGGTCGCGAGCGTCGACGCCGACGCCTCGGCCGCCGGGATCGAGGTCCTGAGGCGGGGTGGCAACGCGGTCGACGCGGCGGTCGCGACGGCGGCCGCGCTCGGTGTGACCGAGCCGTACTCGGCGGGCATCGGCGGTGGCGGCTACTTCGTCTACTACGACGCCAAGTCCCGCACCGTACGCACGGTCGACGGCCGTGAGACCGCGCCGCTCAGCGCCGACAAGTCCCTCTTCCTGGAGGACGGCAAGCCCATCCCGTTCGCCGAGGCGATGACGAGCGGGCTCGGCGTTGGTACGCCCGGCACACCGGCCACCTGGGACAGAGTGCTCGACGAGTGGGGCACCAAGCCCCTGCGGACGCTGCTGGAACCGGCGGAGAAACTCGCGCGCGACGGATTCACGGTCGACGCGACGTTCCGCTCGCAGACGGCGGCGAACGAGGCACGGTTCCGGGCCTTCCCCGACACGGCGAAGCTGTTCCTGCCGGGCGGGAAGCTGCCGGTGGTGGGGTCGCGGATCAAGAACCCCGATCTGGCGCGTACGTACGACAAGCTGGGCCGCGGTGGGGTGGGGGAGCTGTACCGGGGCGACATCGCCCGTGACATCGTCCGTACGGTCCGGAAGCCTCCGGTCGACCCCTCGGCGACCAGGGTGGTGCGGGCCGGTGATCTGACGGCGAAGGACCTGCGGAAGTACGGCACGCTGGACCAGGCGCCGACGAAGGTCTCGTACCAGGGGCTCGACGTGTACGGCATGGCACCGTCGTCCTCGGGTGGTACGACGGTGGGGGAGGCGCTCAACATCCTTGAGCGCACCGACCTTTCTCCCGATGCGGCCTCGGATGCGCAGTACCTGCACCGCTTCATCGAGGCGAGCCGGATCGCGTTCGCGGACCGGGGGCGGTGGGTCGGCGACCCGGCCTTCGAGGACGTACCGGTGAAGGGCCTGCTGTCGCAGCGGTTCGCGGACTCGCGCGAGTGCCTCATCCGGGACGACGCGGTGCTGAAGAGCCCGCTGGCGCCGGGCGACCCGCGAAAGCCCGGCGGTGCGTGCGGTGCTGGGGGGACGGCTGCTCCGACGACGTACGAGGGCGAGAACACGACGCACCTGACGGCAGCCGACAAGTGGGGCAACGTCGTCGCGTACACGCTGACCATCGAGTCGACGGGCGGCAGCGGCATCACGGTGCCGGGGCGGGGCTTCCTGCTCAACAATGAGCTGACGGACTTCTCCTTCGCCCCCGCCAACCCGGCGGTCCACGACCCGAACCTGCCGGGGCCCGGTAAGCGTCCGCGCTCGTCCATGTCCCCGACGATCGTGCTGGAGAACGGGCGGCCGCTGCTCGCGCTCGGTTCGCCGGGCGGCGCGACCATCATCACGACGGTGCTCCAGACCCTGACGGGGCACCTGGACCGCGGGCTGCCGCTGGTCGACGCGATCGCGGCGCCGCGGGCGAGTCAGCGGAACGCGGAGACGACGGAGCTCGAACCGGGTCTGTGGAACAGCCCTGTCCGGGCTGAACTCGAAGCCATTGGCCATGCGTTCAGGCAGAACCCGGAGATCGGTGCGGTGACGGGGGTGCAGCGGCTGCCGGACGGGCGGTGGCTCGCGGCGGCGGAGAAGGTACGGCGGGGCGGGGGCTCGGCGATGGTGGTGACTCCGAGCGGCGGCATGAGGCCGTAGCCCCTGCGGGGGGCCATTTCCCCACCCCGCCCCTTCCCGAACTGGGGCGCTGCCCCAGACCCCGGACGCCCTTCGGGCGTGTCCTCAATCGCCGGACGGGCTGGATTTTGCGGCAACTCTCAGCCCCTCCGGCGATTGAGGAGCGGGCTCTGGGGCAGCGCCCCAGTTCGGGCTCACAGCCGCGTCAGCACCCGCGGCCCCGCATCCGTGATCGCCACGGTGTGTTCCGCGTGCGCGGCCCGGCTGCCGTCGGACGTGCGCAGCGTCCATCCGTCCGGGTCCGGATGGAACCCGTCCCGCCCCCCACCGATCAGCATCGGCTCAATCGCCAGCACCATGCCGTGCCGCAGTACGAGCCCGCGCCCCGCCCGCCCCTCGTTCGGCACCTCGGGGCCCTCGTGCATCGTGCGGCCCACGCCGTGGCCGCCGAAGCCCTGCGGGATGCCGTACCCCGCCGACCGGCAGACGCGGCCGATCGCGTGGGCGATGTCGCCGATGCGGTTGCCGGGGACGGCGGCCGCGATGCCCGCGTCCAGCGCCTCGCGGGCGGTATCGGCCAGGCGTACGTCGTCGGGGCGGGCCGTGCCGACGCTGAAGGTGACGGCCGAGTCGCCGACCCAGCCGTCGAGCGTCGCGCCGCAGTCGATGCTGACGAGGTCGCCGTCGCGCAGGCGGTAGCCGGTCGGGACGCCGTGCACGATCGCGTCGTTGACGGAGGTGCAGATGACGGCGGGGAAGGGAACGGGAGCCCAGTCCGGGTGGTAGTTCAGGAAGGGCGACGACGCTCCGGCCCTCCGCAGGACCGCCCGCGCCGCCTCGTCCAGCTCGCGCAGACTGACGCCGACACCGGCCGCCTCCTGTACGGCGGTCAGCGCCTGGGCGACCACCCGCCCCGCCTCGCGCATCGCGTCCACCGAAGAATCCGTCTTGATCTCAACCATGCCAATTATTATACCGGTCCAAGCGGTATTAGAATGACGGCATGGTACGTACCCCCCTCACCCCCGAAGAACGCGAACGCGGCGAACGGCTCGGCCAGTTGCTTCGCCAGGCGCGCGGCGACCGCACCATGGTGGACGTCGCGGCCCACGCCGGCCTCTCCGCCGAAACCCTGCGCAAAATCGAGACGGGCCGGGCCCCGACCCCCGCCTTCTTCACCGTGGCGGCACTGGCGGGCGTACTGGGCCTGTCCATGGACGAGGTGGCAGCCCGCTGCGCCCTGGTGCCCGCGTGACCCTGGCGCCCCGCGTGACCCGCACGCCCCGCCGCGCCGCCCGCGTCGCGGTACTCGACCCGCGGGGCGCGGTGTTCCTGCTGCGGTACGACAACGAAGAGGCCGGCCCTCACTGGGCGATGCCCGGCGGCGGTCTCGACCCGGGGGAGAGCCCGCGGGAAGGCGCCGCGCGGGAGCTCCGGGAGGAGACCGGGTGGGCAGATCTCGTGCCCGGCGCGCTGCTCTGCACCTGGGGGCACGACTTCACGCGGGCCGGTGTGCCCGTACAGCAGCACGAGCACATCTATCGCGCCGACGGGCCGCGCCGGGAGCCCCTCGGTCAGATCGCCGCCGCCGTCCATGCCGAGGAAGGCATCCTCGGATGGCACTGGTGGACGCCGGGTGAACTGGCGGCGCGCACCGAGGCGGTCTGGCCGCCGCAGTTGGCCCCGCTGCTCCGGGCCGCGCCCGGCGCTCCGCCCGTCGACCTCGGCTTCGTGCCGACCCCGCCCGCCCCGGGAGCACCTGCCGGAGCCGGCTGAGGCGCGTGAGGCGTGCGGCGTGGTCGTAGTCTCGGAGGCATGACTTCCGACCAGGATTCGCTCGCCGTGCTCGGCCGCAGCCCGTACGTCAGCCTGACGACCTTCCGCAAGAACGGCACGGGGGTCGCCACACCGGTGTGGGCGGCCTCCGACGGCGCCGAACTGTACGTGTGGACCAAGGCCGATTCCTGGAAGGTCAAGCGCATCCGCAACGACAAGCGGGTCGTCGTGACGGCGTGCGACGTGCGCGGACGCGTCACGGACGGCGCGCCGTCCGCCGAGGGCACCGCGCGGCTGCTGGACTCGGACGGCCTGCGCAAGGCGCGCAGGCTCCTCGCGCGCAAGTACACGTGGCAGTTCTGGTTCACCGACGTGCCCGCCACGATCGTCCGGCTCGGCAAGCGGCCGCACGTCGGTATCGCCATCACTCTCTGATCGCACCGTATGAGCAGTCTGCCACTTCGACGAAAGCTCCCTGTAGCCGTGCCGTAACACAACTGCGGTCGAATGCCTGCGGACCGGATGGTTCCACGGCGTCGGTGACAGCTGGGCAGAGGCGAGGCGGCTATGACGGTGAGTCAACTCCCGGAGGAGGCCGAGGCGTTCGCGCGCTACCTGCGCGAACTGACGGCGCTCGTCGACACGGGCGCCGGCTGGTGCGGCGTCTTCTGGCAGCGCGACCCCGACGGCATGCGGGCCTGCCTGGAAGGCACCGAACTCCCGCCGTGGGACGTACTGGAGGCCCTGCTCCAGGACCTGGCCGCCGGGCACGGCGCGCCGGCCGCCGAGCGTGAGACCGTATGTCGGCTACGCGGACCGGCACGTGACGGGTCTGCTCGTCTACCACAACCTCGCCTACATCGAGAAGGGCACCAACGCCGAGGGGGGCATCCCGCC
>NZ_JBEXNQ010000042.1:0-45959 GCF_040611155.1 Streptomyces sp. NPDC002994
TATCTGGCGTTGACTTTTGGCACGCTGTTGAGTTCTCAAGGAACGGACGCTTCCTTTGTACTCACCCTCGCGGGCTTTCCTCCGGGCTTTCGTTCAGTATTTCGTGTTTCCGACTCTATCAGACTCTTTCTGTCCGACTTCCTCGGTGCTTTCCAGGTCTTCGCTTTCGCGTTTCCCTTTCCGGCGATTCCGACTCTATCAGTGCTTTTCCGTCTCCCTGACCATCGTCCTGCGGACATGCAGAATTTCAGATTAGGGATAGGGTCTAGACCTGTCAGAAGCTACCGAGCCACGGACCCACAACGGGGTGGGTGCCGGTCTCAAGCAGGACTACGACACTACATCGCTCCGGCAGACGAGGCAAACCGTTGCCGGTGCACCCCTAGGTCCGCCAAGCGGCAGCTCTCGTGCGGAACCGGGACTTCTAGTGATTTACCCTACTGAAAAGTACGCCGTCCTCGACAGGTAGTGACGGCGGCACACGAACTCTCCACCCCTGGGAGGCCCCCATGACCAGCGTGACGTCCCCTCTTGCTGGACGCGCCATCGCACTGGCCGCAGTCCCTGACCCGGTGTTCTCCGGCGCGATGGTCGGTCCCGGCACCGCAATCGACCCCGTGCGTGAGCCGTCGGAGGCTGTCGCTCCCGTTGACGGTGTCATCGTCTCCCTGCACCCGCACGCGTATGTCGTCGTCGACGGCGACGGGCACGGAGTTCTGACGCACCTGGGCATCGACACCGTGCAGCTCAATGGTGAAGGCTTCGAGCTGCTCGTGAACAAGGGGGACACGGTGACGCGCGGCCAGGCGATCGTGCGGTGGAACCCGGCAGCCGTCGAAGAAGCCGGCAAGTCGCCGGTGTGCCCGATCGTGGCGCTCGAGGCCACGACCGACTCCCTCGGCGACGTCAGGGAGGACGGCGACGTGAAGCCCGGAGACGAGCTCTTCAGCTGGCAGTGACGCCGGCGCCGTAAGGGCGACCGCGGGTACGACATCCATCGCGGGGGGACTGGACAGGGTCTCGCCGCAACTATCGGAGACGGTGAAATGGAGACAACGCTGCGAGGCGTCGGCGTGAGCCACGGTGTGGCGATCGGCGAGGTTCGGCACATGGGCACGGCGGTTCTCGAGCCGCCGGCCAAGCAGATTCCCGCAGAGGAGGCGGAGCGCGAACAGGGGCGTGCCCGCCAGGCCGTGGAAGCTGTGGCAGCCGACCTGATTGCGCGCGGCAACCTGGCCGGCGGCGAGGCACAGCATGTGCTCGAGGCGCAGGCCATGATGGCGCAGGATCCCGAGCTCATGGCGGATGTGGACCGGCGCATTGCCGTCGGTAGCACGGCCGAGCGGGGGGTGTACGACGCTTTTGCCGCGTACCGGGCTCTGCTGGCCAATGCCGGCGAGTACCTGGCCGGTCGTGTCGCGGACCTGGATGACGTGCGGAATCGTATTGTCGCCCGTCTGCTGGGCGTGCCGATGCCGGGTGTGCCGGACAGTGACGAGCCCTATGTGCTGATCGCGCGGGATCTGGCTCCCGCCGACACGGCTCTGCTCGACCCCACGCTGGTTCTCGGCTTCGTAACCGAAGAGGGCGGGCCGACCAGCCACAGTGCGATTCTGGCGCGGGCCCTCGGTGTGCCCGCAGTGGTGGCTCTTCCAGGTGCCGGCGAGCTGGCCGAGGGCACGGTGATCGCGGTGGACGGCAGTACGGGCGAGATCTTTGTCGAGCCCACTGCGGACAAGCGTGCCGAGCTTGAGGCGGCTGCCGCCGCACGCAGGGCCGCGCTCTCGGCGTCGACGGGTCCCGGTGCGACGTCCGACGGTCACAAGGTGCCGCTGCTTGCCAACATCGGCGGTCCCGCCGATGTGCCGGCCGCGGTCGAGGCCGGTGCTGAGGGTGTCGGTCTGTTCCGTACGGAGTTCCTCTTCCTCGACGACAGCAAGCAGGCGCCGTCTGAGGAGAAGCAGGTCGAGGCCTACCGCAAGGTTCTGGAGGCGTTCCCCGAGGGCCGTGTGGTCGTTCGGGTGCTGGACGCGGGCGCGGACAAGCCGCTCGACTTCCTGACGCCGGCCGAGGAGCCGAACCCGGCGCTCGGTGTGCGGGGGCTGCGGTCGCTGCTCGAGCACCCGGATGTGCTGCGTACGCAGCTGACCGCGCTGGCCAAGGCCGTCAAGGGCCTGCCGGTGTACCTCGAGGTCATGGCTCCGATGGTCGCGGACCGTACGGACGCCAAGGCCTTCGCGGACGCGTGCCGTGCGGCCGGGCTGCAGGCGAAGTTCGGCGCGATGGTCGAGATTCCGTCCGCCGCACTGCGGGCGCGGTCGATTCTGCAGGAAGTCGAGTTCCTTTCACTGGGGACGAACGACCTGGCTCAGTACACGTTCGCCGCGGACCGGCAGGTCGGTGCGGTGTCGCGGCTCCAGGATCCGTGGCAGCCCGCGCTGCTGGACCTGGTGGCGGCGTCGGCCGACGCCGCCAAGGCCGAGGGCAAGAGCTGTGGCGTGTGTGGTGAGGCTGCGGCCGATCCGCTGCTCGCATGTGTGCTGACCGGCCTCGGTGTCACCTCTCTGTCGATGGGCGCGAAGGCGATTCCTTATGTCCGCGCGACGCTGGCGAAGCACACGCTCGCGCAGTGCGAGCGCGCTGCCGCGGCGGCGCGTGCCACGGACACCGCCGACGAGGCTCGGGCGGCCGCGCAGGCGGTGCTGTCCGGAGAGTAATTTCCGGACGGTTTTCGTGTGGACTCGAGGGGCTCCCGGCCGTGCGGCCGGGAGCCCCTCGAGCGTTCACTGGTGGATGTCGGGCTCTTCGATGTCGAAGCCCGGGCAGTACTCGACATCGGGCTCCGGGGATACGGGATCGCCGGTGTCCGCGTCCGTGCAGTAGGCGCTGAATACCTCGCCCGCGGTGAGTGCGACCAGGCGGCCCCGGTGGAGCCGCCAGCCGTGGAGCCGGTCCGGGGCTCCGGGCTCGGTGGTCCTCAGCACTACTCCCCCGGTGCTTTCCACGGCGATACCGGCTGCGAGGACCGTCACGAACTCGGCGCCTTCGGCCTCGGTCAGGCGGACCGGCTCGCTCGCGGTGCACTCCGCGTGGAGCACGGCGAGGAGTTGTTCCTCTTCGGCCGGGACGCTGCAGACGAGGTGGTGGCTGCCCTGGCCGGCCTGTTCGAGCAGGCGGGTGACGAGCCGCGATGCCCTGTCGAGAGCCTCGCGGCCGATGTCCTCGCCGCATTCGGCGCAGTTGCCGAGCCGGGCCAGGAGCAGGGTCGCGTACTCCCAAGTGGCCTGGCGGACCGCTTCGTTGATCAGCATGGGTACGAGGCTGTCGATGGGCTGGCCGGTGTACGGGACGCAGGCGCCGCAGGCCGCGACTTCCGCGGTGAAGCGGGTGCGGCTCTCCGCCGTGTCCGGGTCGATTCCGGTGGTGCGGCAGAACTCCAGGAAGTCTTCGGGATCGAAGAGCGCGACGGTGGTGTGCACGCCCTGGGCCGCGAGGGCCCGGAGCAGCCCGTCGACCTCCTGGAGGTAGGCCGTGTGGTCGTCGAAGGCGAAGGTGCCGTAGCCCGTCATGGAGGCGAAGTCGTGCTCGTCGGCCAGCAGGCCTACGGTGCTGGGTACTTCGCGGCGGAGCGTACGGCGCATGGCCTTGTTCTTGTGGTGCTTCGTGGACTTGGTGCGCGCCATGATTCCCCCTGAGCGCAGTCGGTCATTGCTCACTCAACGTAACCGACTGCACTGACAACGCACTCAGCGTGCGCGCCTCAGCGACGGGTGCGGGCCAGGGACTCGTAGAAGCTCAGGAGGTCGAGGTTGTCGACCGAGCCCGGGTTGACCGCCTTGGGGAGGGGGGTTCCCTGGAGGAGTCGCTTTACGGGCACCTCGATGCGCTTGCCGGTGAGGGTGTGCGGGATGCCGGGGACCTCGATGATCTCGTCGGGGACGTGCCGCGGCGAGAGCTCGGTGCGGATGGCCTGCTTGATGCGGGTGCGCAGGGCGTCGTCGAGGGTGGCGCCCTCGGCGAGGTGGACGAAGAGCGGCATCCAGTATCCGCCGTCGGGCTCTTCGAGACCGATGACGAGGGACTCCCTGATCTCGGGAAGGCGCTCGACCACCTCATAGATGTCGGCTGAGCCCATCCGGACGCCCTGGCGGTTGAGGGTGGAGTCGGAGCGGCCGTGGATGATCACCGAGCCGTGGTCGGTGATGGTGATCCAGTCGCCGTGCCGCCATACGCCGGGGTAGGTGTCGAAGTAGCTGTCGTGGTAGCGGCTGCCGTCGGGGTCGTTCCAGAAGTGGACCGGCATGGACGGCATGGGGTTGGTGACGACCAGTTCACCCACCTCGTTGGTGAGCGGCTTGCCCTGGGGGTCCCACGCCTGGAGGTCGGTGCCGAGGCAGGCGGCCTGGAGCTCTCCGATGTGGACGGGGAGGGTCGGGACCGCGCCGGCGAAGCAGCTGCAGACGTCCGTGCCGCCGCTGACGGATGCGATCCAGAGATCAGAGGTGACCTCGTCGTGGAGCCAGCGGAAGCCGTCGGGCGGGAGGGGGGATCCGGTGGTGGCTACGCATGTGATGCGGGAGAGGTCGTAGTCGCGGGCGGGGTGGACCTCCGCCTTGGCGCAGGCCATGACGTACGCGGCCGAGGTTCCGAAGAGGGTGGCCCCGGTGAGTTCGGCGACGCGCCACTGGGCGCCGGTCTCGGGATAGCCGGGGCTTCCGTCGTACAGGACGACTGTGGTGCCTGTGAGGAGGCCGGAGACAAGGAAGTTCCACATCATCCAGCCGGTGGAGGTGTACCAGAAGAAGCGGTCCTCGGGGCCGAGGTCGCAGTGGAGGCCGATCTGCTTGAAGTGCTCCAGGAGGATGCCGCCCTGGGACTGCACGATGGCCTTGGGGAGGCCGGTCGTACCGGAGGAGTACAGGACCCACAAGGGGTGCTCGAAGGGGACCTGCTCGAAGACCGGTTCCGTGTCCGCGGAGGTGAGGGCGGACCATTCGACGGCGCCTTCGGGGGCCTCGGTGCCGAGGAGCGGGATGTGGACCACGGCGCGAAGGGTGGGCAGCTCGCGGCGGAGCTCGGCGACGGTGTCCCTGCGGTTGTGTTCCTTGCCGCCGTAGCGGTAACCGTCGACGGCGAACAGGACGACGGGCTCGACCTGCTGGAAGCGGTCGAGGACGCTGCGGGCGCCGAAGTCGGGGGCGCAGGAGGTCCACACTCCGCCGACGGCGGCGGTGGCGAGCAGGGCGATGGTGGCCTGGGGGATGTTGGGGAGGTAGCCGCTGACGCGGTCTCCGGGGCGTACGCCGAGGGCGCGCAGTTCGGCGGCGAGGGAGCCCACCTGGCGGCGCAGTTGGGACCAGGTGACCGGGGTGGGCTGGTGGGTCTCGTCGACGTGGAGCAGGGCCGGGTCGTCCGCGCGGGACGGGTCTTCGGCCGTTCGCAGGGCGTGTTCGGCGTAGTTCAGGGTGGCTCCCGGGAACCACTGGGCGCCCGGCATGGAACGGTCGGAGAGGACCGTTTCGTACGGGGTGGAGAAGCGCACGTCGAACCAGTCGGCGACAGCCTTCCAGAAGGTGTCGAGTTCGTCGACCGACCAGCGGTGCAGCGCCGCGTACCCGCCCTCGGCGGGTGCTCCGTACCGCTCGGCCGCCCAGCTCTGGAAGCGGGTGACAGTGGCGGCGGCGATGCGGTCCGCGTCCGGCTGCCAGAGGGGCGCGGTGTTCGCTGCTGAGGACATGGGGCGGCTCCCGGGCTGTACGCGTGGTGTGCGTGTGTCGCGCGCACGTGCGAAGGGTGTGCGCACGAGGCGGCTGACAGGGACGATGCCACGTGATCGTCCCGCACACCAGGGCGGGCCCCCCACAGTCGGGTATCCGGTCATGTGCGCACACCACGGGTGAACGGAAGTTGAACGGCCCCCGTGCGTGTCCGGCCGGGTGGCAGGGTGAGCCGCATGGACGGTCGTGACCTGGTGCGCTCGGTGAAACTGGTCGGTACGGTGCAGGGACTGCGCTTCGCGCGTTCCGCGTGGCGGCGGCGTCGTACGGATGCCTGGGGGCTGCGGCAGCGGGGGCCGGAGCGGGCCAGGGTGCCCGGTGCGGTGACGGGCGCGGAGCCACAGCCGGGCGGCGGGGTGATGCGCTTCGCCCGTTCCGAGCTGCGGGTGATGGTGGCGGCGGGAGGGGCGGTGTTCTGGGGCTGGGACGGCGCGAGTCCGGAGCCCTCGTACGCGCTCGTCGGTGCGTACCCCGAGCCCGATCCCAGGGCGGAGCTGGAGCCGGACAAGGACGGCGGCTGGCAGGTGGTGTCGGAGCGGCTCACGGTCGCCGTTTCGCGGCACGGCGGTGTCGAGGTCCGTACGCCGGGCGGCGTGGTGCTCCGCCGGGATGTGCCGCCGCGCTGGTGGGAGCCGGTCGCGGGAGGGCGTGCGCGCTGGCTGCAGCGCAGTGAGGTGCCGGCGGACGCGCGGTTCTTCGGTCTGGGCGGGCGGTCTTCGGGGTTCCGGCTGCGGAGCGGAACGTACCCCTTGTGGAACAGCGATCCCGGCGGGAGCTTCTCGGGGGGCGACGAGCCGCTCTCCGTCACCATGCCGGTGCAGCTGGTCGTGTCGGACGCCGGCACACATCTCGTCTTCCACGACAACACGTGGGAGGGGCGGGTGACGGTGCGGGAGGGCGAGGAGGGGGCCGGGTCGGGCCATGACCGACCTGGCCTGAGTGAGCTGCGCATGGATGGCGGGCCGCTGCGGTGCTGGGTCGTGGCCGGGACGCCGACGCGTGTGCTGCGGGGCTGGACCGCGCTCACGGGTGCGCCCGCGCTTCCTCCGTCCTGGGCGCTCGGGCCCCAGCACGCGCGGCGGGGGCCCGGCAGCGAAGGGGAGGTGCGGCAGGTCGTCGCCGGCTATGAGGAGCGGGGGCTGCCCCTGTCCGCGTTGCATCTGGACATGGGCGGCCGCGAGGGGTTTCCGGGACTGCCCCGGGTTGCCACGGATCTGAGGGAGTCGGGGGTGCGGCTGGTTTCGGTCCTCGGTCCCGCCGTCAGGGCTGAGCCCGGGAACGCGCTGTACGAGAGCGGAACGGCCGTGGGGGCGTTCGTACGGGACGTACAGGGGAACGAGGTGCGCGGAGCTCTCCGGTCCGGGGAGAGCGTGTATCCGGACTTCACCGATCCCGGTGCGCGGGCCTGGTGGGGAGCGCTGTACAAAGAACGTCTCGCTCAGGGCTTCTCCGGGGTCTGGCACGAAGTGAACGAGCCTGCGGCCTTCGCTCCCTTCGGTGAGGCGACATTGCCGCGCTCCGCACGGCACGACCTGGAGGGCCGCGGTGGCGATCACCGGGAGGCGCGCAATGTCTACGGCTTGGGGATGGCGCGTTCCGGTTTCGAGGGGCTGCAAAAGGCGCGTTCCCGGGAACGGCCGTTTCTGTTCTCGTGTTCCGGCTGGGCCGGCGTGCAGAGGTACGGCGGCACTTGTTCCGGGGGTGTGCCGGCAGGCTGGCCGGGGCTGCGTGCCTCGCTCTCTCTGGTGCTCGGTCTCGGGTTGTGCGGGGTGCCGTACTCGGGAACCGATGTCGGAGGCTTCCGCGGCACGCTCTCGCCTGAGCTGTATCTGCGCTGGTTTCAATTGGGCGCCCACCTGCCGCTGTTCCGGACGCGGGGAGCTGTCACCACGGGCCCGAGGGAGCCGTGGGAGTTCGGCCCGCAGGTGCTCGCACACGCGAGGGCGGCACTCGCCGAACGTGAACGGCTGCGGCCGTATTTCGTGACGCTGTCCCATCTGGCCCGCCTCACCGGTGCGCCTTATGTACGTCCCGTGTGGTGGGGTGCGCCTGAGGACCGGGCGCTGAGGGACTGCGAGGACGCTTTCCTGCTCGGAGACTGTCTGTTGGTCGCTCCCGTACTGGAGCGCGGCGCGGACCGCAGAGCGGTGCGTCTGCCGCGCGGACGGTGGTACGACACGGCGACCGGCGAAGCGTACGAAGGCCCAGGACAGGTGCTGCTTGAGGCACCCCTGTCGCGTATCCCTGTGCTGGCTCGGGCCGGCGCCGTGATTCCTGTCCGCGGTGACGACGGTGGGCAGGCGCTCGAGGTGTGGGCGCCGGCTGCCGGGCGCAGCGGAGGAGGGCTCGTCGTGAGGGATGCGGGTGACGGCTGGGAGAGGGCCGAGATCGAGCGGTTCACTACGCGGGTGAGCGGTGGCCGGGTACTCGTGGAGCGTGAGGGCGGCGGGCAGGTCGGGCTCCCGGTGCGGGTGCTGGGCGGCTAGTCGACGTACCGGGGAACGCTCGTTACGTGTGGCTGTAACTTCCCGAGAACCATCGGCGTACCGCTTCGGTGTGGAGGGGGAAAGCCAGCTCGGCGGGGTCTCGCAGGAGGTGCCAGCCGGTCGTTTCGGTGGTGGGGGCGGACGGCGGGAGGCCGGCGGCGGCGCGTTCGGGCAGCAGGCCGAAGAGGAGAAGGTGTCCGGCCGGGGAACTGAGCGCGTCGGCGAGGCGTACCTGTCCCGCCGCGGCTTCGATGCCTGTCTCTTCGCTCAGTTCGCGTACGACCGCGTGCTGCCAGTCTTCGCCGTGGTCGATGAAGCCGCCGGGTAGCGCGATTTTACCGAGCCGCGGTTCGATGGCGCGAGTGATGACGACGAGTCCGCCGCCCTGTGCGTCGCGTACGGGCAGCAGGGCCACGGCGACGGGCAGCGGATTTCGATAGGCCGTGTCACCGCAGACGGGGCAGGTGCGGGGCCAGTCACCGGCGGGCCGGTACGGCGCTCCGCAGCTGGAGCAGTGGGAGTCCTTGACGGGCTTCTTCGAGGGTGCGGACACGCGCGGACTGTATCCGATCACCCTTCCCTCACGCGGCGTTGACCTGATAGACGGAGGACCATGACACGACTTGCCTCCGCAGTGCGCGCCCTTGCCACCACCGCCGTCACCCTGCTCGCCGTCACAGCGGCCTCGCCCACGGCGCAGGCGAAGCCAGAGCCCAAGGCCCCGAGGGAGTTCGTGTCCCTGCGGTCCGTCGACCCGACGATCATTCAGGAGATGCGCTACACCACCGCGCACAATTTCGTGGGCGTACCGGTGGACGGCTATCGCCAGCCACTCTGCATTCTCACCAGGCCCGCGGCGAACGCCCTGCACGAAGCTCAGACGAAGCTGCTGCGGCGCGGCTATTCGCTCAAGGTGTACGACTGCTACCGGCCGCAGCGGGCCGTCGACCACTTCGTACGGTGGGCGAAGGATCTCGACGACGAGGCGATGAAGGCGGAGTTCTATCCTCATGTCGACAAGTCCGCTCTGTTCGCGGACGGTTACATCGCGGAGAAGTCCGGGCACAGCAGGGGCAGCACCGTTGACCTGACGATCGTGAAGCTTCCCGCAAACGCCACGAGGCCGTACGTCCCCGGAGAACGGCTCGTATCCTGCTACGCGCCCAAGGAAGAGCGCTTCCCTGACAATTCAGTCGACATGGGGACCGGTTATGACTGCTTCGACACGCTGTCCCACACGGAAGACCCGCGCATCCAGGGCGCCCAGCGCGCCAACAGGCAGCTACTGAAGGGACTGCTCGGTGAGCTCGGTTTCGTGAATCTCGCTGAGGAGTGGTGGCACTTCACGTACAAGCCGGAGCCCTTCCCGAACACCTACTTCGACTTCCCCGTCGCCCGCCGGTCGGTCGCCGGGCACTGACGCGGCCGTATCCGGTTCTCCGCCGAGCCATTACCGTGCGCGTATGGAGCAGCGGACTTTCGACTCGTACGAAGAATTCTGGCCCTACTACGTCGCCATGCACTCCAGGGCCGCGACCCGGTGGGTGCATCTCACGGGAACTCTCACCGGACTCGCGGTCAGCGTCTACGGTCTGGCCCGCGGCCGCAAGCGGTACGCCGCCGCGCTGCCGCTCATCGGGTACGGCGCCGCCTGGCCTGCGCATTTCCTGATCGAGAAGAACAACCCGGCCACGTTCGGGCACCCTGCCTGGTCGCTGCGCGGCGACGTACAGATGATCGGGATGATGCTCGCCGGGCGCGACCGGGAGCTCGCGGAGACCGCCGCGAAGTGGCTCGCGGAGAACAACCGCTGACCCCGGTTCCTACCGTGGTGCTCCCGGCCAGCGGTTGCTGTCCATGACCTTGACGCTCCCTCACCACCGGTGAACCATGCTCGTCACGTACGCCGGGCGGGGAGCTGGGACCCTCACTCCGGCTCAGCAGCCATGGGAAACGCACTGCGCACTTCAGAACCGGGGCTGCGGCCCCGGGCGAGGGCCTAGGAGCCGCCATGAGCAACGGGGACATCTTTGCCGGTGAGGTCATCGGCACCGCGATCCTGATTCTCTTCGGCGCCGGTGTGTGCGCCGCGGTCACGCTCAACCACTCGAAGGCGAAGGCCTCGGGGTGGATCGTCATCTCCTTCGGATGGGGCATGGCCGTGCTGGCCGGGGCCTACACCGCCGCCCCGCTGTCGGGCGGGCATCTCAATCCGGCGGTGACCGTGGGCATCGCCGTCGACACCGGCGCGTGGGGCAAGGTCTGGATCTACGTACTCGGGCAGATGATTGGCGCGATGCTCGGGGCCGTTCTCGCGTATCTCGTGTACTACGCCCAGTTCGCGGCCAACAGAGACAAGGAAACGGCGCTGCCGACGCTGGGGATCTTCTCCACCATTCCGGAAATCCGCAGCCCTGTCGCCAATCTCCTCACCGAGATCATCGCGACGGTCGGACTGGTGCTGCCCGTCCTGGCGTTCGGGATGACCAAGGGACTCGGCGAGTCCGGCACCCAGGTACTGATCGTGGCCCTCCTGGTCGTCGGTATCGGTCTCTCCCTCGGCGGCCCCACGGGGTACGCGATCAATCCGGCCCGCGACCTGGGGCCGCGCATCATCCACGCGGCACTGCCGATCCCGAACAAGGGGACGTCCGACTGGGGTTACGCCTGGGTGCCGGTGGCGGGACCGCTGATCGGCGGGGCCCTGTCGGGCCTGATCTACAACGCAGCCTTCTGAACGCAGACGAGGGGACGTCATGACGGAACAAGCCGAGAAGTACGTAGCCGCCATCGACCAGGGCACCACCTCCAGCCGCTGCATCATCTTCGATCACTCCGGGGCGATCGTCTCCGTCGACCAGCGTGAGCACCGCCAGATCTTCCCCAAGCCCGGGTGGGTCGAGCACGACGCGACCGAGATCTGGTCCAAGGTGCAGGCGGTGGTCGCGGGCGCGCTCGCCAAGGCCGGTCTGCGCGCCGGGCAGCTCAGCGCTCTGGGCATCACCAACCAGCGCGAGACGACGGTGCTGTGGGACCGGGCGACGGGCAAGCCGGTGCACAACGCGATCGTCTGGCAGGACACGCGTACCGCCGGCCTCTGCAACGAGCTGGGCGGGGCGGACGGCCAGGACCGGTTCAGGGAAGCGACCGGTCTGCCGCTCGCCAGCTACTTCTCCGGCCCGAAGGTGGCGTGGCTGCTCGACAACGTTCCCGGGTTGCGCACGCGCGCGGAGCGGGGTCAGATCGCCTTCGGGACCATCGACTCGTGGCTGATCTGGAACCTCACCGGCGGCACGGAGGGCGGCGTACACGTCACGGATGTGACGAACGCGGGGCGCACCATGCTGATGGACCTGCGAACGCTCCAGTGGGACCCGGCGATCCTGTCCGCGATGAATGTCCCCGAGGCCGTGCTGCCGGAGATCAGGTCGTCGGCCGAGGTGTACGGGACGGCCGTCGGGCAGCTCTCGGGTGTGCCCGTGGCCTCAGCGCTGGGCGACCAGCAGGCCGCTGTGTTCGGGCAGGCCTGTTACGACGTGGGCACCGCGAAGAACACGTACGGGACGGGCAGTTTCCTGCTGCTCAACACCGGTAGTCGGCCGGTTCCTTCGAAGAACGGGCTGCTGACCACCATGGGGTACAAGATCGGCGGGGAGGCGCCGGTCTACTGCCTGGAGGGGTCGATCGCGATCACGGGGGCGCTGGTCCAGTGGTTCAGGGACCAGCTGGGGATCATCCGTTCCGCGGACGAGATCGAGACGCTCGCGGGAAGCGTCGACGACAACGGCGGGGCGTACGTCGTGCCGGCCTTCTCCGGTCTCTACGCGCCCTACTGGCGCGCCGACGCCCGCGGTGTGATCACGGGTCTCACCAGGTACGTCACCAAGGCGCATCTGGCGCGAGCTGTGCTGGAGGCGACCAGCTGGCAGACCAGGGAGGTCGTCGACGCGATGTTCCAGGACTCGGGCGTGGCCATCACCACGCTCAAGGTGGACGGTGGCATGACCAAGAACAACCTGCTGATGCAGCACCAGGCGGACGTGCTCGGGGTTCCGGTCGTGCGACCGAGGATCTCCGAGACGACCTGCCTGGGCGCGGCGTACGCCGCCGGGCTGGCGACCGGCGTGTGGTCGGACCTGGACGAGCTGAAGTCGCACTGGCAGCGGGACGTCGAGTGGACACCGCGGATGGCGGAGCGGGAACGCGACCGGGAGTACCACAACTGGCGCAAGGCCGTGGAGCGGAGCTTCGGCTGGGAGGAAGAAGGCGGCGAGGGCTGAGCGAGCCGCGCCGGACCCTGTGACCGCGGCCCGTACCCCTGTCGGTGGGGGTACGGGCCGCTCGGGGCGCGTCGTGCGGGCCGCCGAAGGTCAGGTGGCCGCCGCCGTCCGGCGCCGGTCCGCCGAGCGGGCCAGTGCGTGCTCGACGACCGCTATGAGCACTCCCTTGACGGTCTCGCGGTCCCGCGCGTCGCACAGCAACAAGGGGACGCCCTCGTCGAGGTCGAGTGCCGCACGCACCGTCTCCGGCGGATAACGGTCGGCCCCTTCGAAGCAGTTGACGGCCACGGCGAAGGGGATGCCCCGGCGCTCAAAGTAGTCGATGCCGGCGAAGCAGTCCTCCAGGCGGCGGGTATCGGCGAGCACGACCGCTCCGAGTGCCCCCTGTGCCAGCTCGTCCCACAGGAACCAGAACCGGTCCTGGCCGGGCGTACCGAAGAGGTAGAGCACCAGGTCCTCGCGGAGCGTGATCCGCCCGAAGTCCATGGCCACGGTGGTGGTGTTCTTGCTCTCGACGCCGTCGGTGTCGTCGACGGGGCGGCCCGCCTCGGTGAGCACCTCCTCGGTGCGCAGCGGTCTGATCTCGCTGACCGCGCCCACCAGGGTGGTCTTGCCCACCCCGAAGCCACCCGCGACGAGGATTTTGAGCGTCACCGGTTCGATCGGTCGCTTCTTGTGGCTAGAGCGCCCGAAGACCATTGATTACCTCGCGAAGGATGCTCTCGTCCGGCAGCTCGGCCGGAGGTACGGGTCGGGTCACGTGTACCAGCTCGTCTTCGACGAGGTCGCCGACGAGCACTCTGACCACTCCTACGGGGAGGTCGAGGCCCGCCGCGAGCTCGGCGATCGACTGCGGCGTCTCACTGCAGAGTTCGACAATCTCGACGTGCTCGGGAGCGAGCGTCTGGTCGCGCCCGGGATCGTCGGCCGCGGGTTCGGGGACGACCAGCGCGATCAGGTCGAGCCGATGCCGGCTCGCGCTGCTCGTACGGCCACGCGTCATCGCGTACGGGCGTACTACGGGGCCCGCGTCGTCGTCGAACCAGTGCGGCGAGCCCTGCTGACCTGCTTCGCTCATGTCAGCCCACTCACCCTCCGGCGGGCAGACCGGAACGTGGCGCGGTCGTCAGGTGGACGCCGACCCGCTTGACCATCAGCGTCATCTCGTACGCCACCTGTCCAACATCGGAGTCGGAGTCCGACAGCACGGCGAGGCAGCTGCCGTCGCCCGCCGCGGTGACGAACAGGAAGGCGTCGTCCAGCTCCACGACGGTCTGCCGGACGCTGCCCGCGTCGAAGTGGCGGCCGACACCCTTGGCGAGACTGTGGAAGCCCGAGGCGACGGCGGCGAGGTGTTCGCCGTCCTCGCGCGTCAGGCCCTTGGACGTGCCGGTGGCAAGCCCGTCGCTGGAGAGCACCACGGCCTTGCGGATGCTGCCGACGCGGTCGACGAGCTCGTCGAGGAGCCAGTTGAGCTCCCCCGAGCCGCGGCCGGTGGTGTCGTGTGCTGTGGCCTTCGGTGCGGTCATCGACCGTCCCTCTCTGATCTGGTTCCTGGTGCTGTTCCGCCGGGGCCGGGCTCGTCCTCGGCGTTCTGCCGGCGGCCGCGTTGCCAGCCGCGTTGGAGCGAAGCCATCCGGCTGCGTACTTCCGCCGCCTCGCGCTCGGCCTCCTGCTCGGTGGCCGGTGCGTCGTTCGCGGGTTCGGTACGGGCGGTGGCGGCCTCGCGCAATTGCGGCGCGAGATTGGCCTGGCGGACGCGGCGGGGCAGTCCGCCCAGCGGGAGACCGGAAGCCTCGTCCGCCGGTGCGGTTTCCCGTGCGGGTGGTGTGTGGGGTGCGGTGCGTGCTGCTTCGGAGCGTGCTGCGGGTTGTTCGGTGGGGGTGTGGCCGCGGCCGCTGACACGGCGGCCGTTGTCGGCGACCAGAGTCGGCGTGGTGCGGCGGGGCAGCGGAAGAGGGGAAACGGGCGCACCGGGGCGCACGCTCTCGCCGTTCCCGGGAACGTGGTCGGACACCTGCTGGTGTTGCTCACCGGCTGCTTCACGGGCTCGCTCGCGGGAGCGTTCCCGCGAACGCTCGCGGGCCTGGAACAGTCCGCCGCGCACGCTCTCTGTGTCGGCGATGTCGGCGCTGTCTGTGAAGCCGCCGAGCGAGGTCTCCTCCAGGCCCAATGCGCCCAGTGGCGGTTCGAGTTCGACAGGCCCGTCCAGGACCGCCTGTGCGGCAAGTTCGGCGGGCAGGCGTGAGAGTGTCGTCAGGGACTTGCGGCGCCTGCTCTCCCCCGCCTCTCCTGTGCCTCCCGCACCGGCGGAATGCTTACGGTCGAGCCGGAAGCCGGTGCCGTTCGTTTCGGGTGCGTCCGTGAGAAGGGCGGCCGGAATGAAGACGACCGCGGTGGTTCCGCCGTACGGCGACTGCTGGAGCGAGACGCGGACGTTCTGTCGCTGGGCGAGCCGGCTGACCACGAAAAGACCCAGCCGGTCGGTGTCCGAGAGCTCGAATTCGGGTGTCTCCGCGAGCCGCAGGTTGGCGTCGAGGAGGGCTTCGGGCGTCATGCCGAGGCCACGGTCGTGGATTTCGAGGGTGAAGCCGTTGGCGACCCGCTCGCCGTGCACCTGAACAGCGGTGTGCGGGGGTGAGAACACCGTGGCGTTCTCGAGGAGTTCGGCGATCAGGTGGGTGACGTCGGCGACCGCCGGGCCGCCGACCCCGATGCGCGCCAGGCGTCGTACCTCGATGCGCTCGTAGTCCTCGACCTCCGCGACGGCTGCCCGTACGACATCCATGAGCTGTACGGGCTTGCGCCACTGCCGGGACGGGGCCGCGCCCGAGAGGATGACGAGGCCCTCCGCGTGGCGGCGCATACGGGTGGTGAGGTGGTCGAGACGGAAGAGGTCCGCCAGCTCGTCGGTGTCCTCGGTACGGCGTTCCATGGTGTCGAGGAGCGTCAGCTGGCGGTGGAGCAGGACCTGATTGCGACGGGCCAGGTTGACGAAGACCTCGGAGACGCCGCGGCGCATGTCAGCCTGCTTCACGGCGGATTCGACGGCGGCACGCTGAAGGGTGCTCAGGGCCTGGCCGACCTGGCCGACCTCGTCCCTGTCGTACTCCAGCCGCGGAGCCTCGGTCTCCACGTCGACCTCCTCGCCCGCGGCGAGCCTGCGCATGACGCTGGGCAGCCGGACGCCGGAGATTTCGTGGGCTTCCTTGCGGAGCCGGGTGAGGTCGCGGATGAGGCTGCGGCCGATGCGCACGGAGAGGATCAGCGACACGATCAGGGCGAGGAAGCCCAGTACGCCGGCGGCGGCCGCCTTGATGAGGACGCCGAAGGCGACGGGCCCGACGCGGTCCCGGTAACGGTCGCCGGCCTCCTTGCCCTCGCGGGCGAGATGGTCGAGGACGCCGGTCGCGGCCTCGTTCCAGCTCTTGGCGGTGACGGCGCGCGGGCTCTGGGTGGCGCCCGCGGTGATGAGACGTTCCTCCGCGGTACGCAGGGACTGGGTGGCCGGGCTGTCCCAGTAGGCCGCGAAGGTGTCGCGCTCTGTGGCGGGGAGGAGTTCGAGGTTGACGTCGTACAGCAGCTCGCGGTTCGCGGCCAGGGCCGAGACCTCGCGCAGCTCGGGCGCGGTGAACTGGCCGGCGACGAGGCCGGACGCGACGAGCGCGTCCTCGCGGGAGAGCGCCTCGCGCGCGCGGGTGATGCCGACCAGAGCGCGCCCCTGCTTGTCCATCTCCACGTCTTCGAGGGCGTGGAGGGTCATGAGGAAGGAGTAGCAGGGGTCGACGAGCCGGTTGTACTGGTCGAGGGCCTGGCGCCGGGTGACGGTGCTGTTCTCGACCGAGCGACGCAGGGGTTCGATGCCTTCGAACGCTTCGAGGAGTGAGGCCAGGCGCTTCGCCGCCGGGGGGCGCAGGTCGTCACGTACGCCGGGGTCCTGGGCGCGTGCCTTGATCTTCGCGACGGCGTCGTCGGTGGCCGCGCGCTCGCGGCGGAGGGTGGTGAGGGCGTCGGAGGCGCGCGGGTCCGCGAGATAGATCAGCGTCTGGCGGCGCTCCTGCTGGATGTCCCTGACCGTGGCCTCGATGGGATAGCCCATCTGCTCGACGATGTAGGCGACGTCCAGCAGCTGGTTGGCCTCACGGCCGGTGAGCACGGTGGCGAATCCCCACAGCGAGGTGAGGGACACGAGCGGCACCAGCAGCAACGCCACGATCTTCCTGCGGATGGACTTCCCGCGAAAGCGCATGGCCTCCCCCAGCTCGACCTCCGCCGGGCGGAGGTGGTGTTCCGTCAATAAACGGCGTGAGCCTACTACTGTCCCTCGCGCAACTCGAAGGCACGTCCGGGCGATTTTCAGCCGTACTGAGGTGTGTTGATCATGAGTTGTCATGGAATTCCAGGAGTTGGCGGGGCGCCAATGTGGCAAAGGACACCTGTGTGTACGCCCGTTGCCCTTTCGGGGCGGATGGCTGGAATTCTTCGTTCCGCGGGAATCTTCGGGGCTGGCCATTCGTCCTGCTGTACGGGGGAGCGGATCGGGTGAGGCCGTACACGTCACATTCGGCCCGCCGGGAACGGCGTAAAGGGGCGCAAGGCGGGCACCCACTCGTGAAGGCGGAGGTTCCGCGCCCGAGTTGAGGGGCACGCCAGGCGGCGGTGGGGAGTGAAGGTCTGATGGACACGGAAGAGCGCCGTACGGTGTCGGCCGCGGCGCCCGTAGCGTTCGAAATCGCCGAGGAGCCACGGGAGTTCGAGGCGGCCGGGGCTCAGCGGCAGTTGTGGGTGGAGGAGCCCGCGGTACGGCCACGGTTGCCCGATCCGGTCCGTACCGCAGCCGTCCGCGCCGTCATCATCACTTCGCTGACCATGATTCAGGCGATGGTGGCCTACCTGTGCACCCTCGCGGGATCCTGGCTGGCCTTCCCGATGGTGCTGAGCAGCGTGGGCAGCACGGTGGTCGCCACCTGGGGTGTGCTGGACGTGTGGGTCACCCGCCAGGTGTGGAACCAGCGCAACGGCGTGGTGTCCGTCCCGAGCAGTACGGCGCGCCAACTGCGCCGCGAGCGGCGCAATGCGCGGCGGGCGGCCCGCAGGTCCGCCCGTATACGGCAACGGGAGGAAGGGGCCCGGCGGGGTACGGGCCGGCTCTCCCAGGCCTGAGGCTCCAGGCCTGGGACTCAGGGCGCCGCCGCGGCCCGCCCGGCCCCGCCCGCGGGCTCGGCGCCCCGCGGCAGGCTCGCCGCTACTCGGCCGGCGCCGTCGAGCGCTTGAACATGCGCGTCGCCGTGATCTCGCCGTGCACCGTCTCGCCGTCCGGGTCCTGCTGCGGCAGCCCCGGCCGCAAGTGCTCCTCCACGCTGATGTACTTCAGCCCCGCCCGGAGGTCGGCGTCGTTGCGCAGCCGGATGACCAGCGGGAATTCGGCGAGCGCGGTCGTGTCGAACAGCCCGGTCGTATAGAGCAGCTGCACGCCGAGGGCGTCGGACACCGCCCGCTGGAGCTCCAGCAGGTACGTGGCGTTGGCTCGGCCGATGGGGTTGTCGAGGAAGAGCGTGCCCGCGTGCCGGTGCTTGTCGCGGCCCCGGTCGTTGCTGCGCAGCGCGGCCATCGTGCAGTACAGCGCGATCGCGGCCGTGAGCAGCTGGCCGCCCGAGAAGACGTCGCCCATCTGCCCGACCGGAACCCGCTCGGCGCGCAGCACGGCGTCCGGCTTGAGGATCTCGACCGAGATGCCCTTGGGCTGGAGCGCGGCCTGAACACCCCGCAGGAGCAGTGACATTCCGTCCCGGCGCAGGTCGGAGTTCTTCTTCACGGCGGCGCTGGTCGCCTCGTCGATGACCTCGCCGAGCCGCTCGACGAGCGTCGCCTGGTCCGGCTCCTCGAAGCGGATCCGCAGGAACTCCTGACCGGACCACTCCCCGAGGCCTTCCGGCAGCTGGGAGAGCCGCTGGGCCGAGCGGAGCGTCGCCAGGGCGGACTCCACGAGGCCGCGGAGCCGGTCGACGATGCTGTCTCGGTTGCGCTCCAGCTGCGCCAGCTCGTCGGTCAGTACCCGCAACCGGGGCTCGAACGCCGCCGCCCACGCCGCCGCGTGCTCGGGCAGCGAGGCGGCCGGCAGCTCGCGGATCTGCTGGCGCGCGGGGGTGCGTACCTGCTCGTACCGCGTGGAGTTGGCATGCCGTACGAGTACGTCGCTGGCCTCGCGCACCGCGGACTCGGCTCCGGACAGTTCGGCCGCGCACCCGCGCAGCGAGCGGCGGGAGTCGGCCGCCGACTGCCGCGCCTCCTCCAGGCTGCCGGGGTACGCATCGGACTCTTCCGCGCCCTCGTCCTCCTGGTGGTGGTCCCTCAGCAGGTCGCGCAGCAGCGCCCCCGTCTCGTCGAAACCGCCCGCCGCGTCCTCGGCCGCGCGGTGTGCCCGCAGCAGCTCGGCGTGGGCCGCGCGGGCGGAGTCCAGCGCGTCGGTGCGGGCGGCGAGCTCGGAGGTGGCGGTGCGCAGGAGCGTCTGCGCGTGCTCCGCGTCGGCCGGTACGAGTTCGTCGGGCAGCTCGGTGTGCGCGGTGCCGTCCTCGGGGGCGAGACGCTCGGCCTCGCCGCGGAGCCTTCCGAGCTGCTCGCTCGCGGCGGACGCCCTCGACTCCAGCATCTGTACGAGCGATTCGGCGCGCGCCACCGCGGCCTGACGGGACGGGCCGTCGGCACCGTCCGTGCCCTCCAGCATCTGGGCGGCCCTGGTGCGGACCTTGTTGCTGAGCCGGTTGAGCTCGGCGAGGGCGGCGCTCTCGTCGCTCTCGGCCCTGGCCTGCTCGGCGCGCAGGTCGGCGCCGACGCCGACCTTCTCGTAGAGCTGGGACGCGGCGCGGTACGCCTCGCGCAGCGCGGGCAGCGCTACGCGCGGTGCGTCCTCGTCCGGTTCCAGCAGCGTCTCGGGCGCGCCGGCGATCTCGGCCCGCTCGGCGCGCAGTGTGCGCGCGGTCCTGTGCGCGTCGTCGGCGGTGCGCTGGGCGGCTCGGCGGTCCTCGTCGGCGGCCTTGGCGCGCTCCAGGAACACCGTGGCCCTGGCCTCCAGCTCTGCGGCTTCCTCGGTCAGTTCGCGCACCTTGACCTGCCAGGCGGCGCGCTCTCGCAGCCGGTGGGCGAGGCCTGCGAGGGCGTCGGCGACGCGGCGGGCGCGCTGGGCGGCGTCCTGCCGCTCGTCCCTGACTCGGGCGGCTTCGGCCGCGGCCTCGTCGGCCTCGGCGCGGACCGTACGGGCCTCGGCGAGCACGGCTTCGGCCGCCTCGGCAGCCTCGCCTGCCGTCCTGGCGGCCTCGGCCAGTTCGGCGAGCATGCCGGGCGGGCAGTCGGCGCGCCAGGAACCGAGGCGGGCGGCGAGCGTACGGTCGCCGGCCAGTCGGGCCGCGAGCCTGCGGATCTCCTCGTCGCGAGCTATGGCCCTGACCCGCAGCGCCTGGCGTTCCTCGTCGGCCGCGTGCTCGTCGTGCATGGCCGGGTTCGGCGGTACGAGAAAGACGTCGGCGCGCTCGGATCCGGCGGCGCCGGGCGCCGGTACGGGCGCCAGGAGTGCGGCGGCGGTGCCGACGGCGACGGCCGAGCGGGGCAGCAGCGCGGCGCCGGCGAGGGCTTCGCGCGCCCGGGTGTGCGCGTCGGGGTCGGTGATGACCACGCCGTCGACGAGCTCGGGCCGGGCGGCGAGCACGGCGGCGTGGTCGGCGGGGGCGACGGCCTGGGCGAGGTAACGCCAGCCCGGCAGGGCCGGGATGCCGTGCTCGCCGAGGAACTCGACGGTGGCCAGGACGTCGGGGCCGGGCGGCAGCAGCCCTCCGTCGCCGAGCGCGCCGAGGATGCGCGAGTCGTCGGCTGCGGCGGTACGCAGCTCGAAGAGCTGCCGTTCGGCGGAGGTGATGCCCTGGTCGAGCAGGACGAGGAGGTCCTCGGCGTTACGGTCCAGCTCCTCGACGGTGAGGGGGCCTTCAGCGCTGCGGCGGGGGCCGCGGACGGAGTGCGTGGATGCGGCTGACCGGCCGAAGGCGTCGGTGCGAGTGGCTGTGCGGGTGGCGGCGCCGTCGGCCGCGCTGCCCTGAGCGGCCGCCTCACGGTCGTCGGCGCCGCTCGCACCGCCGGATGCGTCCGTCTGCCGGTCGTCCGACTGAGCGCCGTCGGCCCGCCCCTCGGGGGCACCCTCCGCCGACTCCGCGACAGCGGCGTGCACGCCTTGGCTCGCCGGGCGACCGTCGGCAGCGACCGCTCGGCGGGGCTGCGGTACGCCCTTGGCGGCGGGCGGCAAGGGCGACGGCAGGCTGAGCAGTTCCGCCAGGCGGTCCTCCGCTGCGAGCGACTGCGCCGCGCGGCGCTCCGCTTCGTACGCGTGCTCCGCGGCCTGCGCGGCATCCGCCGCGCGTGCGGCCGCCAGTTCGGCGCGCGCCTCGGCGCCGGCGGCCTCCTTCGCCCGGTCGCCCGTCGCCCGGGCGGCTTCGCGCGCGGTGTCCCACGCGGCGACCGCCGTTTTCTCCGCGTCGGTCGCGGCCAGCGCCGCCCGCGCCGGGTCGGCGTCCGGGGCCGTGTCGTCGAGCCAGCCGGCGTGTACCGCCTCCGCCGTTTCCTGTTCGACCTCGGAGAGGCGCTGGCGCAGGTGCCCGGCCTCGCTACGGGCGCGCTGCGCCTGCGTGGCGGCAGTGGTGGCGTCGCGGTGCGCTGCCTCGCCCGCCTCCTGAAGGGCGGCCGAGCGCTCTTCCTCCTCGGCGGCGACCCGCTCGCCGTCCTCGGCTGCCGCGTGCAGCGCCCGTACGAGCTCACCCGCGGCCGTGGCACGGGCGGCCAGCGCCGGGGCGGCGTCGCGCTCGGCCTCGCGGATGGCCACGGCGACGCGCGCGGCACGGTCCGCGGCGGCGCGGTGGCGCAGTACGGCCTCGGCGGCCTGCCAGGCGGCGTGCAGTGTGCGGGCGTCGGCGAGCTCGCGGCGCTGCGCGCCTGCCGCCTTCTCGGCGGCGGCGAGAGCCAGCGAAGCGTGCCGGTAGGCGAGTTCGCTCGCGATGAGGGAGCTGCGGCTGCGCTCCTGTTCGGCCTCGGTGACCGTGTGCGCGGTGACCGTGACCTGCTGGGCGAGCTCGGCGGTGCGGCCGCGCTCCTCGTCGGCTCGCGCCGAGAGCCGACGGGCGAGCGTACGGGTCCTGCGCTCGGCGGCGGCGTGGACGTCGCGGGCTCGCACGCGCGTCTCGGCGGCGTCGACGATGCGGCCGAGCAGGTCGACGGAGCCCGCCGTGAAGTCTCGTTCGGCGGTGAGCTCGGCCCGGCGGCCGAGCTTGTTGCCGAAGCCGTGGACGAGGTCGGCGAGGCCGTCGGTGTCCCTGGTGTCGGTGACGGCGCGCAGCAGCAGGTCGGTGAAGTCCGAGTCCTTCTTGACCGCGAAGAGGCCGGCTGCCTCGCCCTCATCGGCGTTCATCTCGCGCTGATAGCGGAAGAGTTCAGGGTCGAGGCCCAGGTCACCGAGGTGTTCGTTCCAGCGGTCGTGGATCTCTTCCCAGTGGATGTCCAGGTGCGGGTATGCCTTGCCGGCGTCGGTGATCGCGTCGCGGAAGCCCTTCATGGTGCGGCGGCGGCCCTTCGCGCCCGAGACTCCCTCGCCGTACGGGCGTACGGCAGTGGACTCGGCCACCGGCAGCGAGTCGAGACTGAGCCCGGGGCCGGGGCGGAAGGAGTACCAGGCCTCGGCGAACTTCCGCGGGTCGTTGGACACCTGCCGCCCGCGCCACTCGCTCACCTTGCCGACGACCACGCATTCTCCGGTGAGCGTGTGCTGCCATTCCAGCGCGACGTGACCGCAGTCGTCAGCGAGCAGGAATTTGCGCAGTACGCCGGAACTCGCGCCCCCGAGCGTGTTGCGGTGGCCCGGCAGCATCACCGAGAAGATCAGCTTGAGCAGGACGGACTTGCCGCCGCCGTTCTCCAGGAAGAGCACGCCGGCGGGCGCGGGCCTGCGCGGCGGGCCGACCGGCTCATCCTCGAAGAACTCCGCCTGGGCGGGGGCGGGGTTGGGCACGGGCTCGCCGACTCCGCGCAGGTCAAGCACGGTGTCGGCGTAGCGCGCACCGGCGGGCCCGATGGAGTAGAGGCGGACCCGGGACAACTCGTACATGGCGGCGGACTCTCGTCGTAAGTCGTGAAGTGGAGCGGCAGGTGTGGGGCGACTGCTCGGCCCGTCGGCTGGTTGGCCGGCCGGCCGTGGGTCAGGCGTGGAAGGGCAGGCCGGCCTCGGCGGTCAGTTCGAGGTCGTCGGCGTCCGACGGCGGCACGAGCGTGGCGCTGCCGTCGGTCACCGGCACCACGCCCAGTTCCAGCAGCTCGGCCATGGCGGCGCTGCCCGCCATGTCGCGGACCTGCAACTGGTAGCGGGCGGTGGTGCGGTACGCCCCTCCCGCGTCGTCACCCGTGCGGTGCAGGAAGCCGGAGTCGGCAAGGAAGGCAACGGCCTTGCCGACGATGCCGGTGGTGGAACCGGCCAGCCGCCGCGCGTCCTTGGTGGCGCCGGTCGCGCTGCGGCGGGCGTAGATCCGCCAGGCCGCTTCGAGGCCGGGGGCCTCGGTGGCCGGGTCGGTGTTCTCGCCCTGCTCGTCGGCGCGCTCCTCCAGGCGGCGGCATGCCTGGCGCACGAAGGCGTCGACGCCGTTGACCGTTATGCGGCCGATGTAGCCGTCGTCGGCGAGGTCTTCGGGGCGGGGGAAGGCCAGCGCGGCGACGGCGAGGTGCGCGAGGCCGTGCAGGAACCGGTCGGCGGAGTCGGCGGAGGCACGCCGGGCGTAGTCGCCCATGCGTACGGCGAAGACGGAGTCCTCTCCGGCGGAGACGGCCATGCCTGCGCGTGTGGAGACTTCCAGGACGATGAGCCCGAGCCCGGTCGCGACGGCGTCGGCGAGCCGTGCGAAGGCGGGCTCTTCGCGGTAGCGGCGGAGGAGGTCGGCGTACTCCATGTCGCGGGCGGGCAGCAGTTTGGGCTGGAGGCCGAAGGACACGAGCCGCGCGGCGTCGGCCGCGTCGGCGGGCGTGACGGCGGGCGTGACGGCGCCATGCGCGGCGGGCGAGGGAGCGGTCGCGGACACCTCGGCGGGCTCGGCGGGCATGGGGCGCTCGGCGCGCTCGGCATGCTCGGCCGTGGCCGCTGCGGTTGCGGTTGCGGTTGCCTCGTTGACGGCTCGCTCGCTCCACGCGTCGGCGTGCTCGGCGTGGTGGTCGCTCACGGCTGCTGCTCCTCGGTACGGAAGTTCTCGGTTTCAGGTACGGACGGGATGGCGCGCCCCGCGCGTGGAGCGCCCGGAATCCCGGCAGGGGCAGCACGGTCACCACCCTGCGGCCGCGCGTGCGGCGCACGGGAGTGCGGCGCGTGGCCGAGCGGCGGCCGGACGCGTGGCACACCCAGGCGCACCGCGCGGCAACGTCGCCTGTGCCCGTACGCCGAACGACCGCACGCCGCGTCACCGCCCACGGCGTCACCGCGAGACAGGTCACCGCGCTGGGTGTCAACACGCAGCGTGCCACCACCCCACGGGGCGCAACCGCCCAACACACGACCACGCGGCGCGTGGACGGCTGTGTGTGCTGTCGCAGGGGCGGAGGCGGGAGTGGCGGGTGTCGCCGTGTGGGGCGGCAATGGAATCGCCGTACCGGCCCTGCCTGGGTCCGTGCTGGTGGCGCCTCTCGTGATCATGCCGCCTCCGTCCGGTCCGCGGCCATCCCGGCGGCGTCCAACAGGGCCATGCCCACTATCAGGTCGGCGCCGCCGAACTCCGGGTCGTCGAGCTCGGTGCCGTCGTCCACCGCGAACAGCAGCCGCTTCTCGCCCTGCCGGTAGGCCGTGCCGACCGGCGGGCTCGCCGCGTGGACCGCGAGCAGCGCGACCAGGTACGGAAGCTCCGGGTCGCGGCGACGTGCCTCGGCCAGCAGACCGGACAGCCTGCGCGGCGCATCGTGCGGCAGGTCGAGCAGCTCCATCGCGCTCGCCAGCTGTTCCTCGCTGAACCGGCTGTCGTCAGGGGTGGCGATCAGGTCGGGCTCCTCCATCTCGGCGCCCAGATGATCCCGCTCCACCGGCGGCGTCAGCAGTATGTCGACCAGGTCCCCGACACGTACCGACACGGGCGTGCGCAGCCCGGTTCCGCGTGCGAAGAAGGCGTCGGTGACCCGGATCGCCTGCTCGACCGGCAGGGGCAGCAGCGGCGCGACGAGCTGGCCGTACAGGTCGAGTCCCGTCCGCGCCGTGGGCGTGGCGAAGGCCTGGCGGTCCTGCTCCGCGCGGAACAGCGGTCCCGCGTCCAGGAGCCGGGACTGGAGCTGCGTGTGCCTGCGGATGCAGTCCTTGACGATGTCGACGAGCTCGGCCGCGCGTCGCTTGTGCTCCGGGTCTTCGGCCTCGTCGCGCGCCTTGCGGATGTTGGTGAGGATCGCGTTCTCGTGCCGGTACCGGTCGGCGACGTGGTCGAGCGCCTCGGCGATCATGTCGGGCACGGAGTTGAGCCAGTCGACGGCGCGCACGTTGCGCCGGGTCGCCTCCAGCGTCCTGCGGAGCGTCTCGGCGTACTGCACGGTCCGGTAACGGGCCTGCTCGGCGGCGAGCTGGGCGTCGGCGAGCCGGCCCCGGCTGATCAGGACTTCGAGCTTGACCTCGGCGGCGATCTGCGCGCTGGTGACGTCCGTGTCGAGGGCGCCGACGAGGACGTTGACCGCCTCGTCGGTGGTCCGCAGATAGACGCTGCCGCCGTACCCGGGGACCTCCTCGATGAGCTTGAAGTCGTAATCCCTGCGCACATAAGCACCGTCGGGGCCGAAAGTGCCATAAACCGCCCGGAAGCCGCGGTCCACGCTTCCGACGTTGATCAGGTTCTCCAGGACCCAGCGGGCGACGCGCTCATGCTCGGCGAGCGGGCGGTTCGGCGCCTGGGCGGCGACGCGCGGAAGGAGTCTGGCCACTATCTGCTCGTGGTCGGCGCCCGTGTCGAAGTCCATGTTGAGCGTGACGAGGTCGATCGCGGCGAGCGCGACCTCCGCCATCGCGTAGACCGAGTACTCACCTGCGAGATTCGCCTTGCGTACGTCGAGATCGTGCAGCGGCGCCGTGCAGGCGAGCGCGCGGAGCCGCCGCGCGAGCCCCTCGTCGGCGGCCGGGCCCTGTGCGGGCCGCGGCCCCGCGCTGAGCTGGGGCGGAACGAATTCCGTCGATGCAGGCGAAGTCACGTGGCACAGATTAGGTCCTCGCACTGACAACGGTCGAAACGGCGCAGAAGCGACCGCACGCGCAGGACCGGGTCAGCGGGGCCACAAGCCCCTCATGTCCCCCAGTTCCCGGTCTCGATGTGGCGTGCGTACACCTCGACGAGCTGGGTGCGGGAGTCGTCGAGATAGCCGGCGAGCAACTGTTCGCCGGTCGTATTGTCGCCCGTGCGCAAACATTCCAGAATCTGCCGGTTCCGTACGAGATAAGGCTCGTGCAGTCGGCGCGGATCGGCCACCACATGGAAAGCGAGGCGCAGTTCGGCCAGGACGCTGCGCATCAGCTCGTCGGTGCGCGGACTGGCGGCGAGGGCGACGAGTTCGCGGTGGAAGTGGATGTTGGCGGTCGATACGCCCTTCCACTCCCGCCGCGCCGCGGCCCGCTCGCCGTCACCTACGGCCTTGTCGAGGCCGTCGAGGGGAAAGGGCGGCGCACCGAGTCCGCGGACGACGGCACATTCGATCAACCGCCTGATGCGGTAAATGTCCTCTACGTCCTCTACCGCGAGGACACGGACGAAGACTCCGCGGTTGAGCTGGTGAACGAGTAGCCGCTCGTGGGTCAGCAGCCTGAAGGCCTCGCGCAGCGTGTTGCGCGAGACGCCGAGCGCCTTGCCGATGCTGTCCTCCGAAAGGCGCTCCCCCGGCGGGAAGTAGCCCTCGGCGATGCGGGTGCGGAGGATGTCCGCGACTCGCTCCGCCGTGCTGGTGCGGCCCAGCAGCGGGCGGTCGTCGGCCAGCCCGCCGGCCTCGGACTCCGTCGTCCTCACAGCGCCTCTCTCCCTCAGCTCCCCGCGTCGGCCGCTATCGCCGGTCGCGTGGTGTCCATCGTAGAAGCAAGAACGACCCGACATGACTCTTGTCGGATCGTTCAACAATCCCCTACCTTGGCGTCACCGCACGGTCTCCGGCGCACTCCTCCTCCCTCCTCCCTGCTGCGAGGTGCAGATGAGTACCACCCAGGCACAGCTGAAGCAGAACGAACTCCCTGACGACAGTGGTGCGTTCGCCTGGCTGCGTGCCCTCGGGCCGCGCGGCCGCCGCGCCTTCGGCGGAGCGTTCGGCGGATACGCCCTCGACTCCTACGACTTCTTCACGCTGCCGCTGAGCATGGTGGCGATCTCCGCCTACTTCAGTCTCAGCACCGGGCAGACCGGCCTCCTCACGACCGTCACCCTGGTCGTCTCCGCGATCGGCGGCGCCATCGCGGGCATCGCCGCCGACCGCATAGGCCGGGTGAAGGCGCTGATGATCACGGTGATCACGTACGCGCTGTTCACCGTCCTGTGCGGGTTCGCACCCAACTACGAGACGCTGCTTGTCTTCCGCGCGCTCCAGGGGCTCGGTTTCGGCGGCGAGTGGGCGGTCGGCGCGATCCTGGTGGCCGAGTACTCCTCGGCCAAGCACCGCGGCCGTACGCTCGGAGCCATCCAGAGTTCCTGGGCGGTCGGCTGGGCGCTCGCGGTCATCGTCTACACACTGGTCTTCCAGTTCCTGGACCCGGACACGGCCTGGCGCGTGATGTTCTGGACCGGCGCTCTTCCGGCGCTCCTGGTGATCTGGGTACGCCGCCACGTCAGCGACGCACCGGAAGCGACGCGGCGTCGTCTCGCGAGCAGCGACAAGGGCTCCTTCACGACCATCTTCAAGAAGGACCTGCTGCGCACCACGCTCTTCGGTGTGCTGCTTTCCACCGGTGTGCAGGGCGGCTATTACACGCTCGCCACCTGGGTGCCCACCTACCTCAAGACGGAGCGTGGCCTTACCGTCGTCGGCACGGGCGGCTATCTGACGTTCCTCATCTCGGGTGCCTTCATCGGCTACCTCACGGGCGGCTATCTCACCGACAAACTGGGCCGCAAGAAGAACATCGCTCTCTTCGCGTTCCTGTCGGCCGCCTGCATCGCCGCCTACACCAACATCCCCTCCGGGGCGAACAATGTGGTGCTCGTCCTGGGCTTCCCGCTGGGGTTCTGTATGTCGGCCATTTTCAGCGGCTTCGGTTCGTTCCTCAGTGAGCTCTATCCGACGGCGGTTCGCGGGACCGGTCAGGGGTTCACGTACAACACGGGCCGTGCCGTGGGTGCGTTCTTCCCGACGCTCGTCGGCTTCCTGGCGGGCAGCTGGGGAGTCGGCGGCGCGCTGATCTTCGGTGCGGTCGGTTACGGGCTCGCCGTACTGGCACTGTTCGGGCTTCCCGAGACGCGCGGAAGGGAGCTCCAGTGAACGTCACCACGACGCACAGGGGAACGACGGGCAAGAGCCCCCGGGAAGCGCGCGAGCTGTTCCGTGCGGGGACCAGGTCGACCACCGCCGGATGGGCGCCCGGACACGCCCAGGCGAACCTCCTGTCAGTGCCCGCGGACTGGGCGTACGAAGTGCTGCTCTTCTGCCAGCGCAATCCGAAGCCCTGCCCGGTGCTGGACGTGACCGACGCCGGGTCCTGGAGCACGCCGCTGGCACCCGGCGCCGATCTGCGTACCGACCTGCCCGGCTACCGGGTCTGGCAGCACGGCGAACTCGTCGACGATCCCACCGAGGTGACCGGCCACTGGCGCGACGATCTGGTGTCCTTCCTCATCGGGTGCAGCTTCACCTTCGAGGCGGCCCTGTCGGAAGCCGGTGTGCCGATGCGTCACGTCGAACAGGGGCGCAATGTCTCGATGTACACGACGGGCCGCCCGTGCCGTCCGGCGGGACGGCTGCACGGCCCGATGGTGGTGTCGATGCGCCCTGTTCCCCCGGACCACCTCTCCGCGGCGATCCGGGAGAGCGCCCTGCTGCCCGACGTACACGGCAGTCCGGTGCACTGCGGTGAGCCGGCCGGGCTGGGTATCGCGGACCTCGGGCGCCCGGACTTCGGCGATCCGGTGGACGCGGAGCCGGGCGACATTCCGGTGTTCTGGGCGTGCGGGGTGACACTGCAGGCTGCGGTAATGGCCTCACGGCCGCCCTTCGCGATCACCCACGCACCGGGCCAGATGTTCATCACCGATGCCCGCGACGAACAGTTCCGCGTGGCCTGACAGGAGACGGATCCGTACATGACCTCGGTTTCGATCGATCTCAACGCCGACCTCGGGGAGGGGTTCGGGCGCTGGCAGTTGACCGACGACGAACAGCTGCTGTCCGTCGTCACCAGCGCCAACGTCGCCTGCGGCTTCCATGCCGGTGACGCGGCGACCATGCGCCGCGTCTGCGACCTCGCGGCCGAGCGCGGGGTGCGGATCGGTGCCCAGGTTTCGTACCGCGATCTGGCCGGCTTCGGGCGGCGCTCGATGGACGTCCCTTCGGACGAACTCGCCGCCGAAGTCGCCTACCAGATAGGCGCGCTGGAGGTGTTCGCGCGAGCGGCCGGTTCGTGGGTCTCGTACGTCAAACCGCACGGCGCGCTTTACAACCGGGTGGTGCACGACGAGGAACAGGCGGCCGCTGTCGTCGACGGTGTACTGCTCGCCGGCGGCGAACGACCGGTCCTGGGACTGCCCGGATCGCGCTTCCTGGACATCGCCGCAAAGGCCGGGCTGCCGGTCGTCGCCGAGGCGTTCGCGGATCGTGCGTACACGCCGGAAGGGACGCTCGTTCCGCGCGGACAGGAGAACGCTGTCGTCACGGACCCGGGAACGGTCGTTGAACGCTCCCTCTCCATGGCCCGGTTCGGCGTGGTCACATCGCACTGCGGCCGCCCAGTAGGCGTGCGTGCCCGCTCGCTGTGCCTGCACGGGGACACCCCGGGCGCCGTCGGCCTGGCCCGCCGCGTACGGGAACGTCTGGAGGCCGCAGGCGTCCGGGTGGAGGCCTTCGTATGAGCACCATGCGGGCACTGCCGGTCGGTGACCGCGCCCTCCTGGTGGAGCTCGACAGCGGCGAGGAGGCGGAAGCGCTCCACGCGGAACTGCTGCGGCGCCGGGCGGCGGGCACGCTCCCCGCCGTGCGGGAGATCGTCCCTGCGGCGCGCACGGTGCTGCTCGACGGCCTCGACGATCCCGGGCGCTTCGCGGAGCGCCTGGCCGGATGGGAGATCCCGCCGCTGTCGCCCGGCGTCGGGGGCGCGATCGAAATCCCGGTGCGTTACGACGGTCCCGATCTCGCGGTGGTGGCCGGGCTGTGGGGCGTACCCCCCGACGAGGTGGGCCGGATTCACTCGGCGACCGAGTTCCGGGTGGCGTTTTGCGGGTTCGCTCCCGGGTTCGGCTATCTGACCGGTCTCGCCGAGCGGTACGCCGTGCCGCGCAGGGCCACGCCGCGCACAGCGGTGCCGGCGGGCGCCGTCGCACTGGCCGGCGCGTACACGGGGGTGTACCCGCGCTCGTCCCCCGGCGGCTGGCAGCTCATCGGCTCCACGCGGGCCGTGTTGTGGGACCACGCGCGGGTGCCCGCCGCTCTGCTCACGCCGGGCGCGCGGGTGCGTTTCGTACCGGAGGAGCTGTGACGGACCGGGCTTTCGCGGTGGTACGGGCGGGCGCGCTGACGTCCGTACAGGACCAGGGGCGGTCCGGTCATGCTCACCTGGGGGTGCCGCGCTCGGGCGCGCTGGACAGGCCCGCGAGCGATCTCGCGAACCGGCTGGTGGGCAATCACGCGGAGGCAGCCGTCCTGGAGACGACTCTGAACGGCTGTGCGGTACGGCCGCGTTGTGCGGTCACCGTGGCGGTCACCGGTGCGCCCTGCCGGGTCACCGTGGACGGCCGCCCCGCCGCCTGGGGCGCACCGGTGCGCGTGGCGGCGGGAGCCGTACTGGAGGTGGGGCAAGCGGCGGGTGGCGTACGGAGCTATGTCGCGTTCGCCGGAGGGATCGCCTGCGAACCCGTGCTGGGCAGCCGCTCCACCGATCTGTTGTCCGGACTGGGCCCCGCGCCCCTGACCGACGGTGCGGTGCTGCCGCTGGGCCGCGAGTCAGGGCCACCGGTGTACGCCGATGCCGTGCCCTGGCAGGGGCCGCCGCGCGAACTGGTGCTGCGGTTCGGTCCCGGGCCGCGTACGGACTGGTTCACCGTACGGTCGCTGCACACCCTGGCCAAGGCGGTCTACCGGGTCTCCTCCGCGAGCAACCGCATCGGGCTGCGCACGGACGGCCCCCCTCTGGAGCGCGCCGTGCACGGTGAACTGCCCAGCGAGGGCATGGTCCTCGGCGCGGTGCAGGTCCCGCCGGACGGGCGCCCTGTGGTCTTCCTGGCCGACCACCCCACTACGGGCGGATATCCGGTGATCGCGGTCGTCAAGGAGTCGGATCTCGCCGCGGCGGCGCAGGCCGCGCCCGGTACGCCGATCCATTTCGTCCCCGCAAGGAGGCGCTGAGAGCCCTCAGAACCCTTCAGGAAGCGTCAGGGGCGCCGTATCCGCCCCCGCCGGGCGTCCGGATCACCAGGACGTCCCCGGGCCCCACTTCGGCCGTGTCGCAACCCTCCAGCGGCGTGAGGGTGCCGTCGGCGCGCTCGACGAGGTTGCTGCCGGTCGCTCCGGGCCCACCGCCCGCCATGCCGTACGGCGGGACGCGGCGGTGGCCGGAGAGCAGCGCCACCGTCATCGGTTCCAAGAACCGGATCCTGCGTACCACCCCGCAGCCGCCCCGCCACCTGCCGTCTCCCCCACTGCCCTCACGTACGGAGAAGCCGTCCAGGCGCACCGGATGACGCCACTCCAGCACTTCGGGGTCGGTGAGGCGCGAGTTGGTCATATGGGTCTGCACGGCATCGGCCCCGTCGAATCCGTCGCCCGCCCCCGAGCCGCTCGCCACGGTTTCGTAGTACTGCACGTGGTCATTGCCGAAGGTGACGTTGTTCATGGTTCCCGAGCCCTCGGCCTGGACGCCGAGCGCGGCGTACAGAGCGCCGGTCACCGCCTGCGAGGTCTCGACGTTGCCGGCCACGGTCGCGGCCGGATGGACGGGCGCGAGCATGGAGCCTTCCGGGACTCGCACCTCCAGGGGTTCGAGGCAGCCGCTGTTGAGAGGGATGTCGTCGGCGACGAGAGTCCTGAAGACGTACAGAACGGCCGCCATGACCACCGACTTGGGCGCGTTGAAGTTCCCCGCCTGCTGAGGCGCCGTACCGGCGAAGTCCAGGACCGCGCTGCGTGCCTCCCGGTCCACCCGCAGGGCGACCTGGATGACGGCTCCACTGTCCGTCTCATAGCGGTACTCGCCGTCCCGCAGCCCGGCGACGATACGGCGCACGGATTCCTCGGCGTTGTTCTGTACGTGCCGCATGTACGCCTGGACCACATCGAGCCCGAACTGGTCGACCATGCGACGCAGTTCGGCGATGCCCTTCTCGTTGGCGGCGATCTGCGCGCGCAGGTCGGCCAGGTTGGTGTCAGGGTCGCGCGACGGATACGCGGCGGTGGTCAGCAGTTCGCGCGTCTCGTCCTCGCGCAGCCTGCCGTCCCTCACGAGAAGCCAGTTGTCGAAAAGGACGCCCTCTTCGTGCACGGTACGGCTGAAGGCGGGCATGGAACCGGGGGTGATGCCGCCGATCTCGGCATGGTGTCCGCGCGAGGCCACCAGGAAGCGCAACGGACCGCCGTCGGCGTCGAAAACGGGGGTCACCACGGTGACGTCCGGCAGGTGTGTGCCCCCGTGGTACGGGTCGTTGATGGCGTACACGTCGCCAGGGCGCATGGCCCCCTCGTTGCGCCGCAGCACCTCCTTGATGGACTCCCCCATCGAACCGAGGTGTACGGGAATGTGCGGGGCGTTCGCGATGAGATTGCCGTACGCGTCGAAGAGTGCGCAGGAGAAGTCCAGCCGTTCCTTGATGTTGACGGAGTGGGCGGTGTTTTCGAGGCGTACGCCCATCTGCTCGGCGATGGCCATGAAGAGGTTGTTGAACACCTCCAGCATGACGGGGTCCACGTCCGTGCCGACCGCCGTTCTGCCGGGCCGCGGGCGCACGCGCGTGAGCAGCAGATGCCCCCGTTCTCCGGCGGCCGCCTGCCAGCCGGGGTCGACGACCGTGGTGGCGTCGTCCTCGGCGATGACGGCGGGGCCTTCGACGGTGTCCGTGGGCCGCAGGTCGTCGCGCCGGTACAGCGGGGTGTCCTGTCGGCGTCCCTCGGTGAACATCCGTACCGTCGAACGGGGCCTCAACGTTCCCGTGTGCGTGCGCCCTTGCGTGATGTTCCCGGGAACGCTCGGTCCCGCCACGCCCACGCCCACGGCCTCGACCGAGACGGCTTCCACAACCAGCGGCTTGTCCATGGTGAAGGCGTACCGCGCACGGTGGTCCGCTTCGAAGGACGCGCTCATGTCCTGGACGCTGCTCAGGGCCACCGGAAGGCTCGCGTCCGTACCGGCGTACCGGATCAGCACGCGCGCGTGCGTGCTGATCGCCGTGTCCGCGATGCCGTCGGCTCGCAGTTCCTCGCGGGTACGTCCGGCCAGCCGGTCGCACAGTTCCCGTACGCGCCCGAGCGTCTCCTCGTCGAGCCGCGCCTCGACCGACTGCTCGCGCATGGCGGTCGCGTCGGCCAGCCCGATGCCGTACGCGGAAAGCACGCCGGCCAGCGGAGGCACGATGACCGTGTTGACGCCCAGCGCGTCGGCGACCGCGCACGCGTGCTGTCCGCCCGCGCCGCCGAAGCTGGTGAGGGCGTAGCGGGTGATGTCGTGACCACGCTGTACGGAGATCTTCTTGACGGCGTTCGCCATGTTGAGCACAGCGATGTCGAGGAAGCCCGACGCGACCTCCTCGGGGCTGCGCCGTACAGCGGTCGCTTCCGCGACGTCGTCTGCGAGCCGCGCGAACCGGCGGTGCACCGTCCCGGCGTCCAGGGGCTGGTCGCCGTGCGGTCCGAAGACGGCGGGGAAGTGGTCCGGCTGGACGCGCCCGAGCATGACATTGGCGTCGGTGACCGTGAGGGGGCCGCCGCGCCGGTAGCAGGCGGGCCCCGGGACGGCGCCCGCCGAGTCGGGCCCGACCCGGTAGCGCTGGCCGTCGAAGTGCAGCACGGAGCCGCCGCCCGCCGCGACGGTGTGGATGTTCATCATCGGAGCGCGCATGCGTACGCCCGCGACCTGCGTGCCGAAGTCCCTTTCGAACGTGCCGGCGTAGTGCGACACATCGGTGGACGTGCCGCCCATGTCGAAGCCGATGACGCGCTCGAACCCGGCCTGTTCCGATGTACGCGCCATTCCCACGACGCCACCCGCGGGGCCCGACAGCACGGCGTCCTTGCCGCGGAAGTGTGCGGCCTCGCGCAGCCCGCCGTTGGACTGCATGAACATCAGACGCACGCCTCGCAGTTCCGTGGCGACCTCGTCGACGTACCGGCGAAGGATCGGCGAGAGGTACGCGTCCACGACGGTGGTGTCACCGCGCGGCACCAACTTGATCAGCGGGCTGACCTCGTGCGAACAGCTCACCTGGGTGAACCCGAGTTCACGCGCCACGGCGGCGACGGCGGACTCGTGCGCGGGATGACGGTAGCCGTGCATCAGCACGACGGCGGCGCTGCGGAAACCGTCGCTCCGCGCGGAGCGCAGTTTCTCGGTGACGGCCGCGAGATCCAGCGGCCGTACGGTCGCGCCGTGCGCGTCGATCCGTTCCGGTACTTCCACGACGCGCTCGTACACCGCCTCGGGCAGCACGATGTGGCGGTCGAAGAGCCGGGGGCGGTTCTGGTAGGCGATGCGCAGGGCGTCTCCGAAGCCTTCGGTGATGACCAGTACGGTCGGCTCCCCGCGCCGCTCCAGGAGCGCGTTGGTGGCGACCGTCGTGCCCATCTTCACGGTGTTGATCCGGTCGGCCGGGACCGGCTCGCCGGGTCCGAGCTCCAGCATCAGCCGGATTCCGGCGACGGCCGCGTCCCGGTAGCGCTCCGGGTTGTGCGAGAGCAGTTTGCGGGTGACGAGCCGCCCGTCGGGCCGTCGGCCCACTACGTCGGTGAAGGTGCCGCCACGGTCGATCCAGAATTCCCAGCGCCCGCTCATTCTCCCATTCTGGCAAGGCGCGGCGGCGATACGGCGGCGAGCGCGGCCGAGAGCGCCTGGGAGGCGCGCAGATCGAGCCGCGTGCTGGTGCCGCGTGCCGTACCTCCGCGGCCGCCAGGCCCAGGAGTTGCGGCAGCAGGTCGGTGGAGCGGCGCGCCAGCCAGCCGGTGCCCGCCGTCAGCAGCCACAGGAGAGCGGCCGCGTGGGTGGGCGGGGGCTGCTCGGGTTCATGCCCCGGCGCCGCGCCGGTCGCGAGCCCTTCGGCGGCGAGCAGTGCGTGAAAGCGGGCGGCGATCAGCCGGTGCCCGCGCTCGCCCGGGTGCAGCCTGTCCGCGCTCCACAGGGCCCGGTCGGTCACCCAGGTGGCCTCGGCGACGTGCAGGTGTACGGCGCCGTAGCGCGCCGACAGGGCGGTCGCGGTCAGGGCCGCGTACACCCCGTCGAGCTGGACCGTGAGGTCGTGGATGTCGAAGGTGCGGCGAAGGGTGTCGTGGACGCCGACGACTACCGAGGCGATGTCGGGGGTGAAGGCGAGGGCGCGGGGCGCCTGGCGTTCGGCTACGTCGCGGGTGAGGGCGCCGCTCACGGCGTAGTTCTGGAATTCGGCGGGCTGGTCCGTGCGGCGAGGCCGTTGGCCAGTAGCGCGGCCCAACCGCGCCAGCCGCCGGCCACGGGGTCCCCGACGCCCTCAGTGAGGGAGTCCCCCAGGGCCGCGAACCGCACCGGCCGCACGGTGCCAGGGCCGGGCCGGGGCCGACGAGTCTTTTCCCCAACCCGCCCCTTCCCGCAACTGGGGCTCCGCCCCAGACCCCGGTCCTCAAACGCCGGACGGGCTGGGTGGTTTCGGGGGAGCTCAGGGCACGCCCGAAGGGCGTCCACGGGCCCAGCGTGGGCTTCTGGGGTCATGACGTCACCTGCCGTTCCCGCGTCAGCGCCTTCGCATCGTGCGCCGCCAGGAACGCTTCCACCGCTGCCGGCCAGTCGAAGAGTTGACGGCGTCGGCGAACACCTCGCCTGAATCGGTGGCCGACAGGCCTGCGTCTGCGATGACCTCCGGGAGTGCGGAGGACGCACTTGCGACGACCGGAGTGCCGCAGGCCAGCGCCTCCAGTGCGGACAGTCCGAAGGTTTCGGCGGGGCCGGGGGCCAGGCAGATGTCCGCCGCCGCCTGAAGGTCGGCCAGTTCGTCTCGGTCGGCCACGTGTCCCAGGAAGAAGGCGGGCAGCCGTTCCGTGCGCGCTCTGCGCATCAGGCCGTCCCGCAGGGGCCCGTCCCCCGCGATCACCAGTGCCGCCCTCACGCCGTTCCCGCGAAGCGCCGCAAGGGCGTCAAGGGCCGTTCCCGGGTGCTTCTCCACCGACAGACGCGAGCACAGCAGGAGCAGTACGTCGTTCCCGTGTGCGTGCCGTGCGCGCAGCGCCGTACTGCGGCGCCCGGGACTGTATATATCCAGGTCGACGCCCAGGGGGGCGCGCACCACATTGCGCGCCCCTATGCGTACGAACTCACGCTCCGCCCACTCCGTCGTACACACGATCCGCGAGTACGCCCACGCACTGCGCAGGTTCAACCGGTCTGCAGGGCGCAGTGGGCCACGCCGTTGACGTCGGGCGGAAAGGACTCGGTGACGATGACGACACGCATACGCATACTCGTGTTGTCGTCGCGCCATGAGTGTCCCGGCCGACTTGGATCTTTCCGGGCGAGGAACGTCCTATGAGCGTTTGGCCCCCGTGCCCGTCACGCCGCCCTGGCGCCCGCTCCGTGGCGCTCGTTCTCAGACAGCGGGCGCGTCCGGCCCGATCCTGCTCCGTACGGCGGTCTGGACCTCGGCCTCCTCGGCCGGGTCGGCGGCGAGCCGCCGCAGTCTCTCCGCCACGCGCGCGTCGCCGGTCTCGGCGTGCCGTGCGGCCACTTCTCTGGTGGTTTCCTCGCAGTCCCACAGGCACTCGACAGCGAAGCCGGTGGCGAACGAGGGGTCGGTGGCGGCCAGGGCGCGCGCCGCGCGGCCGCGCAGGTGCGAGGACGCCGTCTCCCGGTAGACGTGGCGCAGTACGGGCGCCGCGGCGCAGATGCCGAGCCGTCCCGCGCCGTCCACGAGGGTCCACAGGAGCGGTGCGTCGGGCCCGTCCGCCCGTACGGTCTCCCGCAGCGCACCGAGCACGAGCGGCGCGTCCTGGGCCCCGCCCCGGCAGGCGAGCACGCCGGCCGCCGACGCCCCGAGGGCGTCGGGACGATGCACCCAGCCCCGCGCGCGGTCCACCGCGTCGGCGCCGCACATCCGCTCGAAGGCGGCGACCGCGGCGTCCGCGACGGTACGGGAAGGACTCTGCACCGCCGCTTCGATGAGGTCGAGCACGACGGGGTCCCGTGATTCGGCGAGGTAGTGCAGCGCGGTGCAGCGCGCGCCGTCCTGGCCGCCGCGCGCCGCCTCGACGATCGCCGAGCGGTCCGCGGGTCCGGCGACGGCCGTCAGACACCTGGCGGCCGGCACATGGAGCGGCGTACCGCGGTCGAGGCCCTGCTGGGCCCAGTCGAACACGGCCTGGACGCTCCAGCCGGGGCGTGGCCCCGTCGGCCGCATCTGCCGCTGCCAGCGGTGGAACGAGCCCTGCTCACCGGCCGCCCGCACGCGGGCACCGATGCTTTCGCGCGGGTCCTCCGACCACAGCCGCCAGGGCCGCGGCTCGAAGGCGTCCCGCACGGCGGCGGCCAGCTCGGCCTCGCCCTCCGCGGTGCCGGGGAACCGGGCGAGAACGGCCACGGCGAGGCCGCGCAGTCCGGCGTCGTCGTCACGCAGGGCGAGCTCGTCGAGGGCCCACGCCCAGTTGGCGCCGGTCCTGGCGTACCTGCGCAGCAGTACGAGAGCGTCGTCCCTGCCGTACGAGGCGAGATGGCCCAGCACGGCGAGCGCCAGGCCGGTCCTACCCTCGTCGTCGTCGACGAGGTCCTCCGGGTCGAAGAGGTGCTGCTCGATCGCTTCGAGCCCGCCGTCGAGATCCAGGTAGAGGCGCGCGTAGTAGAGCGAGCGGTTCTCGACCTGCCAGTCGTGGCGGGGGTCGTCGAGAACGCAGTGGTTGAGAGCCGCGAGCGCTTCGGGGCGGGGCGCGGCGAGCGCGTGCAGCGTGCCGTCGCCGCGGCCCCTCTGCAGGAGGCCGAGCAGCGTGCCGCTCGGCGCTATGACTGGATCGAACATGGAAAAAGCCTCACATCAAGCTGTCGACGCAACCGGGATACGTGCCGTGTCTAGGCCGCGCGGCAACATGTCCGGGCGTCCGCCGTCGACTCTTGCTCGCTGTAGACCATCTTCCTCTGCCTCTCGTCGGTGGGCCCGGAGTGGGCCCGCTCACATTCCCCGTGATCCGGCAACTTCTGCCCGCATCGCGTGCATGTGAATCCGACGTCATGATGACCCAGCCATTTCACCGACGCGACCACATTTACGGCGACCCGGTCATCGGGCCCCGAAGAGCTCCAGCAGGTCCTTCTTGTCGAACATGCGAGCGGTGTCCACCGCGGACGGCGTTCCGGCGGCCGGGTCGGCGCCTCCCTCGACCAGTGCGCGGACCACCGCTTCCTCGCCCTTGAACACGGCGCCTGCGAGCGGCGTCTGGCCGCGGTCGTTGGCCCGGTCGGGGTCGGCCCCACGGCTCAACAGGGCCTCCACGGCGGCGGCGTGGCCGTGATAGGCCGCGAGCATCACGAGAGTGTCGCCCCGGTCGTTGGTGAGGTTCGCGGACACGCCCGCGTCGACGTACGCGGCGAGCGCCTCGGCCTCTCCCTGACGCGCCAGGTCGAAGACCTTGCCGGCCAGTTCGACCACCTCGGGATCCGGGGTTTCGCTCATCGGACGGACCGCCTTCCACTGCCGTTCACTGCTGTGACCTGTACGTACGGCACCAGCGCCGTACGAGTGAATCGTCAGGGTACTGCCCGCTCGCCGACATGACGCGGCCCGGCAGCGGCAAAGATCGGGGCGAGCCGACCCCGAAGCCGAGCCGCATCGGCCACTCCAGTGAAAAACCTGAAAAGTAACCCATTTGCACCTTTTGCCGTATAGATACATGCTGTGAGCCTGGAAGAACTCATGGTGACTGTCCCCTCAACCAGGAGAACCTCATGATCCTGTCCATCTCAGGCGTCGTGCTTCTCGGCATCATCGTCTTCCTCTTCTTCCGGAAAGACGGCCTCAAGGCGTCGCACGCCCTCGTCTGCGCACTGTTCGGCTTCTACCTCGCGGGCACAGCCATCGCACCGAGCATCAAGGCCGGAGGCGCGAGCCTCGCCGGCCTCCTGGGCGGGATCAAGTTCTGACCTGCCGTAACCGCTTCAACACACAGGAGACCGAAGTGGCCCGGCGACCTCGTCAACTCCCTCGCATTCTGAGCAGCGGCAGTGCCTCGATCACCCGCAGCCGCGAGATCGCGCGCACCGCGGCCGACAGCGCCACCGACGTTCTCCACCCGCTGATCACCATCACCCGTGGTCTGCGGCAGCTGGCCGCCGCCGGCCGGCGCAAATGGACCGATACGCCCAAGGACCGGCGTGGTCCCGCGCTGTTCGTAGTGGCGGCCGTCGTCCTGGTGGTCGCGCTCATCCCCTACGGGCCCCTGCTCGCCCTGATCACGGTGATGGCCGCGGCCGCCTGGAAAGGACGGGAACGCACCCCCGCGCGGAGCGGACCCACCGAGGCCGAGAGCGACCGGCTCCGGGCCCTCTACGAGGCCCTGGTGCCGTACTTCTCGGTGGCCGAGCACCCCAGCCCGATGTTCACCCACGGCGGTGAATGGGACAAGGCATTCCCCGAGTACGACTTCGACGACGGCCGGCTCGTCCGGCTTCTGGTGCGCTACCCGGCGTACTTCACCGACGGCGAGGCCTCGTCCCGGGCGCGCATCGAGCAGCTGCTGCACGCCAAGTCGGGCCGCGGCCGCGAGTACCACTTCGAGTGGGACGAGGAAGGCAACCAGCTCGTCATGACGGTGCTGCCCCCGCTGCCCACGTCCATCGCCGCCCAGCACTTCGTCACCGCGCCCGGCGAGACGGTGCTGGGCTTCACCGACGCCGACGCGGTCCAGCGGACCGTGCCCGTCACGGAGGGCGACAGGACGTACGACGCCCCTCCGGTGATCTGGCGGACCGGGACGCGCTCCACCGAGCCGCATCTGCTCGCCGTGGGGCAGCCCGGAAGCGGTACGAGCAGTCTGCTGCGCTCGATCGCTCTGCAGGCCCTCCAGCACGGCGACGTGGTGATCGTCGAAGGCAGCGGCACCGGCGAGTACGCGTGCCTCACGGGAAGGGCCGGTGTACTGGCGGTCGAATGCAGCCTCCCGGGAGCGCTCGCCAGCCTGGAATGGGCGGCACACGAGACCGAGCGGCGGCTGATCGCCGCGAACCGCGCCCGGCAGGCCGGGCACCCCACCCCGGAAGACACGAAACGCCCGCTGTGGATCCTGCTGGACCGGCCGAGCGTGTTCGGTCATCTGGCGGCCGCTGACGGGCGCACCGATCCGCAAGCGCTGCTCCAGGTGCCCCTGCGGCACGGCAGGGCGGCGAATGTGACGGTCGTGGTGGCCGAGCAGTTCGACGCCATGGACGCTCTCAGCGAGACCGTGCGGTCCCACACACGCGCGCGCGTGGCGCTCGGTCCGGCCGTTCCCGGGCAGGTCGAATCCGTGCTGGGGGAACCGCCGCACACCACACCGACGCGCGACACCCCGCCCGGCCGCGGGTACGCACGGCTCGGTACGGGTCCCGTGATGCGGCTCCAGGTTCCGGCGACGCCCGATCCGTACGACGACGCGACGAGCGAGGCGCACCGGCAGGCCGTCATCGAGCTGCTTCCCGAGCTCGTACTTCCCACGGGCGCGGACACCCGGGCACAGCCCCGGATCCAGCCCCCGGCGCAGGAACCGGAGCCGGTGCCGGCCGAGGGCTGACCCGGGAGCGTTCAGCAGGGGACCGAAAGGCCCGAAGGGCCCCGAGACCCGTCAGGCGACGAACGTTCGCGGGGCCTCGGCGCCGTTGCTCGCTCCGCTCTCCACCAGCCTCGCGGCGGCCGCGAGCCTCACCGCCGCCTCCTCCGCCACCGGGCCGCCGACCGTGAACGGCAGCCGTACGTACCCCTCGAAGGCCCCGTCGACCCCGAAGCGCGGCCCCGAAGGGACCCGTACACCGACGCGCTCACCCATCTCGGCGAGCCGCGAACCCGACAGCCCTCCGGTGCGGACCCAGAGCGTCAGCCCTCCGCTCGGTACGTCGAATTCCCAGTCCGGCAGTTCCCTGCGCACCGCCGTCACCAGCGCGTCGCGGTTCTCGCGCGCCTGCGTGCGGCGGATCTCGACGGCCTGTTCCCAGCCGCCCGTGCTCATCAGCCAGTTGATGGCGAGCTGTTCCAGGACGGGCGTACCGAGGTCCGCGTACGCGCGTGCCGCCACCAGGCTGCGGATCACGTCGGGCGCCGCCCGCACCCAGCCGATGCGCATGCCCGCCCAGAAGGCCTTGCTCGCGGAGCCCACCGTCAGGACCGTGCTGCCCGACGGGTCGAAGGCGCAGACCGGCCGCGGCATGTCGACATCCGCGTCCAGACGGAGCTCGGTCATGGTCTCGTCCACGACGAGTACGGTCCCGGCCGAGCGCGCCGCGTCGACGAGCCCGCGCCGCTGGTCCTCGTCGGCCAGGGCGCCGGTCGGGTTGTGGAAGTCGGCGACGACGTACGCGAGTCGCGGCGCGGCGTCGCGCAGGACCTGTCGCCAGCGCGGCAGGTCCCAGCCCGTGAGCCCCTCGGCCATCGCGACGGGCACCAGCCGGGCGCCCGCCTCGCGCATCAGCTGGAGGATGTTGGCGTACGACGGCGACTCGACGGCGATCCGTTCGCCGCGCCCCGCGAAGAGATGGCAGATCGCGTCGATCGCGCCCATCGCACCCGTCGTGACCATGATCTGCTCGGGCATGGTGGGGATGCCGCGCGCCGTGTACCGGTCGGCCAGCATCTGACGCAGGGCGGGCAGGCCCGCCGGGTAGTCGCCGTGGGTGTGGGCGTACGGCGGCAGCTCCTCCAGCGCGCCCTGGACGCCTCTGGTGAGCCACGGCTCGGGCGCGGGCAGCGCGGCGCAGCCGAGGTCGATCACCGAACCGAGGGACTCGGGCGGCAGGGGTTCGAGGCCGCGCGCCGGCAGCGGGTTGCCCGCGGGGACGGCGGTCCAGCTGCCGGCTCCCCTGCGCGACTCCAGGAAGCCCTCGGCGCGCAGAGCCTCGTACGCCGCGGCCACGGTCGTACGGCTGACGGCCAGGGCCACCGCCAGCTCGCGCTCGGCGGGAAGCCGCGCGGCGACCGGCACCCGGCCCTCCAGGACCAGCAGCCTTATGCCGTCGGCGAGGGCGCGGTAGGCAGGCGGCTTGCGCGTGCCGGGGCCGGCCGGACGCGACTGCTGGGCGTTGAGCTGCCTGGCGAGCTGAGCTGCCCCCACCGCCGAAGTCCACTGCGCCATAATTTCCAGTCCACCTCACTCGAATTGGCCATGGATGACATCTTCTGCCAAGCCACAGAGTGTCATGCGGCGGTCCAGTAACGCCACCACTTCCAGGCAAGGAGCGCAAGTGCCCATGCAACTCACCCGTCGGCTGTCGCAGCTGTACATCGGTCTCGTGCTGTACGGAGTGAGTTCGGCGCTGCTGGTGCGCGCCGGCCTCGGGCTCGAACCGTGGGGAGTGCTGCACCAGGGCCTCGCCGGGAAGACCGGGCTGACGATCGGCGTGGTCTCGATCATCGTCGGCGCCGCGGTGCTGCTGCTGTGGATCCCCATCAAGCAGCGGCCCGGGCTCGGCACCGTCTCCAATGTCGTGGTGATCGGCGTCGCGATGGACGGCACGCTCGCGGTCGTACCGGACGTGCACGGCCTGGCCGGGCAGATCCCGCTGATGATCGCCGGCATCGTGCTGAACGGCGCGGCGACGGGCCTTTACATCGCCGCCCGGTTCGGGCCCGGTCCGCGCGACGGGCTGATGACCGGACTGAACCGCGTCACCGGGCGCTCCATCCGCCTCGTACGCACCACCCTCGAAGTGGCGGTCGTCGCCACCGGTTTCGCCCTGGGCGGCTCGCTCGGTGCGGGCACCGTCATCTACGCCCTCGCCATCGGACCGCTCGCCCAGTTCTTCCTGCGCGTCTTCGCCGTCCCCACGGCGGACGCCCGCAGTACGGTCGTCGCCGCCGGTACACCACAAGCCGCGATAATCGCCCGGTGAATCGCGTACGCCATCCCTATCTCGACCATCCCGCGCCGCTCGCCTTCGCCCATCGCGGCGGGGCGGCCGACGGCCTGGAGAACACCGCGGCGGCGTTCCGGCGCGCCGACGACGCCGGATACCGCTACTTCGAGACCGACGTGCACGCCACGGCGGACGGCCGTCTCGTGGCGTTCCACGACGCGACCCTCGACCGGGTGACCGACGCGCGGGGCCGCATTTCGGCGCTTCCCTGGAACGACGTCAGCCGTGCCCGGGTGGCGGGGAAAGAGCCGCTGCCCCTCTTCGAGGAGCTGCTCGAAGAGTTTCCCGACGCACGCTGGAACGTCGACATCAAGGCCGAGCCGGCTCTCGGGCCGCTGGTCGACCTGATCCGCAGGACCGGCGCGTGGGACCGGGTGTGCGTCGGGTCGTTCAACGAGAACCGGGTGGCCAGGGCTCAGCGCCTCGCGGGCCCCCGTCTCGCCACTTCCTTCGGCACGGCGGGCGTCCTCGGGCTGTGGCTGCGTGCGCGCTCCATACCCGCCGCGATACGCCGCAGTGCGGTGTGCGCCCAGGTTCCCGAGATCCAAAGCGGCATCAGGGTCGTCGATCACCGCTTCGTACGCACCGCACACGCGCTCGGCCTGCAGGTCCACGTGTGGACGGTCAACGATGCGGACCGGATGGCAGCGCTTCTCGATCTCGGTGTGGATGGCATCATGACGGATCACATCGAGACGTTGCGAACGGTGCTGACCGAGCGGGGTACTTGGCTTTAACCGGCTTTGACCGGCTTAACCGGCCCGGCCCGGCGTCCGCCCCGTGACCCGCGACGGCACGGGGACGAGCGAGGGGGCGCGCGGTGAGCTCTGGCACCGTGGACCGTACGGACGGTACGGACGAGGGGGGCGGCCCCGACGGGGCGGCGGGCCGCAGGCGCGAGCAACGCGGCTGGTACTTCTACGATTTCGCGTGCTCGGTCTACTCGACGAGCGTGCTCACCGTTTTCCTCGGCCCGTACCTGACCACGGTCGCGAAGGCCGCGGCGGACGCGGAAGGCTTCGTCCACCCGCTGGGCATTCCGGTGCGGGCGGGATCGGTGTTCGCGTACGCCGTCTCCATGTCCGTCGTGGTGGCCGTCCTGGTCATGCCCCTGGTGGGTGCGGTGGCCGACCGTACGGGCCGGAAGAAGCCACTGCTCGCCGCGGCGGCGTACACCGGAGCGGCCGCGACGGCGGGCATGTTCTTCCTGGACGGGGACCGCTATCTGCTGGGCGCGTTCCTGCTGATCGTCGCCAACGCCGCCCAGTCGGTCTCGATGGTGCTCTACAACGCCTATCTCCCGCAGATCGCGGAGCCGCACGAGCGCGACCAGGTGTCGTCGCGCGGCTGGGCGTTCGGCTACACCTCCGGCGCCTTCGTGCTCGTCCTGAACCTCGTCCTGTACTCGGGTCACGAGAGCTTCGGGGTCTCGGAGTCCACGGCCGTACGGATCTGTCTGGCCTCGGCGGGCCTGTGGTGGGGCGCCTTCACTCTCATACCGCTGCGCCGGCTGCGCGACCGGCGGGTGGCGGCGCGCGGTGAGGAGGGCGCGGGCAAGGTCGGCGCGGGCTGGCGGCAGCTGGTCGCCACCGTCAAGGACATGCGCCGCCATCCGCTGACGCTCTCCTTCCTGCTGGCCTATCTGGTCTACAACGACGGCGTCCAGACAGTGATCTCGCAGGCGTCGATCTACGGGTCCGAGGAACTGGGCCTCGACCAGACGACCCTCATCACCGCCATCCTGCTGGTCCAGGTGCTCGCGGTGGCCGGGGCGCTCGGCATGGGCCGGCTGGCCCAGCGGTTCGGCGCCAAGCGCACCATCCTCGGCTCGCTCGCCGCCTGGACCCTGACGATCGGCGCCGGCTACTTCCTGCCGGCCGGGGAGCCCGTCTGGTTCTACGCCCTGGCCTCGGCCATCGGCCTGGTTCTCGGCGGCAGCCAAGCCCTCTCGCGCTCCCTCTTCTCGCATCTGGTGCCGCGCGGCAAGGAGGCGGAGTACTTCTCGGTGTACGAGATGAGCGACCGGGGCATGAGCTGGCTGGGGCCGCTGGTTTTCGGCCTCGCGTACCAGCTGACCGGCAGTTATCGGGACGCGATCATCTCGCTCGTGGCCTTCTTCGCACTGGGATTCGCCCTCCTCGTACGGGTGCCCGTACGGCAGGCCGTGGAGGCTGCGGGAAACCCCGTACCGGAGCGGATTTAGACCTTGAAGTGAAAGGCCGGTAGTGTACGCCTTTGGCTCGCCAGGCGGACCGTTACTGCGCGCTCGGAAATCGACAACGCTGGGTGACATCTGCTGCCAGAAGTGACAAACCGGGCACTGGTGGGTACCCAACTTTTTGGGAAAAGCAGCGGCACGACGGGCGACGCATGACCCGCAACGGGAATCTTTACCGCCGACCGGACGTTGACCGGATGACGACGACAGCGACACCTGTCCTGTGGGCGACAAGCCCGGGAGGCACGATTCATGAGTGAGCGAGCTCTCCGCGGCACGCGACTCGTGGTTACAAGCTACGAGACCGACCGCGGCATCGATCTGGCCCCGCGCCAGGCGGTGGAGTACGCATGCCCGAACGGACATCGATTTGAGATGCCGTTCTCGGTAGAGGCCGAAATTCCGCCGGAGTGGGAGTGCAAGGCGTGCGGCGCCACTGCCCTCCTGGTGGACGGCGACGGGCCTGAGGAGAAGAAGGGCAAGCCCGCGCGTACGCACTGGGACATGCTCATGGAAAGGCGCACCCGCGAGGAGCTCGAAGAGGTCCTGGCCGAAAGGCTTGCGGTACTGCGATCCGGCGCCATGAACATTGCGGTGCATCCGCGGGACAGCCGCAAGTCCGCGTAACGCTCCGGCGTTGCGCCTGACGGCAGTCAGCACAACAGCAAGAGCCGCGGGGGGGGGGGGGGGCCGCAGTGTGGGGTTAAACCCCACCGCCCGGGCAGTAATGTGGGC
>NZ_JBEXNQ010000043.1:0-45743 GCF_040611155.1 Streptomyces sp. NPDC002994
GCAGCCCGATCGCTTACGAGACAGCGTCCGAAACGACATCAACTACGCTGGCACCAGCCGCATAACCCGTGTCCAGGACTCGGGGTCAAGGCCCGGAGTTCCTGCACGCCTGGTGGGCTCACACGCTTACCGAAACGGATCCCTCCGTGCCCGCGCACGAGGTCCTCGCGGTGTGCGCCGAGGCATCCGCCACGCTCAGCCCGTGGCTCACCACCTGGGAGGCACTGGCTCATCCGGTGGCCGACGGGCACCTGGCCGAAGCGGCTGCCCACTGGGAGTACGACTTGCTGGGAGACGAACTTCCATGGGACGCCTGGGACAACGAGGACGATCTGTGCACCGAGCTCGCGGCCTGGCTGGTCCGCCACGCGCCTGACCGGTTGCGAGCCCAGAACGTTCCCGAGGAACTGCTCCACCGGATACGGCTGATCGGTCTCCCCGGTCCCGATCGCTGGGAGGACCCCCACTGGCCCAACTACCGCTACTGAGCCGCGCTCCACAGCGCTGCCAACCCGAGTACCAAGACGCGCCCCATGGGCCGCATCACAAGATCCGCGCCGAACCCGTTCATCTGTACGTGGGTGGGGACGTTCACGCGTACGCCGACATGAGGCAGCCGAGCCGTGTCGTCGCCTCGCAACAGGGCTGCCACGCGCACTCCGGTCTAAAGCGTGTTGCAGAAGGCTGTGATTGGGCAGGTGAGGGCCGGGGTCGTGGCCGATCTGATCACGCGGCCAAGGCGAGGTTGTGCATGTGGGCGACGGCCTGGACTGCGTGGTGAAGACCGTTGCCTCGTTGCCGGCAGTCTCGGAGGATCTTGTAGTGCTTCATCCGGGCGAAGGCATGCTCGACGCGGGCACGTACCCGGCGATGCTCCGCGTTGTCCGTCTCCTCGCCCGGCAACAGTGGGCGGCCTGGTCGTTTGCGGTGCGGGACGACAAGCCCGGTGTTGATATAGGCGCCGTCGCCCAGCACAGTCACTCCCCGGCACTGTTCCGCCAGGCCTGATTCCCTCCAGACACGGGCGTCCGCCCGATTGCCCGGGACGGAACGGGCCGTAGCGACCACCAGTTTGGTGTCGGCGTCGATGATGACCTGCACGTTCGCCGAGAACCGGTAATTACGCGAGGAGGCGCCGACCTTCCGGTCACGCACCGGGATCAACGTGCCGTCCACGATCCAAAGCCGTTCCACTGCGTCCGCGGGGCGCGGAGCCGGCTCCAGGCGAGGAGTGGCCGCAGTCGCTGGATGACCCGGCACACCGTTGCCGGCGAGCATCCGAACAGCGGCGCGAGCTGCCGCATCGTGAGGTTGGTTCGGTAGTAGACGGCCACCAGCAGCACCCGGTCCGCCAGCGTCAAGCACCACGGCCGCCCACCGCCGGGACCGTTCCCGCCCCGCTCCCGCACCACCTTCAGCAGCCGCTCGAACTGCCGCATCCGCAACCCGGTGAACGTCTCCACCCACAACGGCTCAGCCCTCAACACCCCACCCATACAGGAAAAATGCCCGGCTCACAGCCTTCTGCAACACGCTGTAGGCCCTGTCTCCCACCAAGACTGAGGGAAGGCCTCCGCCATCGAGGCCATGAATAGGCGTGGACGGTGTCGAGCGCACCTGGTCCCGGTCGGCTCCTGAGGCGACGACAGCCCGGGCACCAGCGAGGCGTCCGGGCTGTCGCCTTCCGCGACCCGACGTTCACCTGCAGGTCTGCGTGGCGTGGCGACGGGCCAGATCACCGGAGCAGGCTACGCCTGGCTCCAGTAGGGCGCCCGTCCGCCAGTGCAGACGAGGTTCGCGTCGTTGAAGTTCTTCAGCGTGTTGCTGCTGAATTTTCCAGGGCCGATAGTCCCCACATATCTCCACTTGTCCGGAACCCCCGTCGACGACCACAGGTCGGCCTTCACCGGCTGGTTGTTGACATACGAATAGATGTAGTAAGGGTTGCCAGCCAGTCGATAGAAGCCGAGCTGGAAGCACTCGTAGGTCTTGCCAGTTGTGAGCCCGGGTACGTTGAACTGCGTGCCGGCGTACAGGCAAAGGTTGCCGTTGGCACAGCCTCCGGTAGCCGCTAATGCCGGTGTTGCCGTTGCGAGCGCGCCCCCGGCCATGAGCGCCATTGATGCGAGCATCATGGCGCCTTTCTTCCAGGATCCGGCGGTCATACCGGCCGGCCCGGGTATCGAAGCGGCGGTCGCCGCTTTCCTTTGGAGTTTCATGGTCATGTATCCCCACACTTCGTTGCTAACAGGTATGCCCCACCTGTCACGGAACCTACGTGCGTTCGAATGTCGAGTTCGGACTTCCTGTACCGGTTGACCGAACCACCCCCTGGACTCCGACCGCTTGGCAAAACGTTGAACGCGCCGCGAAGCACACCTCCCACACTTGGGCCTCCGTTGCGGTGCTGCTCTGTAGGTTGCACGGACGCGAGAGGTGAGCTCAAGCGAATGGGGGTGGATGATGGTCCAGTGCACAAATATCCAGGGGGCGAAATGGGCACAGCGAAGGACATACCAGAGCGGGCTGGCGTGGAGGAGGTTCTGTCACCTACCGCGATTGCGCTGCGCAGCCGGATGCTGCAGTGCGGCCACCTCCCCACTGCGGACGAGAAGGGTGTGGACGAACTCGAGGTCTACGGCCTCGCGTTCCAGGATCCGACGCTTCTCGGCAAGTACAGGCCTGTTGCTCTTGCGACGGCAGAGCGCGCCTACATGCAGGAGCAGCGTGAGGCCATCGCGGCCGCTCTCACGCGCATGGCCTCCGCAAGTGCGGTGTTCGGCAACGTTCCGGCCGACGCGGTGCCCGGCATGCCAGAAATCGGGGTCGAGGCCTTACCCCACAAAAGCCTGGCGACAGCGGCCATCAACCAGGCCTGCGACGCGGAAACGTCGCATGTCTACACGGCTCATCCCATCGATAGGAGACCCGGAATCCTGCCAGCGTCAATGGAACGCGACATTCCCATGCTGCAGCGGGGCGTCGCTCTGAAGACCGTCTATCTCAACGGCGCCCGTGAACGCGAACCCGAGTCCGTGTGGGCAAAATCCGTGAGCGAGCACGGTGCCGAGGTCCGCACCGCGGAAGGGGGCTTCCTTCGAATGGTGATCGTGGGAAGTGCCTTGGCCATCGTCCCCGACTACCGGTACCCATTCGAAGAGAAGAAAGCCCTCAAGATCACGAACCCACTCCTCATCACCCTCGTCACTGAAATCTTCATGCAGCTCTGGCGCCGGTCAACGCCGTGGATGGGAGGGCCATTTGGAACATCTCTCCAGGTCAGAACTGACGCCCGCCAACGCCAAGTTCTGAGAATGCTCCTGGAAGGAGCCACCTACGACACCATCGCAAAGACACTCCGCGTAGGGAAAACGACTGTCAACAACATCATCAAGGAGCTGTACGAGCTCTCCGGCACCGACACACTCTTCGCTTTGGGTGCCTGGTGGATGTCCGACGCCGCGAAGGAAGACCGCGACATGGCCTGACGCACAACTTCCCGCCTGCGCTTGAGTTTTACCCCCCGGTCGGCTTGCTCGCCCGTGCTCGCGGTGTCCTTGCCGGTTCTGCAGGGCCTGGGGCGGACGACAGGAGGTTTGAAACACAGGGCCGCCATCTCGCCGTCCCGCGGGTGACTCTGTCGGGGATCTTGGGGTTTCCGGTGGGGCAGCGTGATCAGCGGGCATGCTCGGGCTGTCCCGCAGGTCGATGTGGTTGCCGAGGTGTTCGTTGTCTCTCAGTCCCGTTCTGGTGAGCAAGTTCCGGCTCTGACCGTGCAGATCGCACGGGCGAGTAACCCGAACGGCACGACACGATGTGGGTGAGAGACCGGCTGGACGGGCTGTGGGACGACCAGGACTTCGCCGACTGGTACCCACGCGATGGTCGGCCGGGTCTCTCACCTGCCCAGTTGGCCACCGTCTGCGTGCTGCAGTTCCTCCTCGGCCTCTCGGACCGGCAGGCGGCCGAGGCAGTGCGCTGCCGCATCGATTTCAAGTACGCCATGGCTTTGGAGCTGGACGATCCGGGATTCCACCACAGCGTTCTGGGCGACTTCCGTGAACGCCTCATCGAGGGTGATCGCACGGATCGGCTTCTGGGCCTGGCGCTGACCCGGCTCAAGGACGCCGGGCTGGTGCGGGAGCGCACCACACAGCGCACCGATTCCACCCATGTCCTGGCTGCAGTCCGTGAGCATGGGATCCGGAACCGCCGACGAGTACACCGTCGGCAAATTCATCGCCGACTGGGATGTCGCGCGGCGATTGTCCGGCGCCCGACGCGTCATCTTGGTCGCGCTGGATGAGCAACTCAGCGAGGAAGAGAACCTTGAGATCGAGGACCTGTGCGAGCAGGGCCGCTTCTACACGGACAACGTCGGCTACCCCTCCCCCGACCAGTCCAGCTGATACGGCAAGCGCGTCGGACCGGACTGATCGCGACGGGAATCAGCCCGACCGTGACCCGACATCCCACCAACGCAAACTCAGCCTCTTCGGCGCCCATCAACATCGCGTACCTAACACTGCCGGGCGGGGGCGCGCCGACGCCCTTGCAAGGGTTGGAGAACAGGCTCAACCCTGCCCTTCGCGCCCGCGCCAAACCGGTGGCGGCGTGCCAGACCCGCTGTTCATACGTACGCCAGTGGTGGGCTGGTCGGGGGCGGCGGCGACCCGGCGCAGGTGTTCGCCGATCTCTGCCGGGAGCTGGGCGGCGAGGTTGTCGGCCAGACCGGCGGGGACGCGCGCGGCGAGAGTTTCCAGGGTGGCCCGGGTAGCTGTTTCGGCAGGGCCCTGCCCGTCGAGGCGGGCGCGGGCCTGGACCTGGCCGATGAAGGTGTCGTGATCCACGATGGATCCTTTCGGGTTACTCGTTGGGGTCGGCGACGCTGATGTCGGCCAGGGCGGAGTCGGTGTCGCGTTCGACGGCCAGGTCGCCCAGGGACACGATGCCGATGGGCCGGTTGTTCTCCAGGACGGGCAGACGCCGCACGGCGTGCTCGCGCATCAAGGAGACAGCCCGGGCGAGGTCATCGTCCGGGGAGACCGTGATCAGCTCCTCGCTGCAGGCATCGGCCACGCTGTAGTCCGCGATGTTGCCCTCCCGCGCCACGATCCGCACCGCCAGATCCCGGTCAGTGACCAGGCCGCGCAGTTCGTCGCCCTCGGCGACCAGCACCGCGCCGATGCCCTCGTCCCGCATCACGCGGGCGACTTCCGCGACCGATGTCTGCGGCCCCACTGTCAGGGGCGCAGCGGTCATCACTTCACGTACTTTCCTGGCCATCACGGTCTCCAAGGTTCGGGGCACGTCGATCACGCCGGCCTACCGGCCGCGGCCTTCTGGCTGTACCCGAAGGGCCCCCACCGCACGCCCGATCGTCCCGCTTTGCCCTCCGACGACTCTCCGCAGCTCACCCTCTTGCCAAAGGACCAGCCTGCAGACCTGGCACTCCGTGATCAGCTCGCCGGGCGTCAGAGTCGTCTCGCGTCCCGGTCGGCCAATGGTGTGGCTGTGCCTGGGCGTTGTGCTGTGGGGCGAGAAGTGTCCGTGTAGCGTCATAACCAGCTGTCATGGATCCGAAGTACCGGCCGCCCGTGAGCGCATGTTCACGGGCGTCTAGCTGTTCAGAGTCTCTGAGGACCAGGCGATCCCTCCGGCTCCCGCGCCGTGCGGGAGCCGACTACCAGTCCCCTTGGAGGACAAATAACCAGCGGAACCGTCAAGTGGTTCAACTCGGAAAAGGGCTTCGGCTTCATCGAGCAGGACGGCGGCGGCCCTGACGTCTTCGCCCACTACTCCAACATCGCCAGCTCCGGTTTCCGCGAGCTTCAAGAAGGCCAGAAGGTGAACTTCGACATCACCCAAGGCCCGAAGGGCCCCCAGGCGGAGAACATCACCCCCGCCTGACCCACATTCTGCCCAGTGCCCGCTCCGGTCGGCCGGAGCGGGCAGTTTTTATCGCCCATGCGCCTGGCGGGCATCGAGGAGGAGCGAGAATGCCGCGAACGCGATGCGCTGCACTTCCCCGGCGGTCGGCTGGTGTTCTTCGGCGCGGGCCCAGGCCAGTTCCGCCGCCCCCAGGGCAAGCAGCTCCTCGCCTTGCGCGTCAGTGAGGTCCGGGCCGGCATGCCGATCTGCGCGGTCCGCGGGAAAGCCGGCCCGTATACCTCAAGTGCCTGAGCGGATGTTGCCGCTGTGCTGGTGTCCATTCGGTAAAGGCCCAGCAGGAAGCCTGCCTGGGCGGTCCAATTCTTTTCATGATGAGGGGATTTCCCCGGGGCCGGGGACGTGGACAGCAGATTCGACGCATCGCCGAACGCCGGGCCAACGCGGGCATCGGTGGTTCGTCCGGCAGCGACACCCGCTCCCGAGCCGCCTGCCCGGGCGCCTCCTGCCGCAGGGCCGCTGCCGGACGAACCACCGATGCCCGGTCCAAACGATCCGGTTATCAATACCCCCCAGACCGCAAGCACAGGCACGCCCGCGGACGGGGGCGAAACAGGGGAACGCCCCAGTGTTTGGAGTCGGCGGATCGAGGTCCTGGGCACCGGAGTGGGCAAAACACTGCGTCCTGCCCGCTGGAGTGGGAACTGTTCCTGCCCGAGGGAGAAGCCCAGTCCCTGGGAAGACCCACCGGTGCGGTGCTTACGCGCGGCCGGCGGGGCCGCCTGGTACGCAGGAGGCGCCGTGGGCGCAGACATCGTGGAAGGCATGCTGCGCGATCGCGCGGCATGCGAGACACTTCTTCTGTGAGCAGGTCCGCGACTTGCTCGGCGTGGAGGAGACGCCTGGGAGGAACTGGAGGAAGCCCTCCAGGATGCTGCCGAGCGCATCGCCGACGGCGAGCTGCCCGAGATCACGGCCCCGCTGTACGAGGCGGCTCCTCCCAAGCGCCAGTCCGCGCCGCCGGATAGTCCGGCTGATCCGCAGACGACTGCGGCGTCGCGCCCCATGGAGGGATGCGACGCCGCAGTGCTGGATCAGGACGTTCGGCCGCAGAGCATATGCCAGCGTGCGGTCGAACTGCCGACTTCAGTCCAACGCGTAGGGACCAGTTGTGTGATGGAGCGGGCATCCGAACGAAAAGCGCGGCGGGTCTTCGAACTGTTCGGCGTTGAGCCGGTAGACGTGCTCCCAGCCCTGCTCGTCGTACGCGGCCACATGAACGGGCTGATCAGTAGCCATCCCCTTGTCATCCGCGGCGATGTAGGGAAACTGGTGCCGCGCAGCGGCCACACGGATGTCGGTGGTGTGCGGTAGGAAGGCTACCGACGGGTTGATCCACAGCCTGGCGACACCATCAACCTGGCCGTCTAGGGCGAGATACCGGTGATTCACCAGCCACGCGACTCTCACTTGCAGCGCAACTTGGTCGAGATCCAGGTCCTCCGCCTCAGCGGCGAAGTCCAAGACCACCGGAGCGTCGTCCTTCAGCTTGGTCATAAGCCTGATCAGTAGCTGCAACACCGTGCCGGCCTCTTCGGAACGGCGGTACTTCGCCGCCTTCGAAGCCGTGGGCAGCTCATGCCGGTACTGAAAGTCAGCCGCCAGCAGCGCCGGCCCGTGGCACACAACTGCATCGCACGTGCAGGACTGCCCTTCTTCAGGACTCAATGCTGCTCCACTCTTTGAAGTTCGCCCACCACGTACGCAACTCATCCTCGGCGTAGCAGGTCACGCCTCTGACGCGGGGCACGGCGCGCAGCCGCCGGTACGGAGACGGTGCCGCGCTGCTGGCCCGGGAGCCGCGCGCGCTGCATTGCAGCACGGCCCCGGGCAGCAGGCGGCTGCACCGGCCGGTGCAGCACGGGTGGGGCCAGCTTGTTACCCGGGCAGCACCCGTGTGCCGCCTGGCACATGCAATTGCTGCGCTGCAGTCACGACACCACCCTGCTGCCACCCGACGACCACCACCAGGACCACGAGCAGCACCGCCACCACGACGACCCACCGAGCAGCAACCCTGCTGCGCACCAGCGGCGAGCAGCAGGACCAGGAGCAGCACCGTGCAGCAGCCGCAGGCCCTGGCCGACGGCTTCCCTCACTCCCGACTGCCTCACACCACGCCGCGCCTACCTGGGCAAACGGGCTGTGAGACTCACAATCTCCGCGTCGTCGGGGAGCTCCAGGCGCTGCTTGGGGGGCGGAGTGGCAGCAGGGCCGGGCAGCAGGCCCTTGTTGCGCAGAGTCTGGGCGCGGCTTCGGCACCAGGCTGAGCAGAACTCCCGGGGTCGGCGGCCGAAGTGGGGGCAGTGCTGCGTGCACACCAGGCAGTGGCCGGGGCAGCGACGGGGGCCAGGCGCCGGAGCAGCAGCCTGACCTGCTCTTCCTCCTTCTGCTCGTACGGTTCATCGTCGGCCGTGCAGCCTTCGAGCAGCTCGGTGAACGCGCGGCGGAAGACGGCGATGTCGCGGCGGCAGGCCCCGAGCAGCTCCAGGTACTCCTCCACCGGCCAACTGGCGAGCGTGCCGGAGCGCGAGAGGTACAGGCCGACGGTGTCGATCCGGTACTGGTCGGCGGTGTCGAGCAGCAGGTAGCCGAGGAGCTGCCACGCTTCGTCCTGGCGGAGCGTGCGGGTGTATCGGGTGCTCTTGAAGTCGAGCAGCAGTCCGTCGACGGCGAGGTCGGCGTCCGCGCTGATCCGGTCGGTGGGGAACGTGGGGCCGGGTGTGCAGTCCTCCGGCCGGGTACGGGCCCGCAGGGTGTCCAGCGGGCCGTCGGCGGCCTTGTAGAGCTGAGCAACGACGTCGGCCACCACGTCGCGGTGCGGGAGCTCCAGAAGCCGTTCCAGGGTGAAGGCGCCAGGGTCCTCCCGCGCGGTGATGGCCAGCGGGGTGAAGGCGAACCCGATCGAGGTGCGGTAGTTGACCTGGTACCAGGCCGCGGCGATCAGCATCCGGGCCAGGTCCTCCTCTTCGTCGTGGGCCCGGTCCATCGGCAGCTCGCGGTTGTCGAGTCGCAGGCCAAGGACTGTCTCCTCCAGGCGAGCGGCGAGTTCCTCGCCCACTTCCCGCATCCGCTGGCTCGGGTCGGAGTCGTACGTGCCGGTGAGCAGGATCCCGGCGCGCGCGACGGGATCCACGGGATCGGCAGTGGTGAAGGCCAGGCGCAGCCGGTAGTCGATCGCGGTGCCAACGTTCCCGGCCTCGGTACCGACACCGGGGCCCGGCAGCAGGATCTGGTCGCTCTGGTCCCGGGCACGGAAGCTCTTGCGCAACGGGTGGGCGCCAGCCGACAGTTCACGGTCCAGGAACCGGCGCAGCGGGGTGCGCGGACAATGCAGCCCAGAAGTCAGGCTCATGAGGTCACCGCCTTTGGCAACGAGCGCCGCCAGGGCGCGATGGAGTTGTCACACGTCGGACGCTAGGCAGCAGCACTGACAAGCCGTCACCCGGAGGGAGTACCTGCGGGGATGAGCGGGCTCGGAATTCACCCGCACGAGGGGCGGCGCGGCGTTCATCGCAACGCGGGACTCGGCGGTGGGTTGGGGCGGGACTGTCCTCTGACAAGTGATCTTGACTGTTTGACAGGTGAGTTTGACCGACTTAGACCGACCGGCATTAGGCGTCCGAGAGTTGGGGCGGGCACCAGCGGGCATGGGTCCGCGTGATCATTGAGTTCTCTACGCTCAGCCGTCAACTACGGCCACGGGCATGCTTCGTACGGGCACGCCATCGACGCCTTGTCGCCCTTCCTGCAGTTCGTCGGGATGACGTGGTCTGATGAGCCCCGCCCGGGTCTCGGCAACGTTGGTCAGGACCTCGCCATGCACAGACTTGGCGAGGGGGCAGGACCGTGTGGGGTGGGGACAGCCCCCGTATCAACCCGGGCGTCAGCAGGATGGGCGACTGGTGCGGCGGCCCGGCACGCTGGGGCAAGAACGGCACAGGCAACAGAAAACAGGAGTAATCGGTGAAGGCACGTGCGGGGGCCGCAGCAGTGTGGGCGGGGATTTGCGTGGTGGCGGTATCAGGGATCTTCCCGGCGGCCGCGGCGGAGCGGGCGTCGGCCTCGCCGCCCCCCGGCCTTAAGGAGGCCATCGAGCAGACGGTCGCGGACGGATTCCCGGGTGTCGTGGCGTATGCCAGGCACGGAGAGCGGGAGTCACGGATGGCGGCCGGGCTCGCGGACACGGCAAGCGGCGAGCGAGCCCGGCCGGGCCAGCGGTTCCGGATTGCCAGTAACACCAAGTCGTTCGTGTCGACGGTGCTTCTGCAGCTGGAGGGCGAAGGACGGCTCTCGCTCGACGACAGCGTGGAGAAGTGGCTGCCCGGCGTGGTCCAGGGAAACGGCAACGCTGGCAGGGCCATCACCATCCGGCAACTGCTCAACCACACCTCGGGCATCTACGACCCCACCGACGAGCCGGAGTTCTTTGCTCCCTACCTGGAGCGCCACGAATGGGGCCACGTTTACACCCCTCGGGAGGTGATCGCCCGCGCCGTCCGGCACAAGCCGCTATTCGCGCCCGGCGGCGGCTGGTCGTACTCCAATACCAACTACCTACTCGCCGGTCTGGTGATCGAGGCAGTCACACGTCACAGCGCGCCCTCCGAAATTCATCGGCGGATTCTCGCCCCGCTCGGCCTGAAGGACACCTCCTTCCCGCTGACCGACCCGGCCATTCACGGCCCTCATCTGCACGGTTACGACCTCACGGGACGCGATGTGACCCGATTCAGCCCGTCGTACGACTGGACCGCTGGCGCCATGATCTCCACGGTCAACGACCTGGCCCGTTTCCACCGGGCCTTGTTCACCGGCAAGCTGCTGCGCCCCGCCCAGCAGCGCGAACTCCTGACCACGGTGCAGTACCCCGGCGCGCCGGCGTACGGACTCGGCGTGCAGCGCAGGGACGTGACATGCGGCTCGGAGCCGGACACCAAGCCGATCAGTGCCTGGGCGAGCGACGGCGGCGGACCCGGCTTCACCAGCGTGTCCCTCACCACCGCCGACGGTGAGCGACAGCTGGTCCTGGCCGTCAATGTCTACGACCTCGGCGCGGACCTGAAGGATGAGCCGCCCGTCCCGCGAAGCGAGGGACTGATGAAGGCGCAGATGGCAGCCCTGTGCGACTGAGGCGGCGTCTTGTCATCACGGGTGACGTCGCACCGTGCGCGGCGCCGCAGGACCCGCCAGGAAGCGGAACGCGATGACCGCCCACTCAGTGATCACGAAGGACGGCCGTGCCCGCAGTGCCATCTTGCTGCTCGAACCCCTCTGGGACCAGTTCGCCGCACTCCTGCCCGCCCGGGGAGAGTTCGTCGCGGACCACCCGCTGGGCTGTCACCGCCGCCGGATCGCTGACCGGACGGTCTTCGAGCACATCGTGCTCGCACTGGTCCACGGCTCCGGCTACGAACGCATCTCCACAGCCGGATGCTCCGACCGGACGATCCGACGCCGCGTCAAGGAGTGGGCCAGGCTGGGGATATCCGAGAAGGTGCACGCCTTGGCGCTTGAGGCGTACGACCTACTGATCGGCCTCGGACTGACTGATCGGCCTCGGACTGGGCGAGATCTTGGTGGACGGCTGTATCACCAAGGCCCCGTCCGGCGGCGACAAGTCTGGGCGCTCCCCGGTCGACCGGGGCAAGCAGGGACTGAAACGCTCGGTCGCCTCCGACGCCTGCGGTGTCCCGCTCGGGATCGTCTCCGACAGAGCCAACCGGCACGACTCACCCCTGCTCGGACCCACCCTGGAAGCTGCCAAGGAGCAGGTCGGCCCGCTGCCGGACGCCGTCAATGTCAACCTCGACCGCGGCTACGGCAGCGCCAAGTCCCGTGCGTTGGTAGCAGAGTTGGGGTTCACGGCCGAGATCGCCCGCAAGGGAGTGCCGGCCCCGCTCCAGGCAGGCAAGCGCTGGGTGGTCGAGCGCACGCACTCGTGGATGAACGACTACGGCAAGCTCCGGCGCTGCACCGAGAGGAACGGCGAGGTCGTGGACTTCTACCTCTACCTCGCCGCCGCTCTCGTCACGCTCCGCATGCTCATCCGCCGAGCAACGAGCCGCTACCGCTGGGACGGCCGCCCCACCACCCGGCGCCTCAAATGATCCATTTGCCGGACCGTCTTACCCCTGGCTGTTCCTGAACTGTACCGACCGGTCCGTGGACGATCAGGAGGTGCTGGTGCATACCGAGCAGGCCCAACTGTGCCGGGGCGTCTTCGGCGGTTGAAAGCCGGCAGACACCCGTACAGGGCACGGTCTGTTGAGGCGAGCGGTAGGCCCCGCTCACCCCGAACCGAGGAACAGCACGAGGCCAGGTCCTCTCCGGCGTGCGGGTCCAGTTGTTGCACGAGCAGGTCGCGTTGATGAACGCGTACCCGCGAACAGGACCGAGGGCCTTTCCGGCGGAGCAGCTGCAGGTGGCGATGGATGCGTTCGAGGAGCACCCGGCAATGACCGAGACGTACGACTACTTCCCATACGAGGAGCACCGGCGGAGGTAGTAGTGCCGGAGAAGCCGGGCAGCAGTGCGGGCCGGGTGCGCTTTGGGTGATAGGGCCGTGAGGTAGCCGGGGGGTCGTTGAGGTCGCCGTACGGCAGCTCGAAGGTGCCGCATCCCCGCTCGCCCAGCGGGTCGCCGACTCCCCTGCACGTCAGCATGTGGGACGTCGTGGAAACCTACCAACAGCGGTAAGGGCAGCCCCCGGTCGAGATCAGGTGGCAGAAAACCACTGGCCGTCAACCCCGTCCCCGGCGGCCGCACACATCGCCATGCTGAAGTAACGCGTACATATTTCCCCGGGAGGGGAAACCGACGTGCAGCACGGGCGCTGGCCCCGCGATTGCTGCTCCCCGAGCCGGGGGCTGCTGCACGAGCAGCAAGCCGTGTGCCGCCGGGGTCGTGCGAATGCTGCACCGCACTCCAGGGAGGCTGCACCGCCCTGGAGCGCGGTGCAGGAAGACGAGCAGCAGCACCAGGAGCAGCACCGTGCAGTCGCCGGGTGCAGCACGCAGCGGCTACAGGTTCCGGGAGAGCGTTTCACCGTACCCGAGAGGAACCATCGCCTGGTACAGGTCGCCTTCCGCCGCGTACTCGACTGCCATGCCCAGCATCATCGTGAGGCTGTTCAGCGTCTCGCCCTCGCCGCCGGCCTCCTCCAGGCGCAAGGCGAGGACGCGGTGCGCCCGGTGCAGGGCCTCTGGCCAGCCGTCGGCGCACGTCGCCGACTCCACCCCGGTCACCGGCGTGAGCCACAGCACGGCGTGCGACTGGAGGACCTGCTCGGTGCTCCGGTAGTCCAGCGCGGCCCCGCACGACAGCGTCAGCGGATCCACGGTGTCGGCCTCGGCGCCGGGCCAGCACGGCAGATCCTCGGAGTGCTCAGAGCACAGGAACAAGCAGCCAGGCTGGCGCCCCGCCGGGCTCCGCGGCCGGGCCCTGCCGGAGCACGGTCGCCGTGCCTTTGCAGTGCAGCGGGCGACGCAGGGCGGTGAGCTGCCGGTCGGCGCTGAGCTGGGTGAGGCTGGTCGGCACCTGGGCTCCTTCGGCGGCTAGACCTCGATGTACGCGACGACCACGACGGTGCGCAGCGCGGTGACCCAGTACAGGAGCCGTACGCGCTCGACTTCGTCGGCGTACTGGCGCAGCTGGGGACCGACGCTGTCGCCGGGGATCGGCTCACCGACGTCCGGGTCGACGGAGACGACGACCAGGCCGCGGTCCAGGGCGTGGATGTCCGCCTCGCTGGTGATGTTCTCCAGCTGCTTGGCGGCGGAGTCGGAGAAGGCGATCCTGGCGCGGCGCGGGCCGCGCTGCGGGGCCATCAGGCTACGGCCGGGCGCTGCGCGGTGAGCCGGGCGAGGTGGGCCTCGCGCAGCTCCTCCCAAGGGGTGCACTGTTCGGGGTCGGCAGGCCGTTGGTGGCGATGTCCTCCAGGACGGCGGCGAACCGGTCGGCGTCGGCGCGGGTCTTGGCCGCGTACGCGCGCACCGCGTCGGCGGCTGCGGGCTCTAGCTGCCGGGCGGCGGGGGCCGGCTGTTCGCTCATCGAGGGCTCCAGAGGGCAGAACTGGCGTGTCTCACCACGGTATCGCCGGGCAACCGGGCCCGGGACCACTGCGGGCGAAACCGCCCCACGACTACGTTCCGTACTGCAACGTGATTGACAAACTCCAGGCCCACTACGGATTCAGCCGCATGCCCTTCGGCCGCGACCTCGCCCCCGGCATGCTCCACCGCCACGCGTCCCACAACGAAGCCGTCGCCCGCATCACCTGGTGCATCACCGAACGATCCATCGGCGTCGTCACCGGCGAGGTCGGCGCGGGCAAAACCGTCTCCGTCCGCACCGTCCTGCACGGCATCGACCCGTCGAAACACACCGTGATCTACCTGCCCAACCCCATGATCAGAGTCCGCGGCATCCACGAAGCCATCGTCACCGCCTTCGGCCAGCAGCCCTCGCACCTCGGCTCCAGACTCACCGCTCAGACCGGCTTGGGGCTGGCCGCCGAACGCGACGAACGCGGTCGCACCCCTGCTCAACTACGAACAGCTCGAAGCCATCCGGATGCTGACCAACACGGCCATGGACCAGGACTCGCCGCTGGCCTGCCTGCTGGTCGGCCAGCCGACCCCGCGGCGGACCATGAAACTCGCCGTCCTGGCCGCGCTTGAACAGGGGACCGCCCTGCGCTACACGATGCCCGGCATGACCTCCACCGAGACCGCCAGCTACATCAAGCATCACCTCGGCCTCGCCGGCCGCAGCGACCAGCTCTTCACCGACGACGCCGTCACCCTCATCCACACCACATCGCGCGGCTTCCCCCGCGCGGTCAACAACCCCTGCCTGCAGTCCCTCGTGGCCACCTTCGCCGCCGGCAAGTCCCTCGTCGACGAGAAAGCCGCCCAGTCCGCCGTCACCGAAGTCCTCGACTGACATTCCACACCCTCGAAACTCGATGTCGGTGGCACCGGATACCTTGCATCAGACGATGCACACCACTGGAGGGGACATGCCGTCTCAAGGAACAGTTCTCACCGCGCTCACGGTGGTAATGCCGCCACATGACGGTGCCGATGAGCAGGTGGACTGGGATGCGATCCGGCGGGCTTGGGGAGTCGGCTTCCCCTCCGACTACATCGCCTTCATGAGCACCTACGGAGCCGGCGGCATCGACGGCGCGCTGAGCATCGTGACCCCCGAAGCGAGCACGCAGCCGTCTGACAGCCCTGGCCTCGGGGGCATGGCGGCCGAGACAGCCAACATGCGGCACATGTGGGAGTCCGAAGGAGGACCGGACGGGATCGATGCCGGACCTGATTCTGTCGTCGCTTGGGGCGTCAGCTGCGGAGCCGACATCCTCGGCTGGCTCACGGTTGACCACGACCCCAACAAGTGGCCCGTTGTCGTGTGGGAACGGCACGGCTGGCCCCACTGGAAAATCTACGACTGCGGAATGGCGGAGTTCCTCCGGCGCCTGTTCACCAAGGACTTCGACGAGTGCCCACTCAGCGACGCCTCCCTCTGGGGAGAGCCCTCTCCGCACTTCGTCCACTGGCGCGAGGAACGACGACGGTGGGAGTCCGGCGTCGACCCGTACACAGGCGAACCCGACCCATACTTCGGCATGAAGTTCGACTGATTGCGCCTCGGCACCTTGCCGACGACCGCGACACCTCGCCGACAAACGCCCCGCTGGGACCACCCCAGTGGGGCGATCTTGTTCTCGGTGATCGGCACCTTCAGTGCCGGACCCATCGGCATTCTCAGCGTCGCCCAACAAACTCTTATGTGCACGCTCCGCCCGGGTATCCGGCCTCCGAGAAACGGATATAAAGGGATGTATTCAAGGCAGCGTGACACTTTTCCGGGGGAGCGTGACAGCCGGTGTCACGCTCACGCTCCGTCAGCGTGACACGGTCTGGAATGTCCCCCGACAGCAAACCTGGACCGTTTGCTATCGAAGTTGGACTGGCTGCTTGCTCGTCCGGCGCTGCGCCCGGATGAACCGAGCGCAGCACGCACTCATCGGGCCCGTGTAGTCGTGGCTGGCAGGCTGCGCTCACTCGTTATCGCGGTAATTCATGAACCAGTGGGTGTCGAAGTAGTGGGCCATCGTGAACGGGTGGTGCGGGTCGAGGAGGATGCGGCAGACGAATTCCGCGGCCGGGCAGTCGAAGGGGACGACCTCTCCGTCGAAGGTTTGGACCGCGACGCGCCAGCGGTCGGGGTCGCCGTCGTCGGTCCGCCAGCAGTACAGATCCTTGTGCTCGGTGCTCGCCCAGATGAGTAGGCCGTCCTCCCTGAGGGCGGTCCAGGGCTCCTGGTTCAGGCCGAGCCACGCGTCGAAGGCACCCTCCCCGAACGTCTCCACCATGCGTTTGTAGTCGCCAGGAAGACGCGTATCCAGGCGCGCCTCGATCTGCGCCCAGTCGACGTCCGGCCGCCGCAGGGGTGGGGTCCAGCCGGTGATGCCGATAAGCCGCTCAACCCAGTCCGCATCCTGACCGGATACCCCCACGAGCGCTTCGGCCTGCGTCCGTCGCGGCGCGGTCGCCAGCACCGGCCGGGTAATCCCTTGCGCATCCTGGGCGGTACCGGCGCCAATCCACTGATCTCCGTACGCCCATGCCCGTATCGTTTCGCCCCGACCTTCGAGGAGGGCGAGAAGAGCCGCGCCACAGGACTCGTCCACGGTCGGATCCGTAAAGCCGTCCAGGACCAGGGTCCGTGGGACCCCGTAACGGTCGCCCAGCAGCTCGACGAGCGCATGCGAGTCGATGTCCAGTGACAGATACAGAGAGCCGCTCGGGGCGGCGAGGCGGTCCAGCAGGTCGTTAAGCGTTGGTTGCGTCATCTCCATGGAGGACAGCAAAGCGCACCCCACTGACAAGGGGCCTTCGGTCCAACTTCGATGACAGTCGGTCCAGGTTCGCTGTCGGGGGACATGGAAGCGCGTGGCTCCCGCTGCCTTCCCATCTCCCCGCTCGCCTCACAAGAGGCGCGGCCGGGGACAGCGGCACTGCTCGCAGTCGGAGCAGCCGGCGCACTCCAGGCAGAAGGCGCGCGGCCACTGCCCGGGGCAGAAGCAGATTGCGTTGTGGTCGGGGTCGTCTTCGCCCGGGGTACCGGGTCTCACCGAACGGGGGGCTCCGTCCAGGCGTCGACAGTTCCGTCGGCGCGCAGTTCCTCGTAGTGGTGGCCGATGGCGCTGTGCTCCGCCCAGACCGCGACGACCTCGTGCTCCTCACCGAGCCCGGCGATACGGGCGAGCCCGTCATGACCCTGATGCTCCCCCACGAGATGTAAGCGCAGATGTCCTGTCGAAGTGCATCTTTCAGACGGTGAAACTGTTGACCTGCTGGGGTGCCAGGTGGTTTGAGAACAGCAGCTCCCGGCGTTCTCAAACGACCTGGCCTTCTCGGAAGTCTCGTTCGCGATAGAAGCAGAACAGGCCGGTAGTGAGGGGCCTGGTTTGCGAGGGTCGTGTAGATCCGGGCGAATCGTCAGCTCAGCTCGGTGGTCGTCGCTATGTAGAGCTCGTTTGGGACTCTGGCGGTCGTCGGCGGGTTGACCGCAGATTGGTTGTGCGCAGGGCCTACGCACCGCTGCCCGGCGCTTCGTCAGAGCCTGTGAGTTACCGGGCTCTAACCGCGTCGAGCGCCTCGGGAAGGGTGAAGGTGCCTGCGAACAGCGCTCTGCCCAACACGCAACCCTCAAGGCCCAAGGGGCTGAGCCCTGCCAGGATCCGCAGGTCGTTGAGGCTGGAAACGCCGCCGGCGGCGAGTACGGGTGCCGTGCTACGCCTACAGGCCTGGTCCAGCAGAGCCAGGTTGGACCGCCGAGCGTTCCCTCAGTGTTGACATCGGTGATGATGAAGCGAGCGCAGCCGTCCCGGTCCAGTCTGTCCATCACCTCCCACAGGTCTCCGTCGTCCTCGAGCCACCCGAGCCGGGCTAAGTGCTGTCCCGTAACCGGGGGTTGAGGGCCTTGGTCGAGGCTCCGGATTGTGAGTGCGGAGCCGTGAAGGCCCGCGCGGCGGGATGATCTCGACGTGACAGTTGTGATCACCTCCACGGAGCCGTCCTGGATAACCCCGTTCACCGGGCTGAACCTGCCCTGTTTCGGCAAGCTTGTAGCCGCGCTCCGAGGGGAGGGGGCAGCCGTAGCGCGGCGAGGCCGGCCGTGGAGCCTCCCGCTGGAGGACCGCGTGCTGTTGGTCGCCGCGTACTGGCGTACCAACCTGACCGTGCGGCAGCTCGCCCCACTATTCGGCATCTCGAAGTCTGCGGCCGCTCGCATTATCGGCCATCTCGGGCCCCTGCTTGCGCTGAAGCAACCTCGGCGGTTCCGCCGAGGCACTGTGCTGATCGTGGACGGCACGCTGGTGCCCACGCGTGACCACAGCATTGCCGAGCAGTCGAAGAACTATCGGTACTCCACCAACCACCAGGTCGTCATCGACGCCGACACCCGCCTCGTCGTCGCCGTCGGTCGACCGGTGCCGGGCAACCGCAACGACTGCAAGGCATGGGAGCTGTCCGGCGCCAAGGCCGCCGTCGGCAACACCATCGTGATTGCCGACGGTGGATACCGCGGCACTGGCCTGGTCATCCCGCACCGCCGCGAACGAGGCCAAGCAGAGCTCCCAGCCTGGAAAGAGGAACACAACCGCTCACACCGTCAGGTCCGCGCTCGTGTAGAGCACACCTTCGCCCGTTTGAAGAGCTGGAAGATCCTCCGCGACTGCCGCTTGAAAGGCGACGGCGTACACCACGCGATGCTCGGCATCGCTCGCTTGCACAACCTGTCCCTCGCCAGATAGCGAAGAGCATGTCGACCTGTCTGTGTGTGGCTGCCGCTGGGCGCGTCGCCAAGGTCGATGAGTTGGGCTCGCACGGTCGGCCTTCTACTGTCCACGGTCGCTGGAGTGGCCATGAAGATCGTGATAGGAGAGGGCCTTACAACGGTCAGTGCCTGCTGCGACACGGCATCACGGCGGTGACCACGGCACAGGGAGATCTTCGTGAATGTCGTACTGGTAATTATCGGGTCCTTTGTGGCGCTCGCTGGGTTTCTGTACTTGCTTAGCTCGATCCCGCATCTCGTCGACTTTCTGCGGTGTCGAAATCTTGAGCGGAACGGCATTGCAGGAGAGGGACTGTGCATATCTCATGCCCCCACTGCCGACACGCGCACCAAAGTCTTCCTCGACATTCGGATCCCGGGCGATGGGGGTCGCACGGTTCGCGTGAAGGTACTCCAGCACGGAAATCCGACAGAGATCGGTGCGACCGTTCCTGTCGTCTACGACCCGCGGAAACCGCAGCGGGCCAAGACCGGTCTGGTCGGAGTTGACTTCGATTCCCGGAGCGAACTGAAAGTCGTGCAGCGACTACTGACGCTGGGACTACCACTATGCGGCTTGGGCGCTCTGCTGGTTCTGATCGCGTGACGTGATTGCGTACAGGAGATCATTTGCGGGACGTCGCTTAGGCGAGGTCCCCGCGCCATGGTCCATACGGGCAGGCCGGCTGCGATACGGTCTCCGTGCTCGGCGATGGTCCTCGCGCACCAGTCGGGGTCCTTCATCGCGATGCTGCCCAGGTTGACCCTGGCGCAGCCGGTGGCGAACGCGGCGTCCAGTGACTCGTCGTCGCGGATGCCGCCGGACAATTCGACCTTGATGTCGAGCTTCCCGGCGAGCTCCTTCACCCGTGGGTAGTTGCTTCCCAGACCCCGCCCCCGATCCAGGTCGAGCACGTGAACCCACTGGGCGCCATCGTCCTGCCAGGTCCGCGCCACCGTGATCACATCGCTGCCGTCCCCGACGCGGACTGGTTCTCCCCGGACGAGATGCACCACCGCGCCGTCGGCCAGATGGATGGACGGCAGGAGCGTGAAACTCTGGCCCTTCACGACACGGCGTCAAGAGTGTCCCTTGGCCACGCCGAGTTGCGGCCGGACGGGCGGCGCGGGTGGGGGATGAGACACAAACCCCCGACGCTCGGCACGCGACGCCATGAGAATCCGACAGCACGAACGAGAACGAGTGAGAATCCGACAGCTTCAATGCGACAGGACAGCAGACGTCTGCCCAGCCTTCGCCATCGGGGATGGACCGGTCCTGGTGACAACAAGCTGCCTTCGTGACAACTATCGTGCTTCTGCTCAAATACGGTTTATAGCAGGCCGCGAATTCCGCGTGGTCAGAACCGGAAATCTATCGACTGGACGTGCGTAAAATCCGCACGCAGGCCAGCGGCGCGGGTGCCCCATTCCGTGAAATACGACTCGGTGATGGCCTCCGTGACGATCGGATGCAGCTCCTCCTCCGTCGCACCAGCCTCCTGGAGATGGAGGATCTGCTTGGCGTAGGTGGGTGAGATCGGCGTGGTGATGGTGCGCTCGCGGCCGTCGTCAGAGCTGCCCTTGCAAGCAAATCCGAAGTACGCCGTCACCTCCACCATCATGCCGCTGGAGGTGGCCGCCTGCTCGCGCGCCTTTGCCCTGACCTGCGGTTGCCACTCGGATTCCGTCTCCTCCACCAAGGTGGCCTGGAGCTTCTTCTGGGGCTTCGTCAGATGCCCGGCGCGGTAACGCTCCACCGTGCGGCGCGAGACGCCCAGGCGCGCCGCCAGGTCCTTCGCTGAGTCCTTCGTGCGCGTGAGAAGGAATTTCACCTGAGCCTTTGCCGATTTCGGCGCGGGCCGGGTGAACACCTTCCGCTCCGCCCGCGCGAGGGCCTCCAGGACCTTGCCGCGACGCGGGGCCGGCTGTTGCTGCTCGTGATCGCTCATCCCTCCAGAGACCACGGATCACCTGTGGACAGAGGAAGACGTCCGCGCAGGTGGCGACGGGTGCTGTCGGCGTCCGTCCGTACGGTGGGAGGCATGACGACGTCCTCCACCCCTGAGCCGGTGCCGGTGCCTGTCCGGGTGCTGCTGCCCGGGGACCAGACCTTCTCTGGGGGAGGAACTGTAGGGCGAGGCCAGCTGGTCAAACTTCATCGAGGCCGAGGAAGCCGCTGCCCGGGCCCGGGTGGAGGAACTCGAGGGTGAGATCGCCGGGCTGGCGGCTCGGCTGGAGACGGAACGGGAACGGCTGTCGCGGCTGACGATCACCCGGGAGACCGTCGGCGAGTTCCTCGAGCGCGTGCCGGGCATTGCGGCAGCCGCAGCCGGGACGGTGGTGCTGGTGCAGGGCGGGCCATCCGGGTCGACGGAGAGCGCCGTTCGCGGGCGCAGAGACGCGGGTCGTGGGTGTGTTGTTGGTCCCGAAGTGGCAGCCGGGCATGGGAGTGGACGTGCTGCCGGATGTCTACCGGGACATCGTGGAGGTCGTGGGCGATGCTCCTGGTCCGGTGCGGGCGAAACAGATCGTTCCCAGGATCGGCCTGCCGGCCGAGACGGGGAAGATCGAGGGGACGCGGTCGAAGGTGAAGCGGCTGGTCGAGCGCGGCTGGCTGGACGAGGACAGCCCGGGCCTGTTCACCCCATCACGCGCAAGAACAACAGATTCGCCCAACTCGCGGTAAACGAAGGACTCTTCTCTCTAGATTCGAAGGTGCCAACCAAATCGGATCCGGAGGGAAGAGCCCGGATGGAACACTACGACACCAGCCTTCCCGCTGACCCGTTTGCCCGCTCGGTCAGTGCCTTCGAAGCGCTGACAGCCACCCTCTCGGGCCATGGGGCCGGCGACTGGAAGCACGCCGAGCTCGAGGAACATCTCGAAGCCGTGGGGAGGGAGTTGCTGCGGCAGCTGCTGCAGGACCATCTCGACCTGCGCGCACACCGCGAGGAAGTACATGTCCGCGAGTCGGCGGCGCCGGTGGTCGGCCCGGACGGGGTGGAGCGTCCCTGGCGGGAGCGGGGACACGAGCGGTGGCTGTCCTGCCTGGTCGGGCATGTCCGTGTCCGCCGCATCGCCCACCGGGGGCCGGGGCTGAGCAACGTCCATCCCGCGGACGCGCGGCTGTCGCTGCCCGCGGGACGGCACTCGCTGGGCCTGCAGCGTCTGGCAGTCACCGAGGCGGTCCGCGGCTCCTACGACCAGGCCGTCGACGCCGTCCGCCGCCGCTGCGGACACGTGATCGGTAAACGCGCCCTCGAGGAACTGGTGGTCGCCGCCGCAGCGGACATCGACGCGTTCCACCAGGCCCAAGTGCCGGTGCCCTGCAGCCGGGACATGCCAGTGGTGATCCAGGCCGACGGCAAGGGGATCGTGATGCGGCGCGAGGCACTGCGGGAGGCGACCCGCCGCAAGGCCGAGAAGGCCGCCAGAGCCGGGCTGCGGGGGCGCTTGGCGCCGGGTGAGAAACCGAACCGGAAACGGATGGCGACCGTGACCTGCGTCTTTGACGCCCGCCCGGCACCCCGCCGTCCGCACGACGTGATCCATCCGCCCAGCGGCCGCACCGGCGAACGCACCCCACGACCAGGACCGCCGGCCCGGAACAAGTGGTGCACCGCCTCAGTGGTCCGCACCCCCGGGCAGGTGATCACGGAGGCGTTCAACCAGGCCGAGGCCCGTGATCCCGGCCGTCTGCGGCCTTGGGTCGTCCTCGTCGACGGCGCCCGCCACCAGCTCGACCTGATCCATGCCGAAGCAGAACACCGCAAGGCCACCCTTCACGTCCTGATCGACTTCGTCCACGTCGCCGAATACGTCTGGACCGCCGCCCACGCCTTCCACCCACCCGGCAGCCAGGACGCCGAGACCTGGGCCGCGAACCATCTGACCACGATCCTCGCAGGCCACGCCGATCGTGCCGCCGACGAGATGCTCACCCAGGGCGGCCGACAACAACTGCCCCGGCAACGACGCGACGCGATCGCCGCCTGCCACCGCTACCTCACCGGCCACCTCGACGAGCTCCACTACGACACCGCCCTCGCCGCCGGCTGGCCCATCGCCACCGGCGCCGTCGAAGGCGCCTGCCGCCACCTCATCGGCGACCGCCTCAACATCACCGGAGCCCGCTGGGGTCTCGAAGGAGCCGAAGCCGTCCTTCGCCTCCGCGCCCTCACCACCAGCGGCAACCTCGACGCCTACTGGACCTTCCACACCGAAGGCGAACACCAACGGCTCTACCCAGGCCCTGGCCAGGCCACTTACCGGCTGAACGCCTGACCCACGTCCTTCACTCCAGAAGAGCTACTCATCCCGGTTCGGCATCCTTACGTGGTCGGTGGTGCCGGGGGCGCCTTGGCGATGGTCACAACGGTCTCGGCGCGGACGCTGAAGACCTTTTTGCCGTCGGCGGTGGTGAACTCCACGAACGCGTCCCTCACCGCGAAGTCGTCTGCCTCCACCTTGCGTTCCCTCAGGGGCGGGGTCCTGGGTGTCGTGTACTCGACGAGATAGACGTTCACGCGTGCACCTCCCGTAGCTGATGAGACATCGTCCCATCCGTACATCTCACGCGCTGCGCACCGACCCGATGAGGGGACGCCGTCACCCGATCGGCCAGCCATTCGGATGGCTGGCCGCCTCTGACCGCGCCTCGCTCCGGATGCCACGCGAATATGACGATAGGAACACGACGAGGTGAGGAGCGTCTCGATGACGTACACGGTCACATTCCTGGGCACGTCATCGCTTCCTGTGGCGTCCAGCGGCGGCGCATATCGGATCTGGTCGTACAAGGTGGAGGGCTCCAACACCGAGATCGTCATCGGGCGCCGGATGACCATGGCCTTCCCGGGCAGCGTCACGGTGGTGGACCCCAGCGCCTATCCCGGCGTGGACGCGGTGAACGGGACTCTCGTGTGGCGGAGCCCGGACGGGACACGCCAGTACGTGGCGGCCCGGGCCAGCGCGCCCGGCAGCGTGATGATCGCGTTCGTCGCCGCGGCGCAAACATCCAGCGGCCAGGTCCAGCTCTTCAAGGCCACTCCCGGCAACGAGTTGGTGGAGGTCCAGTTCGAAGCCGTTCCCGACGGCGGCGTGGCCAGCCATTCCCAGCGTCTGGTTGTACCCGCTGCCGGCGCCCCCGCGTTCACCGGACGGCCCTTGTACGACTTCGCAGGGGCGCTGCCGTACGACAGTGAACTGTTCGGCGTCTACCAGCCGCTGTCCGGGTGGGTGGGGGCGACGGCCGGAATGTCTGCGGTTCCGATCCACCCGTCGTCCGATATCGGCAACCTCACCCGTGCGAATTTCCACGGGAGCGACGCCCTCACGCTCATCCAGCCCGGTCTGAAGGCCCTGGCCGACCGCTACAGTGCTAGCGCGGGGGGAGCACTATCGCCGGTGGGGTTGGTCAACCTCTTCCGCGAGTACTTCTTCGAGTTCGACAACTTCCTAGGCACCCCCTCGGGACACATCTGGGTCAGTCCGGGAGGCACCGTCGAGGTGGTGGAGAGCAGCACACGGCGCACCCTGGTCGAGAAGGTGGTGGAGCAGTCGGAGGAGGTCTCCCGCAAGAGCGAGGAGAGCCTCACCGATCAGACAGATGTCTCGGATGCTGTCAAGGAGGAGAACTCCAACGACACGAAACTCGGCGTCAGCGCCACGGGTGGGGTGAACGCCAAGATTTATCATGCCGACGCTAGTCTCAGTTTCAGTACCCAGAACACCGTCAAGCGGGGTGCCGAGACGACGCACAAGCGCGCCCGCACGCAGACCTCCAAGGTCACCAGCGAGATCAAGCGGAACTTCAAGACGACGTTCCGGACGGTTACGGAGACCACCGACACGTCGAGCCGCCGCTACGTCCTCCAGAACAACACCCTCGAGTTGGTGAACTACGAGATGCGGCGCAAGATGCGCAAGGTCGGCATCCAGCTGCAACACATCGGAACACGCCTGTGCTGGCAGATCCACCTCATGGATCCCGGCAGGGAACTCGGTCTGGGGGACATGGTGCACGTTGTTGACGCGCCTGATCTCAGCGCGATCCAGAAGCCGGAGAAGATCCCGGAACCGGCGAGCAAGGAAGTGCCCTACCACTTCGAAATCTCCTTCCAGCACGAGCAGGGCCCGGACGACGAGGCCGAGCTAACCTATCTACCCGAGGCGGGCAACGATTGCCGGGGATTTAACGATACTCCCGACTACCTCCCGGGGGAGGACGACATCATCCAGTTCTGCTTCCCCAAGCCGCTGCCACCCGTTCCTGAGGGCTACATCTTCAGCAAGGTGCATTCCCTAGACAAACACGGCGCCCAGGTCGAGTTCGCACCGTTCACAGTGAATACGTCGACCAACCCCCACACGCTCAACGTGAAAATGACGTACGCCAACTTCCAGGGCCGCAAATCCTTGCCATTCGATGTCACGCTCGTCTACGAGCCGACGGATGAGGCCAAGAATAAGGTCAAGGCACTCAACGACGCGGCACAGGCCGAATACCAGAAGGAGGTCGACCGGCTCGAGCACGAGGCGTACGGCCAGGCCGTCCGTGAGCGGCTGCGCCTGATCAGCTCGATGCGTCTCCGCTCCTCCGAGGACCTGCGCAACGAGGAGCGGCGGTGCGTGTTCCGGAAACTGATCAAGCAGCTGCCGGAGGGCATTTACCCCACGCCCAACAACAACACGCCGTACCTGGCGGCAGAAGAGATCCAGAAGTTCTTCGACGTCGACGAGATGCTGTACTTCGTCTCTCCCGACTTCTGGCGCGCTGGCGCGGTGAACGCGCCCATGCCCTCCGCCGAGAGCGCCGGCAGGTATCCCGTACGCGCCATCCCGAAGCCCGAACCCGGCAAGACACTGCCGCCTTTGGCCGGCCAGACGGTCGCAGGATGGTACTCCGGTGCGGATTTCTACGCGCTGCCCAATAGCGCATCGCCATCGACGCCGTACGAGTGGCGGGTCAACTACCTGATCTCCGAGGAGACCGTGCCGGCCCCCCTCGGAAGTTCACTGGGGTGGCTGATCCAAATCGACGCCGACGAGCGCCGCAACGAATTCCTGAACGCCGCCTGGGCCAAAGTGGTCTTTCCCGTCCGGCCCGGCCACGAACAAGCAGCGCTCGCGTGGCTGAAGAAGGTCGAAGGAGAAGCTGGCCTTGGCAAGACGTACACAAGACAGACAGACGACCCTGACGACTACCAGGGCAAGACGGTCGGCCAGGTTCTGGACCTCCTCGCCGGCCACCTGCGGTCCCTGGCCCAGGAGGAGTTCGACACAACGCTCGCCGCCGACAAGGTCTTCGAGAACGGGTTCGATCCCCTGGCCGGCGGCTTCCGGCCCGCGGAGCCCTATCAGATCTTCGATCAATGGGTCGAGGTGCTCCCGACCGACCAAGTCGTCGCCGTCAGCGTCAAGTACGACCCCAAGACGGGCCAGCAGCTGTGACCACATCAACACATGCCGGTCCGGTCCCGGCGTGCGTGAAGCCGGCGGCGTAGCGCGATGGCCTCGGCCGACTGGCGGATCACCGTCACTGTCGAGAACGCCGGCGGTGCGCCGGTCGCGGGCGCGCGGTTGACCCGGAGCATCTGGGCGGGGGCTGCGGTCCAGCGGCTGCCCGAGGTCACGCTCTCCGGCGCGACGTTCACCTTCGTCGCCCCGGAGGCGGCCCAGAGCATTGTCTGCGAGTTGCGGCACGCCCGCTACGCGGCACTGGCCATGGCGCTCGTGCGGAACCCGGGCGAGCGCGTCTGGCGCTGGACCAACTCCACTCGCCGGGTCGGCACGACCGGCAGTGAGGTCACCGTCACGGCCACGCTCGGCCGCGTCCGGCCCGCTCCGCTGGGCCACATTCCCGAGACCGAACTGACGCGGCGGGCCTCGGCACATCAGGCCAGGCTGGACGAGGCGGACCGGAAAAACGCCGAGGCGCGCAGACGCGGGCGGCCCCCGACCGAACCGAACTTTGTCCCCCTCGACCTCGACCACCGTACGGCGCTCACCACCCAGGACCGTACGGCCTACCGCACCCAGGCGCGGATTCAGCGAGTGATCAGCGGCTTCCACGTGGCCACGCCGGAACTGCTCTCCGAGACCACGACGGCCCCCGGGTGGACACGGTTCACGACCACTTTGCACACCGTCGACCCGAACCGTGAGGGCCGGCTCTACCTCGTCGAGTACGGAGAGGTGGGCGACGACCCGAGCCCGGGCCCGCGCTTCGCCGTCGGCGTGTGGGTGCCCCAACGGCTGCACGACCCCAGGACGGAAGCCCTCGATTTCGTGGTCTGGTTGCATCCCCACACCAACAACCGACTGGTCATTCCGCAGGTCGGGTACCCGTTCCGACAGCCCTACCCGTACGGCATCGTGGCAGCCAAGAATGTTCAGGGGAACGCCGACGCCGCCCAGCGGTTCATCGACATCCCGGTATTCCACCTGCTCAGCCAACACTTCCTGGCCTACCAGCTCGCAGCCGCGCGCCGGGCCGCGGTCATTGTGATCCCCGTGGCGCCGTCCAGCCACTTCGAGCCGTTCGAGTCCCCGGCCACCTTGATGCGTCTGCTCAGAGAGTTGTGTCTGTGGATTCCCCGGGACTTTCCGCGCGGCGCTGAGGCAGCGGTGCACCGGCCGCAGCCGGCCGTGGGCCGCGTCGTCGTCAGTGCGTTCAGTTCGAGCGTACCCCGCCTGCACACCCTGATGAACGGTCTCCGCCCAGACTCCCGCTACGACGCCCCGTTCTGGTGGACGACCCGTCAGCAGGGCCTCGACGACGTGGCCGACTTCCGCCGCGTCTGGAAGGAACAGTGGGCGGTCGACGGAATCGCCTCGGGATTCCTGCCGTACGTCGACGCGGCCGCCTCCTGGGTACAGCAGACCGATGACCGACGGCTCCGGATCTACAAGAGCCGGTTCACTGGCGGCTGGGACCCGGCGGCCCCCCGCCCCGGGGCCTGGGGCACGCTTGTGAAGGGCGCGACCGTCGTGCGGCGCGGAAGCGGTGATGTATCGGCGGTCAAGGTCACCGACGCACGGGGTTGGCTGCAGGCCGTTTCGTTCACCGACAGCTTTCTGCTCGGCCCGGAGAGGGGCCCTGAAGCCGCCTTCGAACCCCCCTTGTTGCCCAACAGCGCTCACGAGATGATGCCCCGGATCTGTTTCGGGCACGCCGCTGTCACGAGCGGGCTGGCATCGGCGGACTAAGCCTTCAATGGCGTCGGGTGCCGTTCGTTTCGGGCGAAGCTCGCGATCAAGCGGTGAGGGCGTAGTTCCGTTGGGGGCTGGGGTAGAGGCGCTCGTGCTCGCGGGCGAGGTGGTAGCGCCAGTAGGCGTCGAGGTCGCCGTTGGAGACGAGGGTGCGGAGCCGGAGGACGGCTTCGGCTCCGTGAAGGCCCCAGCGGGCGCCTGTGATGTCGAGGCGGTCGGCGATCAAGTAGCGGCAGGCACCCTCGACCGCGCCGGTGGCGATCGGCCATCCGCCCGCGAGGGCTGTGTCGTAGTGGAGCTGGTCGAGGTGGCCGGTCAGGTAGCGGTGGCAGGCGTCGACGGCCTCGCGTCGGGCGGCCGGTAGTCCTTCTTGGTCGGCGTGGGCCGTGATCTCGTGGGCGGTGCGGGCGGCGTGGCCTGCGAGGATCGTGGTCAGGTGGTCGGCGACCCAGGTTCCGGCTTCGGTCGTGCCGGGTTTGTGGAAGGCGTGGGCGGCGGCCCAGACATATTCGGCGACGTGGACGAAGCCCAGCAGCACGCGCATCGTGACGCCGCGTCGTCCGGCCTCGGCGGTGATCAGGTCGAGCTGGTGACGGGCGCCGTCGACCAGGCCGATCCACGGCCGCAGATGCTTCGGGTCACGGGCCTGGGCCTGGTCGAAGGCGTCGGCGATGACCTGCTCGGGCGGGCGGACCAGAGAGGCGGTGCACCACTTGCTCTCGGCCCGCGGGCCCGAGCGGGCCCGGCGCTCGCTGCTGCGGCCTCCAGGTGGGTGGAGCGTCGTGAGGGCCTCTGGGGGCGGGGCGGGTGTCGAAGACACAGGCCACGGTCGCCATCCGCTTCCGGTTCGGCTTCTCGCCCTGCGCGAGCCGCCCGCGATGGCCGCCGGCGGCTTTCGCGGCGGCACGGCGGGTGGCCTCGCGCAGGGCCTCGGGCCGCATGACTATGCCTGTGCCTGAGCACGATGGTTGTCACCGTGAGCGCGGTATCTGTCACCACGGCCCTCGGCCGGAGCTGTTGCAAGATCGGCCACGCCAACTGGCGCAGGTGAGGGCCGCCTCGCGCGATCGGTGCAGGTGACAACAAGCCTGCGAACGGCAAGTTGGTGACAAGTAACGCGCTCATCCGGTGACAACAACCGTGCTCACGCCGGGGAAAAACACCAGGTCGCGACAGGGCGCTGGTGACAACCACCGTGCTCAGCCACAACACCCTTGCCGTCCACCTGCATGTCCCGGCTGTACGGGAGGGGGATTCTCGCGCGGTAGAAGTCGTCGACGTCGACCGCTGCGGCGACCACGAGTTCTTCCAGCCGCCGTTTGCCGAGCACCTTCCCGCAGCGGCGCGACACCGCGTGGTGGGCCAGGTCGAACGAACCGCGCACCGCTTCGGTGACCGCGAGCTTGCGCAGGCCCATCGAGTGCCGGCCGGCGGGCAGGGACAGCGCAGCGTCGGCGGGGTGACATTGCAGGCGCCGGGCCCCGGTGGGCGACCCGGGTGACGCGGACCAGCCCGAACACGCCGGCCAGTCAGCGCGCGTGGCCTGCCTCGCGCCAGGGCCGCACCTGCCCCTCCGGCCCGACCACGACCGGCCGGTCACCGGCGCGGACCTGGTCTTCCTCCCGACGGGCGCGCAGGTCCAGATGGTCCTGCAGCAGCTGCCGTAATAGCTCCCGCCCCGCCACGTCGAGTTGTTCCTCCAGCTCGGCATGGGTCCACCAGCGTCTCGAAGGCGTCGACGGAACGGGCAAACGGGTCATCGGTGGCGCCGGTGTCGTACTGTTCCATCCCAGGGCTCTTCTCTCCTGGTTCGGTTTGGTTGGCACCTCCGAATGTAGGGAGAAGAGCCCTGTTTCTACGGGGAGTTGGACGAATCCACCCTCCGGCGGTGGGACGGGGTAAACAAGCCGGGTGCATCCTCGTCCAGCCAGCCTCATTCCACCAGCCGTTTTCGGCTGAGTGGCTTGATACGGCGAAGGAGCTGCTGGCTACCTACTGGGGCAGGGCTTCGAGCCAAGCATCGACATCCAGCGATTCACGCAGGTGCCCTTGGAACCGCTCCGGGTTGGTTTCGGCGAGCGAGCGGCGGATGCGCACGGCCTCCTCAATCGCGGACAGGCCCTCCTCACGCCGCCCCACCTCGCCCAACCTGCTGGACAGGTTGGTCAGGGTTTTGGCGAGGTTGGGCAGGTGGGCGTCCGGGTCGGCTTCGGCGAGCGAGCGGTCGATGCGGACGGCCTCCTCGATCGCGGCCAGGCCCTCCTCACGCCAACCCATCTCCGCCAATCGGTTGGACAGGTTGCTGAGGGATACAGCTAGGTGGGGCAGGTGGGCGTCCGGGTTGGCTTCGGCGAGCGAGCGGCTGATGCGCACGGCCTCCTCGATCGCGGCCAGGCCCTCCTCACGCCGCCCCACCTCCGCCAATTGGTCGGACAGGGTATTCAAGGATGCGGCCAGCCAGGGCAGGTAGGTCGCGTCAGCTTCGGCGAGCCTGCGGTAATAAGCGACGGCTTTCTCACCCGCAGACAGGGCCTCCTGGTGCCGCCCCGCCTCCCCCAATTGCATAGACAAGTTGGCCAGGGAAATGGCGAGGTCGAATAGGTGGACGTCCGGGTTGGCTTCGGCGAGCGAGCGGCTGATGCGCACGGCCTCCTCGATCGCGACCAGGGCCTCCTCACGCCGCCCCACCTCGTTCAACCGGACCGACAGGTGGTTCGTGAAGAAGGCGAGGTAAGGGAGGTAGGTGTCCGGATCTGTTTCGGCGAGCGTGCGGTAGCAGCCGGCCATGGCCTGAGAGAGCTGCGCGGCGGTTTTGGCGAGGCGCTGGGTGAAGCGCGGGATCGCGCGGAACAAGGCAGTGAGAGTGTCGAGAGGGGTGGTGGGGTCGGTGGTGAGGGTGTCGAGGGCCCTGATGATGGGGCTGGGGTGGTCGACTTGGACGGCCGTGGTGACGATCTGGGCGGCGATGTTGGAGTGGCGTGTGCACAGGCCGGTCAGTTGGGCGTCCAGGCGGCCGTGGAAGACGGTGTGGGCGGCCGCGCGGCTATAAACGGTCAGCAGCTGGGTGGTCTGGGCGTCGTCGGCGCCGTCGAGGAGGCGTTCGGCGAGGGCGGGGTCGTTTTCCAGGACGCGGCCGACGTGGCGTTCGGCGAGGCGGTCGGGCTGCAGCACGCCCCATGGCAGGTTTGAACCAGTTGCGGGGTAGAGGGAGGCGATCCAGGCGGTGACGGCGTCGCGGCGGTCTCGCGGCTGGTCGGCCAGTGCGGGCAGGCTGCACCAGATGTGGTCGGCCTGGTCGTGTTCGGCTGCGCCGGCCAGGTGGGCGGCTGCGAGCGCCGCCTCCAGTGTGCCCAGGCTCAGGCGGGGAGTGAGTCCGCAGGTGGCCGCGCTCTGCTTCCAGTAGCGTCGTTCATGCCCGAGCAGCCGGTCCGCCACTCTCTCCGTCTCCTCCTCTCCCGCCCCTGTCGGGTCGGCCGGTGCGGCGGTGTCGAGGAGGTCGGCCAGCGCGGTCATCTGCAGGGTCAGCACGTTGGCGTACCCGTCGTGGTCGAGCCTGGGTACGGGCAGAGTGTCGGCGGCGGTGTGCCAGTCGTGCCCGGCGAGGCATTGGACGCTGGGGAGGGCAGCGGCGAGTGCGCGGACAGCGGTGCGGTATGCCCCAGGCCGCTGGTCCGGGTCGTCCTCCAGCGGAACCAGCCGCTCCGAGCGGGAGTGGTCGAGGTAGTCCTCGACAAGACTGGTTGCGGATCTCGCTTCGGCCCACCAGTCGCCGTCGGTGCGGGCAAGCAGCAGAACTTTCAGCGGGGTGGTGCCTGGGTGGTCGGCTGCGGCCTCGACGAGTGCGGTGAGCTGGGCGGTGCGGGTCTCGGCGTAGTCGAGGACCACCAGCAGGGGCTTCGCCGCGTCCCGCACTTCCCGTAGCCGGTCATCGGCCACGCTGGCCTTGGGCCACAGCACGGCCCACCCGTCGGCCGCCAGCAGACCGGCGAGGTGGTAGGCGAGACGGGTCTTTCCCTGCCCTCCCGACCCGTGCAGCAGCCACGCCCCAAACCCGCCCAGCACACACCACCCAAGCAGCCGCTCCAGCAGTTCCTCGCGGCCGTGGAAGGGCACCGTCTGTCTTCCCGCCTGCAGCAACGCAGTCGGCGAGGACAGCGCTGCCCGCCGCGCAGGGGCGGCTGCGGGTTCGGAAAGGTGCTGGAACTCCACCGCCTCCAGCCCCGCAGCACCCGCGCCATGCTCGGCCAAGGCGGCCCGGAAAGCGGGATCGTGGTGCAGGACGTAGGCCGGCACGATATTCAGCTGCCCGTGCCCGGAGTGCGCTCGGTCCGAGGCCACCACGCCCACGAGCAGCTGGTCGCAAAACACCGCCGCCCCAGACAGGCCACCCCACGGCGACCTACCCTCCTGCCACCACTGCGGGGGGTGCTGGAGCAGGTCCATCACGTGCCGGTTACCCACAAATCCGGTGCCCGGATTCATCCGCCCCTGCAGCTGCACAGCCTCCACCGCAGCACCGGACTGCTGGGCCATATCCGGCAGGCCCCAGGTCTCGCAACCGGTACCGGACCGCTCCGTCACCAGCCGACCCCAGCGCACCGCCCCCGCAGAAGCCTGCCGGTGCGGATCATCGTCAAGCAGGACCAGCGCGGCATCATCCCGCCCGCCGGAAGTGCCGCACCACACCACCGCGCCTCCCCACGTGTGGACGCCACCCGGCTGGAACACTTCCACCCGCACGGAAGTGCGCGCGACGATATGCGCGGACGTCAGCACGAGCCGGCCACCCACCACATATCCCGACCCCGGACCACCCGGCCCGGCCACCCCCATCAAACGCGCCCGCTCCACCCGACCTCCCAAGAACGCCGCCAACCACCCGCACTGACCGCGGCCCGGGCCGGTCAGTCCGGAATGCGACCCGAACTGTCCCCAGGGCCTGTCGGACGGCCGTGCACCCCACCAACTAGCAGATCCCCACCACCGGCGCTCCTCGGCGTAAGCGTGAACGAGACCCGGTGCGTACGGCCGCGCGATACCCCGGCCTCCCCCTCCGCACTCACCGCCCACAGCCTGAACCCGGCCTTCGCCTTCGCGTCCGCACGCAACTCGACTTCGAACTCCATCTCCACCGGCCCCACCGCGAAGACCACCTCGGGATGCTCACCGCCCTGCGCAGCCGCCGCGATGAGCTCGTCCCGCACCACGGCCACCGCGTCCATCAAAGGAATGTCCACCACACCACCCCGATCCGGCAATTCTTTACATCAACATAAAGAACCTATAGCCGCTACCCTGCGCCACCACCGGATACGGCCAAACAGCGCAGTAGGTCCTCGCAGCGAACACGGCGGGCCTCCTTCAGTCGCTCCCGAATCCACCGGGTGTAGACGGTCTCCGCGCGTGCGAGCGTGGTTGGGCTCGCCAGCAGGCGGCACGCTTCCTGAAGGCCAAGACGATCGATCCGCGCCTGCGTCTGGTGCAGCGCCTGGAGGGGTTCACCGGCCTGTACCCGTGGCAGTGGACTCCAGCGGAAGGTGAGGCATTCATCGCGCACCTCCGCAGCGGTACGCAGCCGATCCAGATGTCCACGGCCCGCACGTACGAGGTGACGATCTCTCTCTTCCTGGAGTACTTGCTCGACCGGCGTTACAGGTGGATCGAGACCTGCCTGGAGAGATTCGGTGAGGCCCCGCAGGAGGTCTTCCACGAGGGCAACTCGGTCCTGCACACGGTGGAGTACGAGGCGGATCCCCGCCGGCGCCCGCTGGACTACGACGAAGTTCAGGCGCTGTTCGATGCGGCCGACGCCCGCCCGGCCAGGGTGCAGGGGCAGGGGCGGAAGGGTGCCTTGACCGCGCTGCGGGACGCGGCGGTACTGAAGACGATCTACGCCTACGGCACCCGCCGTACCGAGTCGTCCCGGGTCGACCTGGTGGATTTGCGGCGCAACCGGAAGGCCCCGAACTTCGGCGCCTACGGCAGCATGATGGTGCGTTTCGGGAAGTCCTCAAAGGGGGCGCCTCCCAAACGGCGCACGGTGCTGACCGTTCCCGAGATGGACTGGGCGATCGATGTCCTCGACGAGTGGATCACGGAGATCCGGCCGCGCTTCTCACCGGGCGGGCACCCGGCGCTGTGGGTGACCGAGCGGGTCGGGCGGCTGTCGCCCCGCTCGATCAACGAAGCCTTCGTCGCGGCCCGGCAGGACGCGGGCCTGGACGAGGACCTCGACCTGCACTGCCTGCGCCACAGCTACATCACCCACCTGACCGAGTTCGGCTACCCGGCGCGGTTCGTTCAGGAACAGGTCGGTCATTCCCACGCGGCCACCACCGCCATCTACATGGGCGTCTCGAACGAGTACCGCAACCAGCTGCTGGAGGCTTCGATGAAGGACCGCCTGGGCGACGACTGGAGCGTGACGGTGTGATCAAGAAGATGGGCTACCAGTGGAAGCTGCGCCAGCTCATGGCAGATCAAGGGATGTTCCAGACCTCGGATCTGGTCCCGCTGCTCGCAGAGCGCGGCATCACGCTCTCGCGTGAGCAGGTGTACCGGCTGGTCACGCAGCCGCCGCAGCGCCTGAGCATGGACACCCTGGTCGCCTTGTGCGACATCCTGGACTGCACACCGAACGACCTGATCAAACCGGAAGTCGTCAACGCGCAGGTCCGCAAGAGCGCCGACGGCACGCCGGGGCCGGCTCCGGCGGCGCCGCGTCGCACTGTCGTCCGCCGTCCCGGCCCGTCGTGAGCTACCGAACCCCGCGGCAGCGGGAAGCCCAGGCGGAGCTGGAGGGCACCCGCGCCTGGGTGGTGGCCCGCCTGTGCCGGGCTGTCGGGCCGGGGTTGACGGCCGGGGCCGCGCAGGCTGCCGTCGAACAGGCGAAGGGGTGGGGGCCCATGCCGGTTCGGGAGCTTGCCCGGTATCTGGAGCAGACGCCCGACGGGTTGACCGTCCCGGTGGTCGCCGGCCCGGTGAGTGTGGTCCGGCTGCGGAATCTGCTGCACGCCGCCGGGCACGCGGACGCAGTCCCAAGGGTGACGTGCGTCCGCTGCGGACGCACGGACCCGCTGCCTACCGAGCGTTCATCTGAAGGGCGTTGTTGCGGTTGGTGCTGGGCCCGGGACAACTTCCGCCCGTGCGGACGCTGCGGGCAGATCGACCAGATCGTCACCCGCCGCCAGGACGGGCCGATGTGCCGACGCTGCTACCGCAGCGATCCCCTGGTGGTCACCGAGTGCGCGAAGTGCCACGGGGTGCGTCCTCCGGGCTACCGCCGGGAAGACGGGACCGCGCTGTGCTCCAACTGCGCCCCGAGGATCAAGCGGACGTGCGTCGGCTGCGGCCGGATGCGCAGGGTCAACGCCCGAACCCCCGCAGGGCCGGTCTGCGGTACCTGCTACGAGGGGCCGAAACGTCCGTGCGGCGTGTGCGGCGAGGTCGAGCAGATCCTGGTGCGCGGCACCGGCGGGCAGCCGGACATCTGTGTCCGGTGCTACCGCGGGCCGGAGGGCGAATGCACCGTCTGCGGCCGGTGGCGCCACGGCGGACAGGTCAGTCAGCGGCAGGGAGCCTTCCACTGCCGTTCCTGCTGGCCGCGCCCCATCCGCACCTGTGCTCTGTGCGGCCATGACCGGCGTACGAAGACGGTCTGGCCGCTCGGGCCAGTCTGCTCGGGCTGCTACCAGACCCGGCGTGCGACGCCGGCGCCCTGCTCCTCATGCGGGGATCAGCGCATCATGATCGGCCGCGTACATGACGGCAGCGACCTTTGTGCCACTTGCTGCGGACGGGACGACCCCGGGGCCCGCTGCGACAGGTGCGATCAGCCCGGTGATCTCTCCGAGAACGGCCAGTGTCCCCGCTGTGTCCTGGACGAACGGGTCCGTGCCTTGCTTGGTGGGAAGGACGGCGACGTACCGGACCTCTGCAGGCCATGGCCGACGCTCTGAACAGCGCGGAGAACCCCTATCCCGTACTGGGCTGGCTGCGCCGCAGCCCCTCCGCCAAGGCGCTCGCCCAGCTCGCCGCCCGCTCGGAGCCGATCACCCACGAACTGCTCGACACCCTCCCGCAGGGCACCACCACCCGGCACGTCCGCTCCCTGCTCGTCGTCGCAGGAGTCCTGCCCGAGCGCAATGAACACCTCCCCCGACTACCCGGCCACCAGGCCACCATCGTGCGGCCCTTCGCCGAGTGGCACGTCGTCCGCGACGCCCGCCGCCGCGCCGCCCGAGGCCGCTACACGCACGGCGCCGCCTCGGGCGACATCAAGGACGTGCAAGCCGCCATCAAGTTCCTGGCCTGGCTCGACGAGCGCGAACAGCAATTGGCCACCCTGAGCCAGGCGGACTTCGACCTCTGGCTCACCAGCCACCCCACCCAGCACGTCGTGATCGGCTCCTTCATCCGCTGGGCCACAGCCCGGCGCCTGACGGGCCCAGTCGAGCTGCCCAAGCGAGGGCGCTCGTTCGCCGTCAACTTCCAGACAGCCGACGAGTACGACCAACAGCTACGCCGCTGCCTCAACGACAGCACGCTGCCCCGTGAGGTCCGCATCATTGGTGCCCTGGTCCGGCTCTACGCCCTGCCCGTCGCCAAGATCATCAACATCACCACGGACCGGTTCCATCAGGACGACACCGGCTCCTACCTGACCATCGACCGCCACCCTGTGCTGCTCCCGCCCAAACTGGGCCAGCTCATCAAGGACCAGATCGATCAGCCGCGCACCACCACCCGCATGCGCCGGGCCCTGGACGAAGCCTCCCCCTACCTGCTACCAGGTAAGTTCCCCCATCAGCCCCGCAACCCCCACGGGGTGGACAACCTGCTCAGGCAGCACGGCCTGCCGGTCCTCAGCGCCAGAAACACAGCCATGATCGAGGCCGTAACCACGCTCCCGCCCATCGTCGTCGCCGATCTGTTCGGCCTCAGCCCCGCCACAGCGGAGACGTGGGCCAGATACGCCAACGACAGTTGGACCCACTACCTCGCAGCCCGGACGTGACGTTCCCTCGGCAGGGTTGCTCAGGCACCTGACGTCATCTCACCTGGGCGAGCTCGACGTCCCCAGCGGCCTCGACTCGCTACTCCGGGCCAGTGACCGACGGCAGCGCCTCGACGACGAAGAACAGGAAGCAGGGCTTGGTTGAAAGGTCGTCGAAGCCGTCGGGGAACAGTGCCCGGGCGGCTGGGTCAGGCTGCGGCTCGCTGATGACGGACAGGCCAAACCCCGCGGTCGTGAAAGCGTCGATCATTGCGTGCAACGGCTTTCGCCAGAGTCGCAGCGGGGTGGACTGCCCGCCGAGCATCCAGTCGAAGGTGTAGCTTGTGTTCGCGAAGTAGTCGGGCCGAGGGTCCCGGAACGTGTACGCCGTGACCGGGTGATCCACGGACGCGATCAGCCGGCCGCCGGGCCTGAGTACTCGCCGAAACTCGGCCAGCGCCGGCCCCCAGTTCTCCAGGTAGTGCAGGACCAGCGACGCGACCACGTCGTCGAACGCGCCGTCCTTGAACGGCAGGCGCTCGCCCAGGTCGGCCACGTGCAGGGCTACGTCATCACCGAGCCTCTGCCTGGCCAGTGCGAGCATCCCGGCGCTGGCGTCGATCCCGGTGGCGACCGCGCCGCGGTCGCGCAGTGCGGCGGTCAGTGGGCCTGAGCCGCAGCCGGCGTCCAGAACTCGGTGGCCAGCCACGTCTCCGGCGAGGGCTAACATCGCGGGCCGTTCGTAGTACGCGTTCACGAGGTTGTTCTCGTTCTCCGCCGCGTACGCCTCGGCGAAACTGTCGTAGTCGTTCACCCGGGTCGGTTCCGCAGCATCGGCGAAGCTCTCGGGTATGTCAGTTGCGCGTTCCATCGTCGCAGCCTGGAGCCAGGCGGGCCCGCCGCACTGAATAGTGCAAGGTCGGAACACTGCCTCTTCACCAGTACGGCGACAGCGTGGAGCCTGCCGAGTATCGCGTCTGGGTGCGCGCTCCGCAGCACGTACGGCCCGTGGACGGCTTCCGGTACGACCAGGTGCCCACCGAGCACCTGGAGCCGCCCTCGCCCGTGGAGCAGGCGTTGGGGCCGCGCCGCCCGTGCGGCTGGGTGCTGGCGAAGGCCGGCGGCCGCGGGCCCGGCCGGGGCGTCGTGCACGCCGTCGACTGCGAGGAAGCGCCGGCCGGGGCGCCGGTACTGACCCTGGAGCGGGCGCTGGACGCGGCGCAGCACCCGGGCACCCGGCTGTGCAACCTCTGTGGCGCGGCCCTTGAATTGGACCCTGTGCTCAAGGGCTTCGACCAGGGCTTCAGCGAGAGCTGAGCTACAGGTCAGCGGCGGGTGACGGTGAAGCCAGTGTCGTTGACGGCGGCGGTCCACACGTCGCGGTCGAACCACTTGGTGATGTTCGGCTGCGTCTCGGTGATGATGCGTATCCGCGCTTCCCAGTCGTGCCCGGCTGGGCCGCGGCTGCCGTCGCATCCGATGCAGCCGTCCTCGCCGTGGATGTGGCCGGCCATCCAGGCGTTGACCGCCACGTTGATGATGACCGCGTAGAGATCGCCGCCGGTCTGGGCCAGCGAGTCCGGCACCCCAGCGAGGACCAGGGCGAGCTCGGGGTTGTCAATCGGCGGCATGGGGGCCTACCCGATGTCCTTCTCGCTGCTGCTCTCTTCGTAGGAGGACAAGCTCTGGGCGAGGTGGTCGGCCGTAGTGGAGGCGTCGAAGTACCGCCAGGCGGAGCGCACCTGAATGCGGAGCCGCTCGGACACGGTGCTGATCTGCTTCTCGATCACGTCCTCCACGGTCGCCGGCACGAGCGTCACTCCCGCGGGCCAGTTCCGCGAGCGTTTCGGCAACGGCTTCCTTGAACGCCTTGGTGTTTCGCACGACGGCATCTACGCCTGGCTTCGGCCACTCAGCGGAGGCGCCTGTCCCGGAGACGAACCCATGGACGCTCACGAGCCCTGAGGCTGCGGGACGGCAGCAAGGTGAACGAGCACACCCTGGAGCAGCGCGTTGACGTACGTCCGAGGCGGGAGGTCGTGCAGGTCGATGCGGCTCGGCTGGGTGCTGATCTGCCGGTGCAGGACATCATCGGCGCCGTGGCGGAAGTCGACGAGCTTCTTGACGTACGCCGTGTCGGTCCTCCCCCACGATACGTTGGCGACCACGCCCTGGAACTTGCTCTGCCCGAAGACCGGCGGCACGTGATCGAGGATCGCGCGCAGCAGCATCTGGCAGGCATAGGGATGCTGGTCGGCGTAATTGGCGTTGAGCTCGCGGACCAGGGCGAGCAGCTTGTCCAGCCGGAAGGTGGTGCCCTTGTCCTCCAGGTCGGCGATCAGCGCCTCGTCGACGTAGGGGCCCGGTGCGACGACGGGCGCCGGGGCTGGCACGAAGGGGGCGGCGACCGGAAGTTCGGCTGACTGGGCGGTGATGAGGCGTGCGGTGGTCTGGACGTACTCGTGGAGGGTCTTGACCTCCCGGTACTGACGGATCTCCCGGCGTAGCTCTCGCCACCATGTACCGTCTTCCGACGTGCCGCTGGAGCCGCCCCAGGTCGCCGGCTCCAACGCCAAGATTCCGGGGAGCCTGGCCGCGAAGCCCTTGGGCAGTCCGGGGAGTTCCCGCTCGATGTCCGCGGTGGTGAAACGCGGCCTGGCGGCTTCCTGGGTTGACAGCGGTGCGCTGCGCTGCATGGCGATCAGCGTGTGGAGGACCCGCAGGAAGGGCTCGCCCATGTACGGCTGCAGCTCGGGCAGGTGCAGGCATGCCGCGATCGTGAGCGCAGGACGGTCGTCGTCTGCGATGTGAAACCCAGCGTGCGAGGTGAGCCCGTAGGAGGGGCCCACGTGTCCGGTTGAGCCGACACGGGGCAGGGAGCGGATCAGCTCTTCGGCATCGAGGCCGAGCCGGTCCAAGGTGTCGACGGTGAACTGCCAGACAGGCCACTGGCCCTCCATGAGGTACTGCTGTGCCATCGTCGTCAGGAGCATGGTCTGCTCCTGGGAGAGCTCGACCGTCAGGTCGTTCATAAGATCTGTCTTCCATCAGGGTCCGGTCTGGGCAGGCCCGCCGGCTCGGGTACGGCGCCCACGAGCGGCGCCGGGGCCCGGAGGTGCTGGGAATTCGTTCCTACGGCGTGCGCTGAACCAGGCCGGCGGTGAACCACTGCACGAGGGTGGCGGCCAGGTGCACCGCCATCTCGGCCTCGCGCTGGTTCTCGAGTCGTGTCGGGTTCTGCGATCCGTGCCGGGCGGTCTGGCCCTGCCACAGGCGCCGCATCATGTCGGCCACCAGCGCGATGTCGTCCCCGCCCCCAGCTGCTGGGATCGCCGTGGAGAACCGTTGCGGCGAGTTCCGAATCATGCCCAGCATCGTCCCGAGCGTCGCCTTGGCGTTGTTCGGTTCGATGAGGGACTGGGAGGCCGACTCCACCGCCTTGATCGCTTCGCTGTACGCCTTGGAGGAGTCCGGGTCCCGTCCGTACGCGCACTTCCAAGCGGTTGCCAGGTGGTCGGCGGCGGATCCGCTCTGCGGGGTGCGAGCCGCTGCCAGAGTGCTGGCGACAGCCTGCTGTGCCGTTGCGTCGACCCGGAGCTCCAGCCCAGTGCGAGCGTCGTTGACGCGGTACGCGGATCCCGCGAGCGTCAGCATGTCCTCCAGCTCATCGATGGCCTGCTCGCGGTCGCTGTTCCCGTGAGTCCCCAGGTACTGCCGACGGCCGCTCCACGTGGCCGGGTTGAGGTAGTACGTCTGCGCAGTCGGCGGCGTGCTCAAGTGCAGCATCGCGTTGACGACATCGAGCAGCTGCTCCTTGGTGGTACCAGCTGCCAGGAACTTCGCCGGCGAGTACACCCGGGGACCGGTGTGGACGCGCAGCTTCAGGTGCAGGGCGATCCTCTGTGCGTTGGTTTCGTCGTCTTGGAGGAGAGCCATCACCCACTGGCGCAGGGGGATCTCCATGTAGTCCGGGACGCCCTCGGAGAGGGACTCGTCTACCGATCCTCGTAGATCCGCCGCCTGCGGATCACGCCGCTTGCGGCTGCGCATGAACATGAGCGAACGGTAGCGCCGCCCACTGACACACGCCGGAGTTTTCTTTGCCTCCTGACTCTCGGCGCCGGGCGAGGCGGGAAGAGCGAGCAGGTCCCCTGGACCAACAGGACCTGTGACTGAGCGCGCTACTTGGCCCGCCTGGCTAAGTAGCGAGCTCAGCCGTACGTCAGTGGAACCAAACGACGAGACGCACGTTTTCCGCGCCGTGGACTTCGGTGAGGGTGCCCATGACGCTCCAGACCCGGCTCCAGTCGGTATCGGCCCCCGCAGCCGAGGCGCGGCTTCGCGTGCCGGTGACGTCTGTCTCCTGCCAGTCGGTGGCTGCGATCTGGGCCCATGTCAGCCAGGTGGTGCCATTGCACGTCGTCCGGGCCACCGTAGGCGGCGTACTCACTGCGCAGCCCATTGGAGGCGTCATCCGGGAGGCCGCGCCCCTCGGCCAGGGGGCGGAAGCCGAACGAGTTGCGGATTCCGAAGAGGCAGCCCAATCCGTCGTAGGCGTTGCCCCTGTTCAGCAGGCAGAGGTCGATGCCGGCTTCCCATACGTCGTCGGGACCCCACAGCCGGCCCCCCCGGCCGACACTCGATCAGGCCACTCAGATCGGTCGACATGCCGAGATCCTGCCTGCGCAGGCCAGGAGCCAGCATCTCCTTCTCCGCGCTCGCGCACACACATTGTGACTGAGCGATAGTTGGCCCGTCCGGCCACGTAGGTCGAGCGGTCAGCCGCCGTGGAGCCCCCACTCGTCGAGGCCGCCGTAGACGTGGGCTTCGAGGCATTGAGGTGCGTCAAGGCCGACGGTCTCGCCTCGGTAGATGGCGATGAGCGAGTCCTTGCCTCGCCACCAGGTGTCGGTCAGGCCCTGCACTTCAGGTACCGGGTCGTAGCCACCGAGGTCCAATGCCTCCACGGCCTTGCCCTTGATCCTTGTGACGGTCTTGGCCCAGCGATGGGCGTGGGCGGCAAGGGCCAAGGACTCCACCCATCCGTCTGTGCTGGCATGCAGGGGTGTCCAGCGGTAGGCGTCGATCCCGAACGCGCCTTCGGGGCCGATCATGAATCCGTAGGCCATGGACACCCGGCAGCTCCCTGCCGGAAACGACCAGCCCTCTGTGGCCGAGCCCTCGGGAAGGTCTGCGCCCAGTATGCGGGGGACACCTTCGTAGAACGGGGCAGGCGGCAGGGCAATCCCACCCCAGCGGTCCTGGAAGGCCGCGGCCCGTTCGATCTCCGCAGCGGGGATCCCGTACCCGATCCACGCGTCGCGGTGGCGCCGAATGTCCTGCCGCGGGACACGGACGCCGTCGACCTCGACGAACCTCTGGGCCCGGCGGCTCAGGCCGGCAGGCGGGACCGGGATTAGCGATACGGAGTTGTCAGCCATCACTGCTGCTCGCCGCTGCCGGCGTGGAGTACGGCTGCCGCGATCTCCCGCACGCGGGCGAGAGTGATCCCCGTGCGCTGTTCGACGGGAGAGCTGAGGCCGCGCGTCCATCTCGCCCGCTGCGGCACCCGCCCTCGCGGGACGGGCTCACGATTCCTCGGCCACTGTGTCACCGGAGGACAGGGCCGCCCTCCTTCTGCGGTACACCACTACCCCGCACACCGCGAGGAGGAGGACGGCCACGGCGGACACCCCAAGGGCCGTCCGCTCGGCGAAGAGCCTTCCCAGCGCTTCGAGCACGCCAAGCCCCGCGGTCGCGTAGATCAGCGCCCAGGCCGCTCCGCCCACGAACAGGGCGGGGAGGTAGCGCGGCAACGGCATGCGCATGCTGCCCGCGAGGAAGTTGGCGGCGGTCTGGAAACCGACGGTCAGGAAGGAGATGGCCACCGCCGGCGCGCCCCACCGCTGGATCGCCCGCTCGGCGCGTCGGAACTTCGCCGAGGAGATCCGCTCGGCGAACCTGCTGCGCCGAGCACCGGCGCCGGCGAGCCACCCGACGGCGAACGTCCCTCCGGCGCGGAGCAGAACAATGGCATACAGGGCCCCGGCCGTGAGCGCGATCCTATCCACGACGCCCCGTCCCGGGCTCCGGGCCGGAACCCGGGACGCCCGTCACCCGCGTGGGCGTCCTGCCCCAGCGAGCGCACGACGGCGCACTAGCCCGGTCACCGTCTCTCACCTGAGCCCTGCCTCTGCCCGTTCCGTTCTATGGGTTGCCGTCCTATGGGTTGCCCCTGCGGCACCGGGCTCGAACCTGCAGCCAGGCAAGGTCAGCCTAACCGAACGCGCATACGGGGGGTACAGGGTGCGGGGCTGCCGGAGGAGCGATAGGCGGGGTCAGTGAACCTGGTCGGCTCACCAACGGCGTAGGCCCCTGCCGGTGCGGCAGGGGCCTCGCTCTGGCTGATCGCCCCCTCGCCGCCCCCGGGGAGCGACTTCTGAGCATCGGAGTTGTCGTGACTGAGCGTTTGATCTGGCGAGTTGAGTGCGTGAGCGAAACGTACCCGTAGAGGCCGACATCGGTGCCGGTTTCGGTTTGGCCACTGGCACCAATGGCATGGGCGTACGGTCCAGACCTCGTCGACCAGCGGGGTGGAGCGTTGTCTAAAGACGCAACAGTTCACCCGGTTGGCCTTTGCCTGTCGCTCTGGGAACCAGCCAGGTCTGCGTCCGCTTCATGCCAGGATCGGTCCACGCCCCTGATGACTTAAGGAAGGTGGATCGTGGCTGAGCAGCTGTACGCGACCCTGAAGACCAACCACGGCGATATCACGCTGAAGCTCCTGCCGAACCACGCGCCGAAGACGGTCAAGAACTTCGTCGAGCTCGCGGAAGGTACCCGCGAGTGGACTCACCCGGTGACCGGCAAGCGGTCTACCGACAAGCTGTACGACGGCACAGTCTTCCACCGGGTGATCTCCGGCTTCATGATCCAGGGTGGTGACCCGCTGGGCAACGGCATGGGCGGTCCTGGCTACGAGTTCGAGGACGAGTTCCACCCGGAACTGGCCTTCAGTAAGCCCTACCTTCTCGCCATGGCCAACTCCGGCCCTGCCACCAACGGCTCGCAGTTCTTCATCACAGCGGGCCCGGTCCCGCACCTCAACCGCCGCCACACCATCTTCGGCGAGGTCGAAGACCCGGCCGGCCAGGCGGTCGTTGATTCCATCGCCAGCGTGGCGACCGGCCGCAACGACCGCCCGCTGCAGGACGTGGCCATCGAATCGGTAGTCATCGAGCGACGTTGATCGAGCCGATTGGTCATCGATGACTGAAGGCTCAACTCGCCAGATCGAGCGCTGACTCGCCAACTCAAGGGTTCTGACCGCGCTTCCGTGACGACTACGGCTGATGGAGGACGCGGGTCGAACCCTTACGGACATCCCAAAGCCGATGCCACCCAGCTTTCGGAGGGTGGTGCGTCCTGGGGTGTGTCGTTCACCAACCAGGAACCGTTCCACTCGACGTTCCACACCTCGCCGAGGGAGTTCTCGAACTCCACGAAACTCCCCGGAGCGCCTTCGAGGAGCCCGAGCTCCCTCAGCAGCACGTCGTGCGTAGTGAACCCGCGGGACGGACCCACGCTGCCGCCCTTGGTCCTGGTGTTCTCGTATCGCATCCGCAGGTACGGAACCGGGGTCCGGGAGACGATCGTCGGCCGCAGCATGCGCTTGCACCGCAGAACCGCCTCCTCCAGGCTCTCGTCTCCGCGGAACTCGCACTGGTACGCCGGGAAGACCGCTGAGACGACCTCGTTCAGGGCCTCGTTTCGCCCGTGGTGGTAGCCGTGCACGGGTGGTGAAGCCGCTGCCACGGCGTCGAACCGGTAGGTCCCGTAAGAGAAGCCGGTGGCGATCGTAAGCGGTCGGGCGCCTGGTCCGCGCCCGAGGCGGTGCTGTCTCGCGAACTCCAGAACAGCCCTGGTCAGACCTTCGTCGTGGACGTCCAGCGAGTTCATTTGGTAGGCCCAGCCTCCGTCGACGTCCATGGCGAGGGAGAACATGAAGCGCGACATGGGCGACCATCGCCAGGCCATGGGCAGGCCAGGTACCTCCTCGACGTTCCCGATCTCCGCGACAGCCTGTTCGATGTTCATGTCCGTCATTTTCTCCTTCCTGCGCCAGCTGCATGATCGGGGGAGGAAGGCAGGCCGGTTGTCACCGCTGTTCGGCGACAACTACGGCTATGGCTCAAGAAGGATGCGGGCTCTGAGCAAGGTGAATGAGGCTCGACCGTACATCTGACGCTTGATCGTTTTGATTCTGTTGACGTGGCCTTCGACTATGCCGGAGCTGTAGGGGAGGGTGAGGCCGGCGGTGACGGCGTGGAGGTCTTGGCGGATGGAGTCGGCGAAGATGCCGATGGCATCCGGGCCGCCCAGCTCGGCCTTCTGAATCCAGTCCCGGAGTAGGTGGCCGCGGCGATGGCAAAGCATGTCGGTGAACTCCCGCGCGAGGTCACAGGCCAGGGCGATCTCCGGGCAGGCACTCCTCACAGCGTCGAGCTGGACAACGCCGGAGATGTTGAGTGTCTCCCGAGGGCGCGTGATCCATGAGGTGATGTCGCGAGGGCGGGGAGTCACCGAGCGGGCAGGAACCGTGATGCCCTCCCGGATGGCCATCACGTGGGGCTTGACCCCGGATCTTGGACACTCGAGACACTTGGATCTTGAGTCCAGGAGAACGGATGTCCCGTGGTCATGAAGCACTATCCGCCGGAGTTCA
>NZ_JBEXNQ010000044.1:0-45500 GCF_040611155.1 Streptomyces sp. NPDC002994
GGTCCAGGCCCAGACCGTGTTTGAGCTCGCGGTAGTCATGTTCGATGCGCCAGCGCATCTTCGCCCACCGCACCAGGTCGGTGATGGGGGTGGTGATGGGCAGGTTGGTCATCCAGTAGCCGGTCGGCTCGATGGCTTCCTCAGGCTGTTCGACCAGCAGGGTCCGCAGCGGCAGAACACCGTTCCAGTGGCTGCGTCCCCCCGGCTTGTTCCTGGGCGGTGCGGCAGGCTTCCTTGCCCGACGGCCGCACCTCAACCACGGCAAAACGTGAGGTCATCATGCCCTTGCTGCCCTGCCGCCAGACAACCTCCTCGAAAGGGGTATCCGTGTTGATGAACGCGGTCAGGGGCCGGGCCGGCTCGCGATAGCGGGGCAGAGTGGGCGGCCCGAGCCCGCCGTAGGCGGGCTGATACGGCTTGACCGCGGCAGGCCGTGCGATCTCCTTGGGATCCACCGCCATCACATAGGACCAGCAGCGTTCTTCGAGTGCGAGCCGCAAAGAGACACTCCGGCCGTATGCGGCATCCGCCACGATCACCGGCACTGCCAGGCCCTGCCCCGCCAGCCGGTCCAGCAGTCCCAGAGCCAAGTGAGTCTTGGAGACATGCCCGACCTCCTCGGGGACCCCGGCCCGCTGTCGCCGCCGGGCATCAGTGGCCCATTCCTCAGGCAGGAACAGCTCCCACTCCAGCGGGCACGATGCCGCGTCGGTGGCCGCGTGCACACTGACGGCGACCTGGCAGTTCGCCCGCTTACCCAACGCCCCGCAGTACTGCCGGGCCACCCCGACCGACGCTGTGCCGCACTTGGGAAACGACACATCGTCGACCACCCACACCTCAGGGCTGATCACCTCGCACAACCGCTCGGCGATCCGCTGCCGCACCGGCAGCGGATCCCACGGCGACTGGTTCACAAACTGCTGAAGCGCCTGCATGTTCCCGTCCGGCAGTCGATCGGCCATCGGCTGGATCGACTTGCGGCGGCCGTCCAGCATCAGGCCTCGCAGATAACACCCGCCCCACCGCCGCTGATCCCGCCGTGGCAGCGACCCGAACACATCGGCAACGAACTCCGATAACTCACCCCGGAGCCGTTCCACCTCCCCCAACCTCATAACCAGAAGATGCCTACCACCAGGCAAGATCACCCGACGTAACGAAGCACTACTAGCCGCCGGACAGGGTGCGGTCCGTACGGTGGCCGTCCTCGCGGGACAGGCGGTGTGGCCACCACACCTTGGGGCCGGCGTCCAGGAACAGTGCCGTCACCAGTACGGACCGTACGGCGAAGGTGTCGAGCAGCACGCCCAGGGCGACCGCGAAACCGATCTCCGCGAACGCCACCGTCGTGACGGCCGTCGTCCGGCATGAAGCTCCCCATTGCCTTCCGCGGCGCGCCGAATCGTCAGGATTGCGCGGACTGTACTGATCCCGGGCGCCTCTCGTCCGTACCAAGGGGCCTACCGGGGACAGGAAGAGCCCCGGAACGTGGCAGGCTTGGCCCATGGCTGTTCAGATCAATCCCAGTATCCTCTCCGCAGACTTCTCCCGCCTGGCGGAGGAGGCGAAGGCCGTCGAAGGCGCCGACTGGCTCCACGTCGACGTGATGGACAACCACTTCGTGCCCAACCTGACGCTGGGCGTACCGATCGTGGAATCTCTCAGCCGGGCGACGGACATCCCCCTCGACTGCCACCTGATGATCGAGGACGCCGATCGCTGGGCCCCGCAGTACGTCGAGGCGGGCGCCGGATCGGTCACCTTCCACGCCGAGGCGTGCGCCGCCCCCGTACGGACGGCGCGTGAGATCCGCGCCAAGGGCGCCCGCGCCTCCATGGCGCTGAAGCCGGCCACGCCCATCGAGCCGTACGAGGATCTGCTCCCCGAGCTCGACATGCTGCTGATCATGACGGTGGAGCCCGGCTTCGGCGGCCAGGCGTTTCTCGACATCATGCTGCCCAAGATCCGCCGTACCCGTGAGCTGATCTCCAAGCACGGCCTGGAGCTGTGGCTCCAGGTCGACGGTGGCGTATCGGCCTCGACGATCGAGCGCTGCGCCGAGGCGGGCGCGGACGTCTTCGTCGCCGGTTCCGCCGTGTACGGGACAAACGACCCGGCCGCCGCGGTGCGCATGCTGCGCAGCCAGGCGGCCGAGGCCACCGCCGGCGCCGGCTGGGCATGCGGCCACTGAGCCACGGCTCGGTGAACGCCGCCCTTCGGGGCTGATCAAGGTCTCGGTGATCTGACAGGATGAACAGCGAGCCCAGAGTGTGAACAGCAGTGAGGAGAACGCGGTGTCTGCAATGTCGGCGGGCCGGTCAGCCCTGCGGATGGGACCCGCAGAGCTGGTCCAGGCGGCGGCCATGGCCCGCCGCTTCTACCTGGAGGGCAAGTCCAAGATCCAGATCGCCGAGGAGTTCGGCGTCAGCCGCTTCAAGGTGGCCAGGGTCCTGGAGACCGCCCTCGAGCGCGATCTCGTACGCATCGAGATCAGGGTGCCCGCCGAGCTGGACGCGGAGCGCTCCGACGCGCTGCGTGCCCGCTACGGCCTGCGGCACGCGGTCGTTGTCGAATCCCCGGCGGACGCCACCGAGGACGCCCTCCCCGGCTCTCCCGGCTTCGCCGGCAGCGCGCCCACCGACCCGGAGAACCTGGGCGAGGTCGCGGCCGACCTCCTCGGCGAACTGGTGAACGAAGGCGATGTGCTGGGCCTGGCCTGGGGCCGGTCCACCATCCACATGGCTGCCGCTTTGCACCAGCTGCCGCCTTGCACCGTCGTGCAGCTGACGGGTGTGTACGACGCCGGGACGGCGGAGCGCGGCTCGGTCGAGGCCGTACGCCGCGCCGCTCAGGTGTCCGGCGGTGAGGCGCACCCGATCTACGCGCCGATGCTGCTGCCCGACCCGGCCACCGCCGCGGCGCTGCGCAACCAGACCGGCATCGCGCGCGCCTTCGAGTACTTCGACAAGGTGACCGTCGCGGCCGTTTCCATCGGCTCCTGGGAGCCGGGCATCTCCACCGTCCACGACATGCTCTCCGACGAGGAGCGCGCGCACTACGCCTCGCTGGGTGTCGCCGCCGAGATGTCCGCGCACCTCTTCGACGCGCAGGGCCGCCGGGTCGGACGCGACCTGGGCGAGCGGTGCATCACCGTCGAGGCGGACCGGTTGCGGCGTATCCCCGAGGTGGTGGCCATCGCCGGCGGGCTGCGCAAGGCGTCCGCCATTGACGCCGTCCTCAGATCGGGCCTGGTGACGAGCCTGGTCACGGACACCGCGGCGGCCGACTATCTGCTGAGCGAGACGGGTACGGCGCCGCGGCCGGCGCTGGACCGGGCCGACCCCGACGACTGAGCCGACGGGCTCTCTCTTTGGAGGATTCGACGAGTGCACCCCCTGTGGCCTGGATGTTCGGCCCGGAGGGTGTTTCGGCATGGTCGTGGGACACTGAAGTACGTGCGTTTTTCCCCGGCTGAAATGCCCGGGGGCCAACTCCGAACGACTGGGATGTTCAGCACGTGCGTTTCCTCAACGATCTGAAGCCGCCGTACGACCTCACGTACGACGACGTATTCATGGTGCCGAGCCGCTCGGCTGTCGGTTCCCGCCAGGGCGTGGACCTCGCGGCCCCCGACGGCACCGGCACCACCATCCCGCTGGTCGTCGCGAACATGACCGCGATCGCCGGCCGCCGGATGGCCGAGACCGTGGCCCGGCGCGGCGGGCTCGTCGTCATTCCGCAGGACATCCCGATCGAGGTCGTCACCGAGGTCGTCTCCTGGGTCAAGACGCGCCACCTGGTGCTCGACACCCCGATTGTCCTGGCCCCCTCGCAGACCGTCGCCGACGCGCTGTCGCTGCTGCCCAAGCGGGCGCACGGAGCGGGCGTCGTCGTGGACGCCGACCGTCGTCCCATCGGTGTCGTCACCGACCACGACCTGACCGGCGTCGACCGCTTCACGCAGCTGTCCGAGGTCATGACCAGGGACCTGGTCCTGCTGGACGCCGACATCGACCCGCGTGAGGCCTTCAACCGGCTCGACGCCGCCAACCACAAGTACGCCCCCGCTGTCGACGAGGACGGCCGTCTCGCCGGTGTCCTGACCCGCAAGGGCGCCCTGCGCGCGACCCTCTACACCCCCGCCACCGACGCCAAGGGCCAGCTGCGCATCGCAGCGGCCGTCGGTATCAACGGCGATGTCGCGGGCAAGGCCAAGCAGCTCCTCGACGCCGGTGTGGACACGCTCGTCGTGGACACCGCGCACGGTCACCAGGAGTCGATGATCGCCGCGGTCAAGGCCGTGCGCGGTCTCGACCCGCAGGTCCCGATCGTCGCGGGCAACATCGTCGCCGCCGAGGGTGTGCGCGACCTCATCGAGGCCGGCGCGGACATCATCAAGGTCGGTGTGGGCCCCGGCGCCATGTGCACCACCCGCATGATGACCGGCGTGGGCCGCCCGCAGTTCTCCGCCGTCATGGAGTGCGCCGCCGAGGCGAAGAAGTTCGGCAAGCACGTCTGGGCCGACGGCGGCGTCCGTCACCCGCGCGACGTCGCGATGGCGCTCGCCGCGGGCGCGTCCAACGTCATGGTCGGCTCCTGGTTCGCGGGTACGTACGAGTCGCCCGGCGACCTCCAGCACTCGGCCGACGGCCGGGCGTACAAGGAGTCGTTCGGCATGGCCTCCGCCCGCGCCGTACGCAACCGTACGAGCGAGGAGTCGGCGTACGACCGCGCCCGGAAGGCGTTGTTCGAGGAGGGCATTTCGACCTCGCGCATGTTCCTCGACCCGACCCGTCCGGGCGTCGAGGACCTGATCGACTCGATCATCGCGGGCGTCCGGTCCTCGTGCACGTACGCCGGCGCCGGCTCGCTGGAGGAGTTCGCCGAGAAGGCGATCGTCGGTGTGCAGAGCGCCGCCGGTTACGCCGAGGGCAAGCCGCTGCACGCCAGCTGGAGCTGACGCTCCGGAACGTTCCACCCCCGGCCGGTTTCCGCTTCTGCGGGGACCGGCCGCGGTGTTGGGGGGTGTCCGGCTAGAGTCCCGGGTACGACGCGACGAGGGGGGAATCTGTGGCGAAGGTCAACATCAGTCTCGATGCGGAGCTGGTGGTGGAAGTGATGGTGCTGGCCGGGGTGGGCTCGCCCCAGGACGCCATCGAGGCCGTCGTACGCGACTACATCGCCCGTGGCCATCGCACAGAGACGCGAGCCGGGCTCAAGGACCGGAGCCGGCGGGACGCCGAGATGACGCCGCCGGAGCCGCAGGGCTGAGCCCCTGCGGCCCGTTGAGTGGCTCACGCCGTGACGGTGTGACGAAACGGGCCTCCCGCAGGGCGGAGGCGACCGCGTCGGCCATCAGGGCGTGGCCCGCGTCGTTCGGGTGCAGGCCGTCCGTCAGGTGTTCCGGCGTGAGGATGCCCAGGCCGGGGAGCAGTGCCAGCCGGTCGTCGCCCGCCGCGATGCCGGCCAGGACGGCCTCCTCCAGGGCGGTGCGCAGCGCGGCGAGGGTGGCGCCCAGCGCGTTGGGGGTCCGCTCGGCCTCGGGGCGCAGGACGGGGGAGAGGACCAGCATCGGCGTGTCCGGATGGCCCCGGCGTACGAGAGCGATGAAGGCCCGCACGGTCTCGTACAGCAGCGGCGCCGAGAACGGGGTGCGGGACCAGCAGTTGGTGCCGAAGGCCAGGGTCAGGAGATCGCCGGGCAGGCTCGCCAGCTGCTCGGCGACGGCGAGTTCGCCGCGGCCCGCTCCTGCCTGGCCGAGGTTCACCGTGTCCAGGCCGAGCGTACGGCCGGCCACCGCGGGCCACGCGTGGGCGGGGCGGGTCGACCACCAGCCCTCGGTGATGGAGTCGCCGTACACCAGCCAGCGCGGCTGCGGCGGCGCGGGGGCGATGGAGCCGCCGACCGGACGCAGTCCGAGGATCTCGGGGCACTGGCTCTCCGGCGGATGGACCGTGAACCGGCCCCGGTCGTCCGGCAGGCCGATCCGTACGACCGTCTCCTGCGCCGGATCCTCGGTGACTTCCGACACGAGGGCGCCGTCGTGCCACAGCGCGAAGGTGTGCGCGAGGTCGCGCAGGGCGTCGGCGGGGCCGGGCAGGGCGGCGCGGTAGCGGAGGTCGACGGCGGTGGCACCGCGGGCCGTGAATTCCAGCCGTACGCCGACGGGCACGGCGCAGCGCTGCACGATGTCCCACGGCAGCCGGTCCACGTCCGCGGGGTCGGCGCGCACGGCCCGGCGTCCGTCGCGCCAGGCGACGCCCCGCAGGAAGGGAGCGGGGTCCAGCCATCCGTCGATCATGATTCGCCTCCGGTCGTCGGGTGCGGGTGCGGTGTACTTCGTAACGGACAAAAGGGATATCGAAAGGTGAGGCGCAACAAAGAGCCATGTGTCGGGGTTGTTGCGCAATGATCGTCCGCCGGTACGCAAGGTTGCTGCATTACGCATGCGAACGCACACCTCGTAGGCTTCCCGCTGTACGTGGAGTGGCGGGGACCGCCTGCTCGGCGGTCCCCGAGCTCCGGGTTGTTTTTTACGCCCCGAGCGGACCGCTGCGGTCGCCGCCTTCCCGATCGGCAGCGATAAGGAGCCACCCCAGTGTTGGACGCAGCGCCACCCGTCACTCCCCAACCGGAATCCGAGCGTCCGAATCTCGGCAACCGGCTGATGCGGCGCAAGCCCGTCGAGCAGCTTGTCGCAGAGAGCGGCCAGGGCGAAGGCGGTGCACTTCGCCGCTCGCTCACCATGTGGCAGCTCACGATGATCAGCATCGGAGCCACGCTCGGCACCGGAATCTTCGTCGTCCTCGGTGAGGCCACGCCGCTGGCCGGTCCCGCCGTCGCGATCTCGTTCGTCATCGCCGGACTCACCGCCCTCTTCTCGGCGCTCTCGTACGCGGAGCTGGCCGGCTCCATACCGGTCTCCGGTTCCTCGTACTCCTACTCGTACGCAACCATGGGCGAAGTCGTCGCATGGATCTGCGGCTGGTGCCTGGTGCTGGAGTACGGCGTCTCCGTCGCCGCCGTGGCCGTCGGCTGGGGCGAGTACCTCAACGAGCTGCTCGACGGCACGCTCGGCTTCACGATCCCCGAGAGCGTTTCCGCCCCGTTGGGCGAGGGCGGCTACATCAACCTCCCGGCCCTCGTCGTCGTGCTGCTCGCCATGGTCTTCCTGATGGGCGGCGCCAAGGAGAGCGCCCGTGTCAACACGATCATGGTCATGATCAAGATCGCCACGCTGGTGCTCTTCTGCGTCATCGGCTTCATGGGCATCAAGGCAGGCAACTACACCCCGCTCGCCCCGCTCGGTGTCACCGGAATCAGCGCCGCCGCGGCAACCTTGTTCTTCTCGTACATCGGATTCGACGCGGCCTCCACCGCCGGTGAAGAAGCCAAGAACCCGAAGAAGGACCTGCCGCGCGCGATCATGCTGTCGCTGCTGATCGTCACCGTGCTCTACTGCCTCGTCGCACTGGTCGCCGTCGGCGCCATGCCGTGGCAGGACTTCGAGGGCACGGAAGCCGCGCTCGCCCAGATCATGAAGGACGTCACGGGCCACAGCTTCTGGGGCGTCGTCCTCGCGGCCGGTGCCGTCGTTGCAATTGCGAGCGTTGTCTTCGCGGTGCTGTACGGGCAGACCCGCATCCTCTTCGCGATGTCGCGCGACGGCCTCGTTCCCAAGGTCTTCGCCAAGATCGACACGCGGACGGGGACGCCGAAGGCGAATGTCGTGATCGTCTCGCTGTTCTGCGGCGTGCTGGCGGCCACCATTCCGCTCGGTGAGCTCGCCAACGCGACCAGCATCGGCACGCTCTTCGCCTTTGCTCTGGTCAATGTCGCGGTCGTCATCCTGCGGTACAAGCGGCCCGACATGGCGCGGACCTTCCGGGTCTCGCTGTTCCCGGTCACTCCGGTGCTCGGATTCGCCTTCTGCGCCTACATGATGTTCAGCCTGCCGGGCGTCACTTGGGCTGTTTTCGGTGGCTGGATGGTCGCCGGGCTCGTGTTCTACTTCTTCTACGGCCTTCGCCGCTCCAGTCTGGCCACCGCAGAGAAGTGATCCGCCCGCAGTGCGACTGAACGATCTCGACGAACGCATCGTGCACGCCCTCGCTGAGGACGCCCGCCGCTCCTACGCGGACATCGGGTCCGAGGTCGGGCTCTCCGCCCCCGCCGTCAAACGGCGGGTGGACCGGCTGCGCGCCGAGGGAGCGATCACCGGGTTCACCGTACGGGTGGACCCGGCGGCGCTCGGCTGGGAGACCGAGGGGTTCATCGAGATGTACTGCCGCCACAACACCTCGCCGGAGGACATCCGGCGGGGGTTGTCGCGGTATCCGGAGGTGGTGTCCGCGTCTACCGTCACCGGTGACGCGGACGCCGTCGTCCAGATCTTCGCTTCTGACATGCGGCACTTCGAGCGGGTGCTGGAGCGGATCGCGGGGGAGCCGTTCGTGGAGCGCACGAAGTCGGTGCTGGTGCTGTCGCCGCTGCTCCGGCGCTTCTCGTCCGGGGCGCCGGCTTAAGCGGCGTTCGCTAGCCCTGCTGGGGCTGCTCGTACTCCGGCAGCCAGGGCAGCACCTTGAAGTCACCGGTGCCCGTCTTGACCTTCTCGAACGGCGCCGAGCTCATGCACTTCGGCAGGTTCTGTTCGGCTGCGTCCCGGCCGATCCAGCTGTAACCCAGCCGGTCGTTCTTGCCCTGGTCGTGGACCGAGATCCCGACCCGCTTGCCCTTGTTGTCCTGGTCGGTCCCGGTGATGACGCCGGTCACCACCGCCACCTTGCCGCCCGTCACCAGGCAGTCGACCTTCCCCTCGGCCCAGCCGGACGTGCCGTCCGGGAAGATGTGCTTGAAGCGGAAGGTCCCGAACGCCGCCTCCGGGTCCATGGTGTCCTTCGCCGCCAGGTGCGCGTCGAAGGTGAACGTGATGTCGTCCCCGGCCGGCCGGTACAGCTTCGCCGTCCCGGTCAGTGCGGCCGCCTCGCGCTCCTTGGCGCGCGGGGCCTCGTCCCCGGAGGCGAGAGCGGTGCCGGCGGTCCCGGCCGTGATCAGCAGTGCGGCGGCGAGTGCGGCGATCTTCGTACGACGGTGGGTGAGACGGGTCATTACGGCTCCCTCGGCAAGTGATCCGGCTGTCTTCCGGACGCCCCTTACTCTTCCGGCGACGGCCTTCGCCCACATCGCGCCACGGTCGCCATCGCCGCTCCGCCGGACGGCGGGAACCCGGCCCCCGAGGTCCTCCACGGGGGGTACGGACCGTACGACCACAGACCCATCGGCGTACGCGCAATGAATCGCCGCCACCCGCACGGATTGCGCAACGGATCGACGGTCGGTCCGCAACGGTCGCGTCTTGTCCCGGTGCGAGCGCGGAACGTACCGTCATTACGTCCCCCCGAAGCCCCTCCCCACCTGCTCGAGGTCAGCCATGCCGCCGTTGCGCACCGCACTGCTCCAGAGCTCCGGCCGTCCCGGCTCCGTCGACGCGAACCTCAAGGTTCTCGACGAGGCCGCCGGCCGTGCGGCGGCTGCCGGTGCCGGGCTGCTGGTCTGCCCGGAGATGTTCCTGACCGGCTACGCCATCGGGTCCGACGTGCACCGGCTGGCCGAGCCCGCCGACGGAGAGGCCGCCGACGCCGTCGCGGACATCGCCGTACGCCACGGACTCGCCGTCCACTACGGCTACCCGGAGCGCGACGGGGAGGCCGGGGATGTCGTGTACAACTCCGCCCAGCTCATCGGGCCCGACGGATCGCGGCTCGCGAACTACCGCAAGACCCACCTCTTCGGCGGCTTCGAGCAGGAGTGGTTCACCCCGGGCCGGGACACGGTCGTACAGGCGGAGCTCGGCGGGCTGACCGTCGGCCTCATGATCTGTTACGACGTCGAATTCCCGGAGAACGTCCGCGCCCACGCGCTCGCGGGCACCGACCTGCTGCTGGTGCCTACCGCACAGATGCACCCGTTCCAGTTCGTGGCCGAGTCGGTCGTGCCGGTGCGGGCCTTCGAGAACCAGATGTACGTCGCCTACGTCAACCGGACCGGGCCCGAGGGCGACTTCGAGTTCGTCGGGCTCAGCTGCCTGGCCGGTCCCGACGGCGCCTCCCGCGCCCGCGCCGGCCGCGGCGAGGAGCTGGTGTTCGGCGACGCCGACCCCGAGTTCCTGCGGGCCTCGCGCGAGAACAACCCGTACCTGCGCGACCGCCGCCCCGGGCTTTACGCGTCCCTGGCGTCCCCGGCCTGACGCGCCCGCCCAAGCCCCGCCCCTTTTCTTTCTGCTTTCCGCTGCATTGCAAGGAGTCCGACCCCATGACGTCCACGGTGCCCACCGCCGTCCAGCACACCGACGCGCAGCCGCCGATCACCATGTTCGGGCCGGACTTCCCTTACGCGTACGACGACTTCCTCGCGCACCCGGCCGGCCTCGGCCAGATACCGGCGACCGCGCACGGCACCGAGGTCGCGGTCATCGGCGGCGGGCTCTCGGGCATCATCGCGGCGTACGAGCTCATGAAGATGGGCCTCAAGCCCGTCGTGTACGAGGCCGACCAGATCGGCGGCCGGCTGCGTACCGTCGGCTTCGAGGGCTGCGACGAGTCGCTGACCGCCGAGATGGGCGCGATGCGCTTCCCGCCGTCGTCCACCGCGCTCCAGCACTACATCGACCTGGTGGGACTGGAGACCAAGGCGTTTCCGAACCCGCTCGCGCCCGAGACTCCGTCGACCGTCGTCGACCTCAAGGGCGAGTCGCACTACGCCGTCACCGTCGACGACCTGCCGCAGGTCTACCGCGACGTCATGAACGCGTGGAACGCCTGCCTCGACGAGGGCGCGGACTTCTCCGACATGAACCAGGCCATGCGGGAGCGCGACGTACCGCGCATCCGTGAGATCTGGGCCAAGCTCGTCGAGAAGTTCGACAACCAGACCTTCTACGGTTTCCTCTGCGAGTCGGAGGCCTTCAAGTCCTTCCGGCACCGCGAGATCTTCGGCCAGGTCGGCTTCGGCACCGGCGGCTGGGACACCGACTTCCCGAACTCCATCCTGGAGATCCTGCGCGTCGTCTACACCGAGGCGGACGACCACCACCGCGGCATCGTCGGCGGCAGCCAGCAGCTGCCCGTCCGGCTGTGGGAGCGCGAGCCGCAGAAGCTCGTGCACTGGCCGCTCGGTACGTCGCTGAAGTCGCTCCACAAGGGCGAGCCCAAGCCCGCCGTGACGCGCCTGCACCGCACGGCCGGCAACCGGATCACCGTCACCGACGCCTCCGGCGACATCCGGACGTACCCGGTGGCGATCTTCACCGCGCAGTCCTGGATGCTGCTCTCCAAGATCACGTGCGACGACTCGCTGTTCCCCATCGACCACTGGACGGCGATGGAGCGTACGCACTACATGGAGTCGTCCAAGCTGTTCGTGCCCGTGGACCGGCCGTTCTGGCTGGACAAGGACGAGGAGACCGGCCGCGACGTCATGTCGATGACGCTGACGGACCGGATGACGCGCGGTACGTACCTGCTGGACGACGGTCCGGACAAGCCGGCCACCATCTGCCTCTCGTACACCTGGTGCGACGACAGCCTCAAGTGGCTGCCGCTGTCCGCGAACGAGCGGATGGAGGTCATGCTGAAGTCCCTCGGCGAGATCTACCCGAAGGTCGACATCCGCCGCCACATCATCGGCAACCCGGTGACCGTGTCGTGGGAGAACGAGCCGTACTTCATGGGCGCCTTCAAGGCGAACCTGCCCGGCCACTACCGCTACCAGCGCCGCCTGTTCACCCACTTCATGCAGGACAGCCTCCCCGAGGACAAGCGCGGCATCTTCCTCGCGGGCGACGACATCTCCTGGACGGCCGGGTGGGCCGAGGGCGCCGTACAGACCGCGCTGAACGCGGTGTGGGGCGTCATGCACCACTTCGGCGGTACGACCGACCCGACGAACCCGGGCCCCGGCGACCTCTACGACGAGATCGCCCCGGTCGAGCTGCCGGAGGACTGAGCGGCTCACAGAAACGTCCGCCCGGGGCCGGCCGCGATCCGGCCGGCCCCGGGCGGTCATCAAACCCGCCCTGCTGTCCGGTCACTCTCCGGCGCAGGGCTTCGCCGCTTCCGGGGCGCCGCACGGCAGGTGGCCGTGGGCGCGGATGACGTCCTGGCCGCTGCCGCGCGTCATGTACACGAGGAAGCTGGAGACCAGGGAGTCGGCGGGCGGGCTGCCGTACGTGTAGGCGTACTCAATCTCCTGGTACGGGTAGCCACTGGTCCCGATCATCTCGATGCTCGGCTCCCGGCCGTCCAGGCGCAGGCGGTGCAGGCCTTCGGGGGCGGTGGCGGAGGAATCGAGTTCGCAGCGGATGACACCGGCCCGCGCGTCGTCCCGTGCGTTGTCCCGCGCGTCGTCCCGGTCGACGCAGTCCTCCGCCCAGCCGGCCGGTGCGCGCCTGTTCGTGCGCTTGTGCGGGTCAGGGTAGGGCGAGGGGTGGGGCACGAGCGCGGTCGCGGTCGGTCCGACCGAAGCTGTTCACCGGGGATTCACCGGTGGCGCGGTCGGGCCGGGAGATCAGCCGCCGCGCCGGGCAGCGGCGTCAGCAGCATCCGCCCGACCAGCCCCACCCCGGCGTCCAGCCGCTCCGTGAACTCCTCGGTCAGCTCGGGCAGTTCGCGCAGTCGCCACAGGAGCCGGGCGGCGGACCAGGCGGCGTCGCGGGCCCGCTCCAGGCTCCACGAGCCGAGCAGATGCGTCAGCGGATCGGCGATCTCCAGCAGGTCGGGCCCCGGCATCAGCTCCTCGCGGATACGCTCCTCCAGCGCCACGAGCGTGTCGCCCACCCGGTCGAAATCCCCCTCCAGATCGGCTGGCCGGCAGTCGAGCGCATGGCAGGTGTCGACCACGGCCAGCGCGAGGTCGTGCCCGATGTGCGCGTTGATGCCGGCGAGCGCGAACTGCAGCGGCCGTACGCCCGGATGGCGCCGGTACTGCAGCAGCGGCCGCCAGCAGGCGGGCGCCCGCCGCTCCGCCGACGAGGCGTCGACGGCGGCCAGGTAGCGTTCGGCGAAGAGCACGTCGAGGGTGGCGGCGGTGCGGGCGTCGGGGAACAGGCCGCCGTCGATACGCCGGTCGATCTCCTCGGTGACCGCCAGATAGACCCGGTTGAAGACCGCGAGCCCGTCCGACGGCGGCCAGTCGCAGCGGAAGGCACGCATCCGCGCCACAACAGTGTCGACCGAGGTCCGGGAGCGGTCCGTCTGAGCTGGGAAGTGCTCGATCTGCGCCATACGGGCAGCGTCGCAGCCCTAGGCTTTTCACCGGGCGCCGTAGGCCCGGGCTTCCCCACAACGGGGGAACGAACCGGGTCGCGGGCGCCGGGGGATGGGCCATCTGGGGGGAGTGCCAAGGTGCCAGGCTTACGTGCGCAGCGCCGGATCGAGCGCGCCGAGCGGCGGCGCGCCAAGCGCCGCAACGCCATGGCCGTCGCGGCTTCGGCGGTCGTCGCCGTCGGTACGGTGACGGGCGTGATGTCCGCGGTGGCGGGCGAGGGGGAGCACCGGAGCACCGCAAGGCCCGAGACGACCAGAACACCGGTTCCGGGGCCGCTGCCCGCGCGGCCGAGCCCTTCGGCGACGCCTACGGTGAAGGCGTCGGCGTCCGCGTCGCGTCCGGCGACGACTTCTGGCTCGCCCTCGCAGCTGTCTGAACCCTCGTCGCCTTCGCTGGCGAAGCCCACGAAGCCCACGAAGCCCACGAAGAAGCCGGCGTCCCGGCCGCAGGCCTCGCCACCTCCGGGCGCCGCCCTCTACCGGCACCCCGAGTCCCAGGTCCTCGACTGGGTCAGGGCCAACCGCGACGACCCTCGCCACCCGCTCATCAAGTCCCGGATAGCCGACCAGCCCGCCGCCGTCTGGTTCGCGGCGTACAACCCGGGCGCCGTCACCGCGCAGGTCAGGTCCGTGACTTCGGCTGCGGCCGGGGCGGGACAGGTCCCGGTTCTGGTGCCGTACGCGATACCCGACCGGGACTGCGGAGGCGCGTCCCAGGGCGGTGCGCCGGACCTCGGGGCGTACGACGACTGGATCGGCGACTTCGCGGCGGGGCTCGGCAGCGGCGAGGTGATCGTCATCCTGGAGCCCGACTCGATCGCGCTCTCCGACTGCCTCTCGGCGGGTGAGCGGGAGGCGCGGTTCGCCTCACTCGCACGCGCGGGTCGCACGCTGCACGCCGCCAACCCCAGGGCCAAGGTCTATTTCGACGCGGGCCACTCCGGCTGGCACTCCGCCGAGAAGCAGGCCGCCGCTCTGCGCGCGGCGGGTGCCGGGTCGAGCAGCGACGGCATCTTCACCAACGTCTCCAACTTCCACCGCACCGCCGATGAGGCCGCCTACGCCCGGCGCGTGCTCGCCGCGCTCGGCGGCCCCGCAGGCCTCGGCGCGGTCATCGACACCAGCAGGAACGGCAACGGCCCACCGGCCGCCGGGCAGTGGTGCGACCCGGCGGGCCGGGCCCTCGGCCGGCCACCGACGACCCGGACCGGCGCGGCCGGGGTCGACGCCTACCTGTGGATCAAACTGCCGGGGGAGTCCGACGGCTGCAAGGGGGCGGCGGGTTCGTTCACGCCTGACTACGCCTACCAGCTGGCGAAGGGCGACTGAAAGCTGCAGGGAGCCGGCCCGAGCCAACGGCGGGGGCGCGCCGAGCCCCCGGACCCCCGGGACGCCCTTCGGGCGTGTCCTCAAACGCCGGACGGGCTGGATTCGGCCGACCCCCAGAAGCCCCGCAGGGCGACGCGCGTCCCTACTCCTTCGTCACCGCTGCCCCGGCGCGCGCGTCGCTTCCGCCGGCGGCTGAGACGCGGCCCGCGCCGCGCAGCACCCCCGCCCCCACCACCAGGCCGAACGCCAGCACCGTCACCACCCCGAACGACACCACCAGCGACGTCGCGTCGGCCACCGCGCCGATCGCCGAGGGGGCGATCAGGCCGGACGTGTACGTGATCGTCGCGACGCCCGCGATCGCCTGGCTCGGGTTCGGCCCACTGCGGCCCGCCGCCGCGAAGGCCAGCGGAACGACCACCGCGATACCGAGCCCGATCAGTGCGAAGCCGGTCATCGCGAGCGCCGGATGGGGCGCCGCGACGACCAGGACGCCACCGGCCGTCGCCGCGACCCCGCCCACCCGGACCGTACGTACCGGACCGAATCGGTCGACCACCCGGTCCCCGGCCAGCCGCGCCACCGCCATCGTCAGCGCGAACGCCGTGGTGGACGCGGCGGCGACACCCGCCGACGTGTCGAGAACGTCCCGCAGATAGACCGCCGACCAGTCCAGGCTCGCGCCCTCGGCGAACACCGCGCAGAACCCGATCGCGCCGATCACCAGCGCCGACTTCGGCGGCAGCGCGAACCGCGGCGGAGCCTGGGCCTCCGGCGCGCTGCGCAGGTCGAGGACGCCCTGGCAGGCGACCAGCCCCAGCACGGTCAGCGCGGCCGCCGCCAGCGCGTGGTGCAGCCGCGCGTCACTGCCGAGGTGCGCGGCGACCGTACCCGCCGCCGAGCCGATCAACGCGCCCGCACTCCACATGCCGTGCAGACCGGACATGATCGACTTGTCGAGCCGGTTCTCGACCTCGACCCCGAGCGCGTTCATCGCCACGTCCGACATGCCCGCCGTCGCGCCGTACACGAAGAGCGCGCCGCACAGCGTCAGCAGATTCGGCGCCAGCGCGGGCAGCGTCAGCGCGAGCGTCCACAGCACCAGCAGCCCGCGCAGCGCGCCCCGAGCCCCGAACCGGTGGCTGATCGCGCCGGCCAGCGGCATCGCCACCGAGGCGCCGATCGCCGGAAAGGCCAGGGCCAGGCCGAGCTGGCCCGCGCTGACGCCCGTGTGGTCCGCGATCCACGGGATACGGGTCGCGAAGCTGCCGGTGACGGCGCCGTGCACACAGAAGACAGCGGCCACGGCGTACCGCGCCCGCTTCAACTGCCCCTGACTGAAGACCATTTCGCCCGACATCCGTCGCGCCCTCCCCGTTCGTCCACCACTTCCAGCGTGCCGGAGTAAACTATCAGGAACCCTGCCTGATAAATCCAGTGATTAAATCCGAAATCTGAGAGGATCCGGGGCATGCCCGCATCACCGAGCACCGCCCGGGCCATCAATGACCGGTCCGCCCTGAAGCTGCTCCAGGACGAGGGCCCGTTGACGGCAGGACAGCTCAAAACGCTGACCGGACTCTCCCGCCCCTCCGTCGCCGATCTGGTCGAACGGCTCCAGGGCGCAGGCCTGATCACCGTGGTGGGGGAGTCCGGGGCGCAGCGCCGCGGCCCCAATGCCCGGCTGTACGGGATCGTCGCGGACCGCGCGCACCTCGCCGCGCTGGATGTACGTACCCAGGGTGTCTCCGTCGTCGTGGCCGACCTGCTCGGCACGACCCTCGCCGAGGCGACCCTGCCGATCGACGGCGACGAGACCGGCACCGAGCCCGCCGTGGAGCAGGCGGTGGCGCTCCTGGAACGCACGGTCCGCGACGCCGGCGCGCGGCGCCTGCACAGCGTCGGGATCGGCGCGCCCGGCCTGATCGACCCGGCCACCGGGGAACTCCGCCACACCACCGGGCTCCCCGCCTGGCACCGCAGGTTGGTGGCCGCCCTCCAGGAGCGCCTGCCCGCCACGGTGCTCGTCGAGAACGAGACCAACCTCGCCGCCGTCGCGGAGCAGCGGCTCGGCGCGGCCCGGGACCGCGACACCTTCGTACTGCTCTGGCTGGGCCACGGCGTCGGCGCCGCGCTCGTGCTCGACGGCAAGCTGCGCCGAGGGGCGTCGGGTGGCGCGGGCGAGATCGGGTTCCTGCCGGTGCCGGGGACCGTGGGGCTGCCGTCGGCGACGGACTGCGGGGGAGGGTTCCACTCGCTGGTCGGCGGCGCCGCGATCGGTGAACTCGCCGCGCGGCACGGCATTACGACGGCGGGGGACGATTCTGCCGCTGCCGGCGTACGGGCAGCCCTCGCGGCGGGGCGGGCGGGTGAGCCGTTCCTGGACGCCCTCGCGACGCACCTGGCCGTCGGCGCGGCGGCCGTCACCGCCGTCCTCGACCCCGGCTGCGTCGTCCTGGGCGGCGAGAGTGGCCACGCGGGCGGCGCGGCCCTCGCGGCCCGGGTCGCGAGCCGGCTCTCCGCGATGTCACCGCTGCGGACGGAGGTGCGCGCGGGGGAACTGGGCGATGCGGCGGTGCTCCAGGGCGCGCTGCTCGCGGCGCGGGACGCGGCTCAGGACGACGTATTCGCGCCGCAGAGCTGAGAAGTAGGGACCCGGCGGCGGGAAGGGCCGGTCACCGCCGCCGGGCGTTCAATTGGGGGTCGGGTCAGCAGGCGCCGAGGTCCTGCCAGACACCCCACTCACCGGTACTACCCGGCGCTTCCCCCTTGGTCCACCACTTGGACTTCCAGTGGTGCGACTTGTGGGAGACGGTCGTGCCGCCGCCGTACTCGGAGGAAGCGCTCCACGCGGGCGCGGCGCACGGCCCGCCCGGGCTCGGCGTGGGACTGGGGTCCGGCACAGGTCCCGGTCCCGGCCCCGGATCCGTTCCCGGGTCCACCACCGTCGTACCGCGCGCCAAGTCCCCTGCCAGGGCGTACGACTGGCCGCCGAAGGTCGCCGTCCAGTTGGACGGGGTCGATGTCGGCAGGTAGTAGACGAAGTCCAGCTCCACCGAGGCGCCGGGCGCCAGCGTCTGCCAGGCCGGCAAGCTCAGGGAGACGCGGTTGTAGTCGCCCTTGAGGCCGCCGATGTTGTTGGCGGCGGTGTGATCGCTGCGCACGATCCTCGTGTTGAAGCCGGACTGGTCCTTGGCGTTGGCGGGCGCGGAGGTCGCGTAGTCGAACTGGAACTCCGTACCGCCGGGAAGCGTCGCCTTCGAGTTGTTCGTGATCTTCAGCTTGGGGCTGATGGGGTAGTTGGAGTCGCCGAGCGGGAACTGCCCGAAGTCCACACCGATGTCGAGCGCCTTCGTCGGCAGGTCGATCGTGGACCGCTTCGCGCCGTACGGCGACGCCGACTTGAACTTCTCGTACATCGCCGTCGTCAGCGAGTCACCGATCTCGTACTGGCCCTTGGCCGCGTTCCAGTCGTAGTCGCCCGCGAGCTCCCAGACCATCGTGCCGCCGATGCCCTTGTCCACCACGTAGTCGGCCTTGGCCTTGACCGACTGCTCGTCCTCGGTCGACAGGAAGACCTTCTTCTCCGCGTTCCACAGCCAGGGCGCGACGAGCGTCGAGTCGTACTTACGGGCGTACGTGCCGGTCAGTTTCGTGTCGGCGGGGAAGCCGTACCGCGTGACGTAGTCCCCGACGACGCCCTTCTCCAGGTTCTTCGCGTGCCACATCGGGTTGGACCCGGCAGGCGACTCCTTGCCCGCCGTGTCCTTGTCGTGCCACAGGTTGTCGATGCCCGACGCCCCGTCGCCGCACTTGGTCAGCCCCGCGCCGGCCGGGCAGTTGGCCGAGGGCGCCTTGCCCCAGAGGCCGTCCGTACCGCCCTGCACATTCTTGTGTCCGCGGGTGTAGTAGGGCAGGCCGATATTGATGCGTCCGGCCGGCATGGACCCGCGGAAGTAGTGATAAGCCCAGTCGGTGTTGAGATAACCGACCCCGCCGTACTGCGCGGTGGAATACACACCCGCGGCCGCCAGTTCGGCGTCCTTGCCGTCGTCGAAGAGGGAGGCGTTGGGGCCGACGTATTCGTTCCAGGCGCCGTGCAGGTCGTACGACATGATGTTGACGTAATCCAGGTACTTCTGGACCTGGAACGTCTCCATGCCGCGCAGCAGATATCCGGACGAAGGCGCGGCCACCGTCAGCAGGTAGTGCTTCCCGTCGGCCGCGCCCGCGCGGTCGAGCTTCTCGCGCAACGACTTCATCAGCGCCGCGTAGCCCTTGACCAGCCCGGCGCGGCGCGCGTTCGAGTACGAGAAGTCCAGCGGGTTGCCCGCGTCCTTCATCGTCGTCGGGTACTCGTAGTCGATGTCGACGCCGTTGAAGCCGTACTTCTTGATGAACGCGACCGTCGAATCCGCGAAGGTGTCGATACCCGCCTGATTGACCGAACCGTCGGCGTTCGTCGCCATCGAGTAGAAGCCGCCGGAATTGACCCGGTCCCCGTTGTCGGCGAAATACCCGCCGGTCTCGGCCCAACCGCCCACCGACACGAGCGTCTTGACGTCGGGGTGCTGCTTCTTGAATTTGCTCAGCAGATTGAAGTGACCCTTGTAGCTGTACGCCGGGTCCATTTCCGCGCCGGCCACGCCCGGCCAGGTCATCCCGGTCGCGGCGTTCTTCTCGCCGTCGGCGCCGACCGAGATCCTGTTGTCGCTGCCGATGTGCGCGAAGGCGTAGTTGAGGTGGGTGACCTTGTCCCACGGGATGTCGGAGGCGAGGTACGCGGGCTCGCCGTTCTTGCCCGTACGCCAGCCGGTGAAGTAGCCGATGACGCGGCGCTGGTGGTCGGCGCCCATCTTCTCGCGGCCCTCGGTGTCATAGGCGGCGCAGTACGGAACGTCGAGGCCCGGGGTCTTGTACAGCCCGTCGGGGCGACAGGACTCGTGGTCGGCGGCGTGCGAGACGCCGCCGGCGAGCGAACTGAGCAGGAGTCCGGCGACGGCGGCGCCGGCGGCGAGCAGGGAAGATCTCGCTCGGGTGGGGGACAGCACGGTCTGTTCCTCCTGGGGAGGTCGGCCTGGCGCAGCGAACGATGGGTGATCGTCTTGTGGCGCAGACGTTAAAAGGACTAGACCAGCGCGTCAATAGGTATGGACCAATCTCCTGTGAGCTGGCCCACAGGAGATCGTGTGCATGGCACTCGGCCGGGCGTGGCACACTGACCGTGTACCAGCAGCAGCGCACTCCGGGGTCGGTGTAATTCCGAACCGGCGGTTATAGTCCGCGACCCGGTCACCTCCAGTGACCGGTTGAACAGGTGAAATTCCTGTACCGACGGTGAAAGTCCGGATGGGAGGCAGTGCGCGGCGGGCCGTCACAGGTCATTGGTACGCCGCTGTCGGCAGTGTTCGGCTCGTCCTCCCAAGGGCGATCCCTCTTTCCGGCTACGGCGTCCCGTACCCGTTGGCGTTTTCTTCCCGCTCTCTGTCGTCATCGACAGCCCCGGAGTCCGTGCCCGAAGAGGCAGGAGGACCCGGTGGCCACCGCAGCCGAAGCAGCCACGACCGACGCGAACGCCATGCGTCGGGCGATCGCGCTTGCCGCCCGCGGACTCGGCTCCACCAGCCCCAACCCGGTCGTCGGATGCGTCGTTCTCGACGCCGCCGGCCAGGTCGTGGGCGCCGGATTCCACCAGCGCGCGGGTGGCCCGCACGCCGAGGTGCACGCCCTGCGGGAAGCGGGGGAGCGGGCGCGCGGCGGTACGGCGTACGTCACCCTCGAACCCTGCAACCACACCGGTCGCACCGGCCCCTGCGCCCAGGCCCTCCTCGCCGCCGGAATCACCCGCGTCGTGTACGCCGTCAGCGACCCGAACCCGCAGGCCACCGGCGGCGCGGACACCCTGCGCGCGGCCGGGATCCAGGTCGAGCAGGGCCTGCTCGCGGACGAGGCGGAGGCGGGCAACGCCGCCTGGCTGACGTCCGTACGCCTCGGCCGCCCGTACGTCCGGTGGAAGTACGCCGCGACGCTCGACGGCCGTATCGCCGCGGCCGACTCCACCAGCCGCTGGATCAGCTCCGCCGAGTCCCGCGCCGACGTGCACCGGCTGCGCGCCGAGGCGGACGCCGTGATCGTCGGCTCGGGCACGATGCGCGCCGACGACCCGCACCTCGCCGTACGCGGCATTGAGCGCGTAACCCAGCCGCTGCGCGTAGTCGTCGACACCAACGCCACCGCCGTCAAGCCCGGCGCCCGCGTCCTCGACGACGCTGCGCCCACGCTGATCGCGGTCGCCGAGAACGCCGAGAACACTGCCACCGCGCACCTGGCCGCAGCGGACGCGGAGGTCGTACGGCTGCCACGCGCCGCCACCGGTCTCGACATCCACGCGCTGCTCGCCGCCCTGCACGCCCGGGGCGTCCGCTCCGTACTCCTCGAAGGCGGGCCGACGCTCGCCGGCGCCTTCGTCGCCGCCGGCGCGGTGGACGCGGTCACCGGCTACCTCGCTCCCGTACTGCTCGGTGCGGGCCCCGCCGCCCTCGCCGACGCCGGAATCACCACCATCACCGAAGCGTTGCGGCTCGACGTGACCGAGACCGTCCGCATCGGCCCCGATCTGCGCATCACCGCCGTCCCAGCCGTCCCTGCCACTCCCGTATCGAAGGAGCACTGAGTGTTCACCGGAATCGTCGAAGAGCTGGGTGAGGTCACCGCCGTCGAGAACCTCGGTGACGCCTCCCGTTTCCGACTGCGCGGACCCCTCGTCACCGAGGACGCCAAGCACGGCGACTCGATCGCCGTCAACGGCGTCTGCCTCACCGTCGTGGACTTCGGGGACGGTGAGTTCACCGCCGACGTGATGGCCGAAACGCTCACCCGCTCCAGCCTCGGCGCCCTCACCGTCGGCTCCCGCGTCAACCTGGAGCGCCCCATGGCGCTCGGCGGCCGCCTCGGCGGACACCTCGTCCAGGGGCACGTCGACGGCACCGGCACGATCATCGGCCGGGAGCCGTCCGAGCACTGGGAGATCGTGAAGGTCTCGCTTCCCGCGGACCTCTCCCGTTACGTCGTCGAGAAGGGCTCCATCACCGTCGACGGCGTGAGCCTCACCGTCGTCGAGGCCGCGGACGACTACTTCACCATCAGCCTCATCCCCACCACCCTCGCCCTCACCACCCTCGGCATCAAGCAGGCCGGGGACCAGGTCAACCTGGAAGTGGACGTACTCGCCAAGTACGTCGAGCGGCTGCTGGGCGCGGACAGCAAGGAGACCGTGAAGTGAGCGCCGTGTCCTGGCTCAACAACGAGGCCTTCACGGCCTTCGACCAGCACATCCTGTGGTCCGACATGATCGGCAACACCATAGGCCTGATCGCCCTCGCGCTCGGCTGGCGCCGTTCCATATGGACCTGGCCCGCCCAGTTCGTCTCCGGCGTCATCCTCGTCGCCGCGTACTCCTCCGCGAACCTCAGCGGCGGCGTCGGCAAGCAGCTGCTCGTGATCGGTGTCGCCCTGTGGGGCTGGCGGCAGTGGCAGCTCGGCAAGCAGCAGGCCCAGGACGGCTCGATCGCCGTCCGCTTCGCCACCTGGCGCGAGCGCGGACTGCTGGCGGCCGGAGCGGTCGTCGGCACGCTGGCCGTCGGCGGCCTCTTCACCCTGTACCCGTCGCTGTCCTGGAGCCCCTGGGCCGACGCGTACATCTTCGTCGGCACGCTCGTCGCGATGGTCGCCCAGGCGCGCGGCCTGGTCGAGTTCTGGTTCGCCTGGCTGCTGGTCGACCTGGTGGGCGTACCGCTCGCCTTCAGCAGCGGGCTGGCGTTCTCCGGTCTTGTGTACGTCGTCTACTTCGCCCTCGTCCTCTGGGGTGCCTACGACTGGTGGCAGCGTTCGCGCGCAAGCGTGAAGCCCGCCATGGAAGGAGCAGCAGCATGAGCGCCCTGCCCACCTGGTACAGCACCGACAACGCCGAGGACCTGGCCCTCGACCCCGTCGAGCAGGCCATCCGCGACATCGCGGCCGGCCGCCCCGTGGTCGTCGTCGACGACGAGAACCGGGAGAACGAGGGCGACCTCGTCATCGCCGCCGAAATGGCGACGCCCGAGATCGTCGCGTTCATGATGAGCGAGTGCCGCGGCCTGATCTGCGCGCCCATGGAGGGCGACGAGCTGGAGCGGCTCGAACTCCCGCAGATGGTCGAGAACAACACCGAGTCGATGAGTACGGCCTTCACCGTCTCCGTCGACGCCTCCGCCGAGCACGGCGTCACCACCGGCATCTCGGCCGCCGACCGCGCCGCCACGCTCCGCCTCCTGGCGAGCGGCCGCTCCACCGCCGACGACTTCGTCCGTCCCGGCCACATCTTCCCGCTGCGTGCCAAGCCCGGCGGCGTACTCGTCCGCAACGGCCACACCGAGGCCGCCGTGGACCTCGCCCGGCTCGCGGGCCTGCGCCCGGCCGGAGCGATCGTCGAGATCGCCGGCGAGGACGGCGTGATGCTGCGGCTGCCCGAGCTGATCCCGTTCGCCCGCAAGCACGGCCTGACGATCATCTCCATCGAGGACCTGATCGCCTACCGCCGCACCTCGGACCCCAAGGTCCGCCGCGAGGCCACCGTCCAGCTCCCCACGTCCTTCGGGGACTTCACGGCGTACGGCTACCGCTCGACGGTCGACGGCGTCGAGCACGTCGCACTCGTCCACGGCGAGATCGGCGACGGCGACGACGTCCTGGTGCGGATGCACTCCGAGTGCCTGACCGGCGACATCTTCCACTCGCAGCGCTGCGACTGCGGCCCGCAGCTGGAAGCGTCCATGCAGCGCATCACGGAGACCGGCCGCGGCGTCGTCGTCTATCTGCGCGGCCACGAGGGGCGCGGCATCGGACTGCTGTCCAAGCTGCGGGCGTACGAGCTCCAGGAACTGGGCCGCGACACCCTCGACGCCAATCTGGAGCTCGGCTTGCCCGCCGACGCCCGCGACTACGCGGCCGGCGCGCAGATCCTCGAAGATCTCGGCGTACACAGCGTCAGGCTGATGACGAACAACCCCGAGAAGACGGCCGCGCTCGTACGGCACGGCCTGACCGTCGTCGGACGCGAGCCCATGCCCGTCAAGGCGGGCGAGCACAACCTCCGGTACCTGCGGACCAAGCGGGACCGGATGGGGCACGACCTTCCGTGGCTGGACGGCACCTCCGCCTCCACCTGCGGCAACCAGTAATCCCGTAACAACTTTCAAGGAGAGAACGCGTGAGCGGCAAGGGCGCACCCGAACTGAGCGTGAAGAACTGCGGAGACCTCCGGGTGGCGGTGATCGCGGCCCAGTGGCACGAGAAGGTCATGGACGGCCTCGTCGACGGCGCGCTGCGCGCCCTCCACGAGCTGGGCATCGACGAGCCGACCGTCCTGCGCGTCCCCGGCAGCTTCGAGCTCCCCGTCGTCGCCAAGGTCCTCGCGGGCCGTGGTTACGACGCGATCGTCGCCCTGGGCGTCGTCATCCGCGGCGGAACCCCCCACTTCGAGTACGTGTGCCAGGGCGTCACCAACGGCCTGACCCAAGTCTCCGTCGACACCGGCGTCCCCATCGGCTTCGGCGTCCTGACCTGCGACACCGAGGAGCAGGCGCTGGACCGGGCGGGAATCGAGGGCTCCAACGAGGACAAGGGCCACGAGGCCGTCACCGCCGCCGTCGCCACCGCTACCACGCTGCGCACGGTCGCCGAACCCTGGCGCTGAGTGGCAGCAGGTCACCCCGTACTCTTAGGACCATCATGGCGAACAAACCCCCCAAGAGCTTCGAAGAGCTCTTCACCGAGCTCCAGCTCAAGGCCGCCAACGGCGACCCCTCCACCTCCCGCACCGCCGAGCTGGTGGAAAAGGGTGTGCACGCGATCGGCAAGAAGGTCGTCGAGGAGGCCGCCGAGGTCTGGATGGCCGCCGAGTACGAGGGCAAGGAAGCCGCCGCCGAGGAGATCTCGCAGCTGCTGTACCACGTCCAGGTGATGATGGTCGCCCGCGGGATCTCGCTCGACGACGTCTACGCCCACCTCTGAGCCGCACCCTTTTCTCGTTTACGTACGATTACTCCCACCGCACAGAAGGAACCTGACCTCATGCTGCGCATCGCCATCCCGAACAAGGGCTCCCTCTCCGGACCTGCGTCGGAGATGCTCCATGAGGCCGGTTACCAGCAGCGCAAGGAGTCGAAGGAGCTCCGCCTCGTAGACCCCGAGAACGAGGTCGAGTTCTTCTACCTGCGGCCCCGCGACATCGCGATCTACGTGAGCTCCGGCCGCCTCGACATCGGCATCACCGGGCGCGACCTGCTGCTCGACTCCGGCGCGAACGCCGAGGAGATCCTCCAGCTCGGCTTCGCCCGCTCGACCTTCCGTTACGCCACCAAGCCCGGCACCGCGACCGGCGTCAAGGACTTCGGCGGCATGACGGTGGCCACCTCCTACGAGGGCATCGTCGCCAAGCACCTGGCCGACGAGGGCATCGACGCCGCCGTCGTCCACCTGGACGGCGCGGTCGAGACCGCCATCGAGCTGGGCGTCGCGCAGGTCATCGCCGACGTCGTCGAGACCGGCACCAGCCTGCGCAACGCGGGCCTCGAAGTGATCGGCGAGCCGATCATGAAGTCCGAGGCCGTCGTGATCCGCCGTACGGGCGTCTCCGCCGAAGAGGCCGTCGACCCGAAGGTGGCCCAGTTCCTGCGCCGCCTCCAGGGCGTCTTGGTCGCCCGCAGCTACGTGATGATGGACTACGACTGCCGCGCCGAGCACCTGGAAGCAGCCGTCGCCCTCACCCCGGGCCTGGAGTCGCCGACGATCTCGCCGCTGCACAACGAGGGCTGGGTCGCCGTCCGCTCGATGGTCCCGGCCAAGGAGTCCCAGCGCGTCATGGACGACCTGTACGAGCTCGGCGCCCGCGCCATCCTCACCACGGCCATCCACGCCTGCCGCCTCTGAATCACCGAGATCACCGAGATCACCGAGATCACCAAGCCTTTCGAAGGAACGCGACCGCCGTGTCACAGTCCGAGCTCCCCGCTCTGCCGGTCACCTTCCGGCCGACCCGTACCCGGGTCGTCCTCCTGACCGTCGGGGTGGCGATGTTCGCGGTCATCACCGCGATCGCCCTGCTCCTCGAAACGCTCAGCGCCGGGGAGCGGGTCAGCTTCATCTTCACCGCGCTGCTGCTCTTCGGCGTACTGCTGCTGCTGAGCCGCCCCAAGGTCGTCGCCGACGAGGCCGGTGTCACCGTGGTCAACCTGACCACCAAGCGCCGGCTGGAGTGGGCCGAGATCGTACGGGTCAACCTGCGCCCCGGTGACGCCTGGGTCTTCCTCGACCTCAGCGACGGCACCAGCCTTCCCGCCCTCGGCATCCAGCCCGGTGTCGCCAAGCAGCAGGCCATCCGCGACGCCCGCGCCCTGCGCGCCCTCGCGGAATCCCGCGGCACCGGCACACACACCGGCTGAGCCCCTGCCCGACCCGGCCCGCTCCCGTTTACTCTGTGGAAGGCGGCGCCGAGTGCGCCGCGCTCCGCATTCAGGGCGCTCCACCGGCCCGCGGAGTACCTGCGACCCGAGGAGTGACTCCCTCCAGCAATGGACGGATCGTCCGGCAGTACCTGCGCCGCCCCTTGTTCTCATTCTTCTGAGGCGGCGGCATGACCATCCCCCTCCTGCTGCTCGCCGCGGCATTCCTCCTGATCCTCGCCAACGGTTTCTTCGTGGCCGCCGAATTCGGCCTGGTCACCGTCGAGAAGCAGGACGCCGAGCGCGCCGCCGCCGAAGGCGACCGGCGCGCCCGCACCGTCGTATCAGCGCTGCGCGAGCTGTCCTTCCAGCTCTCCGGAACCCAGCTCGGCATCACCATCACCTCGCTGGTGGTCGGCATGCTGGCCCAGCCCGCGCTGGCCCACCTGCTGTCCGGCCCCTTCACCGCGGCCGGCATACCCGAAGGCGCTGTCCCCGGCGTCTCCGTCATGGTCGGCATGCTGCTCGCGTCCGCCGTCCAGATGGTGATCGGCGAGCTCGTCCCGAAGAACTGGGCCGTCTCCCGCCCGTTGCAGGTCGCGCGCTTCGTCGCCGGACCGCAGCACCTCTTCTCGACCGTCTTCCGCCCGGTGATCTCCCTCCTCAACGCGGTCGCCAACCGGCTCGTACGGATGCTGGGCGTCGAGCCCACCGACGAGCTGGCGTCCGCCCGCACCCCGGGCGAACTCGTCTCGCTCGCCCACCACTCGGCGCGGGCCGGCGCCCTCGAACAGGACACCGCCGACCTGTTCGTACGGACGCTCTCCCTCGGCGGACTCACCGCGCAGCACGTCATGACGCCGCGCGTGAAGGTCAGCGCCCTCCAGTCCTCCGCGACCGCCGCCGACGTACTCAACCTCACCCGTGCCACCGGCCTCTCGCGCTTCCCCGTCTACCGGGAGCGCATCGACGAGATCGTCGGCATGGTCCACCTCAAGGACGCCCTCGCCGTGCCCGTGCACGAACGACTGCGAACCCCGGTGGCCAGGGTCGCCGTACCGCCGCTGATGGTCCCGGAGACTCTGCCCGTGCAGCAACTCCTGGACCGGCTGCGCAGCGAGCAGCCCATCGCCGTGGTCGTCGACGAATACGGCGGTACGGCCGGGGTGGTCACCCTGGAGGACATCGTCGAGGAGCTCGTCGGAGAGGTCAGGGACGAGCACGACGACGAAGGCGCCCAGCGGCCGGAACTGGCCGCCGCCCCCGCCGAGGACGGCAATCCGGCCTGGGAGGCGGACGGCAGCTGCCGGGTCCTCACCCTGCGGCGCATAGGCCTCGAAGTACCCGAGGGACCGTACGAAACCGTGGCCGGGCTCGTCGCCGACCTGCTGGGGCGCATCCCAGCTCCCGGCGACCGCGCCGAACTGCCCGGCTGGCGGCTGTCCGTACGGCAGGTGGACCGCTACCGCGCGGAGCGGGTGCGCTTCGTGCGTACCGCGCGAGTCGTCACGGAGGCCGTGCGATGAGCGTTCTCCAACTGCTGTTCGCCCTGCTCCTCGTGCTCGCGAACGGCTTCTTCGTCGGCGCCGAGTTCGCGCTCGTGTCCGTACGCCGCAGCCAGATCGAACCGCTCGCGGCCCAGGGCTCCGCGCGCGCCAGACAGGTGATGCACGGCCTGGAGAATCTGCCGCAGATGATGGCGGCGGCCCAGTTCGGCATCACCGTCTGCTCCCTGACGCTCGGCGCGGTCGCGGAGCCGACCGTGGCGCACCTGCTGGAGCCGGTCTTCCACGCCGTGCACCTGCCCGAAGGGCTGATCCATCCACTGGGATACGTGATCGCGCTCGCCGTGGTGGTCTTCCTGCACCTGGTCATCGGCGAGATGGTTCCCAAGAACCTCGCCATGGCCGCCCCGGAGAAGACCGCGCTGTGGCTCAGCCCCGGGCTCGTCGGTTTCGCCCGGCTGTGCCGTCCGGTGACGGCCGGGCTCGGCGCGTGCGCGCGGGTGGTGCTGCGGCTCTTCGGCGTCGAGGCCAGGGACGAGGTCGAGGCGGTGTTCACCAGCGAACAGCTCAACCGGCTCGTCGGGGACTCCGGCCAGGCCGGACTGCTGGAGCCGGGGGAACAGGAGCGGCTGGAGGACGCACTGGAGCTCGGCAGCCTGCCGGTCACCGACGTGCTGCTCGACCGGGCGTCGCTCGTGACCGTGAAGCCGTCGGTCACGCCTCGCGAGATCGAGGAGCTGACGGTGCGCACCGGCTACTCGCGCTTCCCGGTGTGCGCCGACGGCGGAGCGTTCATGGGCTACGTCCACGTCAAGGACGTACTCGACCTGGAGGAGCGGGAGCGGGCAGTTCCGCAGCAGGTCTGGCGCCCGATGGCGACGCTGAGCGCCGAACTGCCCCTGGACGACGCCCTCTCCGTGATGCGCCGCGCGGCGACGCACCTGGCACAGGTCGCGGACGGGTCGGGGCGGGTGCTCGGGCTGGTGGCGCTGGAGGACGTACTGGAAATGCTGGTGGGCGAGGTACGCGATCCCGCGCACCGGGTGGTGGTGCCGCAGCTGTCCCGGGACACGGCGCCGGCAGCGGCAGCGGACGAAGCGGCGGCTCTGGTGGGGTGACAGGGGGGACCGTCCGCGCTTTCAGAGCGCGGGCGGTTCCTGCCGGCCGCGGTTCGCCGGGCCGCGCCCCGAGAGGACCTCGCCGTACGCCTGCATCAGGTCGGGCAGGCGCAGCGTCGAGAGGTCGTCGCGGGTGGGGGTGGCGGCGTAACCGGAGAGCCTGAGATCGCGGTACGCGCAGCTCTTCTCGTACAGCGTGCGCAGGAAACGGCCGTTGCCCAGCTCGTCGATCCAGCCCTGGTCGACGACGTGCCCGCTGATGCTGCGCAGCTCGTCCACCGCCTCCTCGTCCCACGCGTCGCCGTTCTCGGCGGCCAGCACCTCGCCTATGGCCGTCAGCTCCAGCGGCCGGTAGCTGGGGAAGTCGACCCGGGTCGTGAAGCGGGAGGAGAGCCCCGGATTCACGGCAAGGAGCCGGTCCATGCCCTCCGGGTAGCCGGCGAGGATCACGACGAGGTGGTCCCGGTTGTCCTCGGCGCGCTTGAGGAGCACCTGGAGGGCCTCGTCGCCGTACGCGTCACCTTTGCTGTACCCGGAGTTGGAAAGGCTGTACGCCTCGTCTACGAAGAGCACCCCGCCGATCGCCGAGTCGATCAGCTCGTTCGCCTTGACGGCGGTCTGCCCCAGGAACTCACCGACCAGATCGGCTCGTTGAGCCTCCACCAGATGGTCGCCGCCGAGCAGCCCGAGTGCGTAGAAGACCCGCCCCAGGATGCGCGCGACCGTGGTCTTGCCGGTACCCGAAGGACCGGAGAAGACGAAATGACGCTTCGGCGGCTGTACGGGTAGGCCCTGCCCGGCCCGCAGCCTGGCCATGTTCAGCTGTGCCGACAGGGCTTTGACCTGGCGCTTCACCGGGTCGAGGCCGACCATACGCTCCAGCTCCGCCAGCGCCTCGGCGAGCAGCGCGGGATCGGAGGGACCGGCCGGAAACGCCTGAGCCGCCCCGGGCCGCTGCGCAATGGTCGCTTTCTCCCGTACGCCGCTGTCCCCGGCCACCGGCACCACGCCGCCGCCGAGCGGCGGCTGACCTCCGCCGCCCAGCAGCAGGTCCCGGCCGCCCTCCGGAACCTCCGGCCCCACCAGGCTCTCCGTATCACCCGCCGCGTCAGCCGCGTCCTGGCCGATCCCCGCCAGCGATACGGCGGCGAAGCCGGCGGAGTCCTCGTACCCGTCCGCCTCGGCGATCGCCGCGAGCCGCGCCGACGTGTCCATGAAGGCCGGATCCACCCGGTGAACGGCCCGGTAGAGCGGCAGGGCGGCCGCGCTGCGCCCGGTGCCCTCATGCGCGCGGGCCAGCCAGTAGCGCAGCTCCTTACGTTGCGGCTGCTCACTGCGGCACCGCATCAGGGCGGCCGACAGCATCGGCTCGGCCTGCCCGTACATCTCCAGCCGGACCCGCGCCATGCCGCCGAAGAGCCCGGTCTCGATGCCGAGCAGCGGGTCGTCGACGAGCGGATCGGTGTGGCGTACGAGCTGCTCCCAGTCCTTGACCAAGTACGCGCGGCACGCGTGCAGGAACCGCACCTGCGGATCGGCGTCCACCGGCGGCAGCCCGGCCAACGCCCGGTCGAGCTCGGGGACATGGCGGCCGTCGAGCCAGTGGGAAGCGTGCGCGAGCAGCAGGTCGCGCGGCTTCTCCAGGACGGGCTGGACCCACCAGCCCAGCCAGTACCACGAGTTGAGGGTGCGTCGGTGCCGGGCGCGCTGCTCGCCGAAGCGCTCGCGGTGGCGGTACATGCGCAGCAGGGCGGTGGTGGTGTCGATGCGCAGCGCGTGGAGCCCGAGCCAGCCGTCGGCCATGCCGGGATCCATCCGTACGGCGGCTCTGAATTCCTCTTCGGCCTGCGGATAGGCGCCCATCGTGTACGCGTCGACGCCACGCAGCCAGGCGAGGTCGGCCGGGGCGTTGATGCCCTGCGTACCGAATTCCGTCACGTCCCCCACAGACCGTGCCCTCCGTGATGTGCCGGCCGGGCCTGCGCCCGTCGGCTGTCCTCGGAACCGCTTTGTCGCGGACGGGAATTGACCGCACCGTAAAGCATCGTACCCGTGCGGGTGGCACAGACCTACGGGTGGCGCAGGCCCGGGGGTGACAGTGACCGAGGGTGAGCGAACCGGGTCACCCGACGCCCGTCGAAGGGCGCTGTGGGCAGAACGAAGCCCCCGATCACGGGGGAACAACCGGGGGCTTCGCGTCTGCGGGGCTTCGAAAAGCCGCACATTGAGAACGTAAGACCTGTACGCCCCCTGGGTCAAGCGGAGTTGAGGCACTTGCGAGGGAGGTTTTCAGGCCGTTTCCGAGGGTCGGGGCAGGTAGTCACGCATCGTGACGGTTTGGTTCGGTCGTGCTGTCGCGGCGGGCCCCGGGAGCCACTCGTACCCCTCCTGACACTGCCGTACCAGCAGATCCGCGTACGGCCGCGAGGGGTCCGCGGCGAAATGGCGCATCTCCGCCGCTGTCCATCCGTCCCAGAAGTCCGATTGCGCCGGTCCGTCCCTGCGCCGCCCGCGCGCCCAGGCCTCGCCCGCACCCATCTCCATCCAGAGCAGCCGCGCGAGATCCGGCCGCACGGCGGCCCGCCCGGCCCCCACCCCCTCGATGAGCACGACGGGCGCGGGGTCCAGCGGGCGCGCGGGCCCGAATCGGCGGAGTGTCCAGTCGTACGGGGCGTACCGCGCGCTCTCTCCGCGCGCCAGCGGCCCGGTCACCTGCTCCCGCAACCGTCCGGTCCACGCGAAGAGCTCCTCGTGGCTGGCCAGATCGTCGAGGTGCAGCACGGGTGCCCCACCGAGCGCGGCGGCCAGTCGCGCGGCGAAGGTGCTTTTGCCGGACCCGGCATGCCCGTCGACGGCGACGAGCCGCACGGGTCCGCAGGAGGGCGGCAGCGCGCGCAGCGAGCCGGCCAGCAGATCAAGACGACGTTCCACGCGTCCACCCTAGGCCGCCTGCGGCGGGCCTTTCCCCACCCCGCCCCTGGGCTGGATATGCTCCCGCACCCTCCCGCACCCTCCAGCCCCTCCGGCGTTTGAGGAGCGGGGTCCGGGGCGGAGCCCCAGCTACCCCCGGTGACTTCAGCCCGTCCGGCGCTTGAGGACCGGGGTCTGGGGCAGCGCCCCAGTTCGGGGAGGGGCGGGTAGGGGAAAGTTCCGCAGGACCAGGCCCCGCCGCCACACCACCGGTCCACACCAATATTGGTGCGGGCGACGCGGTCCGAGGTGCTGGCAGAAGCCCGCCGCCACCAGCCATAGTTGGCCCACTGTCGTGCACCTGCCCGCGCCATCCGCATCCGACCCGGGGGCCATGACCATGACCAGATCCACGTCACGCCGCACCGTCCTGACGGCCGCGATCGCCGCAGCAGTCGGCGCAGCCGGCGCAGGCACGGCATCCGCGTCCCCCGCAGCCGCAGCGGCCACCACAGAGGCACCCACCCCGCCCCGCCTCGTGGACAACCGCTTCTGGTCCACGTACACAGACTGGCGCTCCGGCACCGCCGCCGGAACAAGGGCCGTGGCAGGCCGCAGGCCCGGACTGGTCATCGCGACCCCGTCGGGCCGCACCGACTACACCGACCCGCACACCGGCGCCACCTCCACCTGGGAGAGCGCCACCTGGACCTCACCCGTCCACACCTCCACGGTCCCGGCGAACGAGGTCATCGCCTCCTGGAACGCCCACACCCCCGCCGGCACCTGGCTCGCGGTCGAGCTGCACGGCACGTACTCGGACGGCACGACGACGCCCTGGTACGTGATGGGCCGCTGGGCGGCGGGCGACGCCGACATCAAGCGCACCTCCGTCGACGACCAGAGCGACGGCCGCAGCACCATCTGGACCGACACGTTCTCCATGAACAGTTCAGCCGGCGCCCTGCGCCTCGCCTCGTACCAGCTGAGGCTGACCCTCCACCGCAAGCCCGGCACCACGCTCACCCCCACCGTCTGGCGCCTCGGCGCAATGGCCTCCGACATCCCGGACCGCTTCACCGTGCCCGCCTCGCAGCCCGGCGTATCCCGTGAGCTCGTCGTCCCGCGCTACTCGCAGAACACGCACATCGGCCAGTACCCCGAGTACGACAACGGCGGCGAGGCCTGGTGCAGCCCCACCTCCTCGCAGATGATCATCGAGTACTGGGGCCGCAAGCCCACCGCCGCCGACCTGGCCTGGGTCGATCCGGCCTTCGCGGACCCGCAGGTCTGCCACGCGGCGCGCTTCACGTTCGACTACCAGTACGACGGGTGCGGCAACTGGCCCTTCAACGCCGCGTACGCCGCGACGTACAAGGACATGAGCGCCGTCGTCACCCGCCTCCACTCGCTCACCGACCTGGAGACGCTGGTCCGCGCGGGGATCCCGGCCATAACGTCGCAGTCCTTCCTCAAGGAGGAGCTGACGGGCGCGGGCTACGGCACGGCAGGTCACCTCATGACCGTCATCGGCTTCACGCCCGACGGCGACGTCATCGCCAATGACCCCGCCTCACCGAGCAACGAGGCAGTGCGCCACGTCTACAAGCGCCGAGAGTGGGAGAACATCTGGCTTCGTACGAAGCGCTACAACGCCGGCGGCAAGGTCACATCCGGCACAGGTGGCGTCTGCTACCTCTACTGGCCCGCTCATCCCATCCCCGCCCAGCGACGCGCGCTCGCAGCCGTCGGCATCCGCTGAGCCCACCTACTCGTCCGCCCTCCAGTGCCGCCCCGGAACCCCCACCAGCCCGTACAGCACCCGCACCGGACTCCGCCGGGCCAGCAGCACCACCCCAGCCAGGCCCGCGAACAGTGCGAGCCCGAGCGGCCACCCCAGCACACGCACGAGCACACTCGCCACGACCGCCCCGGCGAACGGCAGCCCGTACACCCCGGCCGCCGCGACGGCCACCGCCATCACCCGTGGCACCTTGCGGTCCCCGTCCGCACCCGGCAGCCGCCAGCCCTCCACCAGCCAGCCGATCTCGGTGGCGAGCATGGTCCCGATGACGGCCGTCCCGAGGATCAGCAGCGCCAAGAACGTCCCCGAGGTCAGGAAGTCCAGAACGTTGTTGACGACGCTCTCGCGCGGCCACTCGGCGTACGCGCGTGCGCTGGTGGTCAGCAGCCGACGGTAGCCGTTCCCGTCCCAGCCGTGGATCAGCGTGCCGAAGAGCAGGAAGTAGCCGCCAACGGTCTGCAGATACGCCCAGTAGCCCGCCCCCACCAGCACGAACACCCGCGCAGCGAGGAAGCCGAGCAGCGTGGCGACGACGATCCCGCCCGCGTAGAAGAGCACGAAACCGGCCCACAGGCCCTCGTGCCCGCTCGCCACATGCATGGTCGACCAGGACGGGTTCTGCCACATCACGAAAAGCCCGGACGGCACCATCAGCACAGCCGCGAAAAGCAAGGTGAGTGCGAGGTACGGATGGGCGGCGCGACTGCGCGTCCGTACGCCCTCACCCCGCACCGACCGCTCCCACCACTGGAGCTGGCGCCCCGCCGACAGGGCGAAGGTCGCGCCGATCGCGTACGACCAGAAGAGCGCCGCCTGGATCTGGATCACGACGCCTCCAGGGTCAGCCCGTCCGTGACGATCGAGTCCGAGGTGACCAGGGCCTGTTCGGCGCTGACATCGGTCATGAAGACGAACGGCGGCACCACGGGCGGCACCGGCAGACCGTCCGGGGTGAAGGTGAGGCAGAGAATTCCCTCCAGGCAGCCGCTGAACTTGGTGAGGTAGAGCGTCACGTTGCCGCTCAGGTCCAGGGTGTCGGCCCCCAGGGCGAGTTCGTCACGGCCGTCGCGGGTCTTGAGGCGGTAGTCGGTGAGGGAGGCGGACCGCATCTTCAGCACCATCGCCTTCACCGGACCGTCGGCGGTCGGCACCTCCCGTACCCCCGCGATCAGGAACCCGTGCGGCGCGAAGAGCGTCGTGGTCACGGTCGGCGGCGTACGCGGTGCGACGACGGATCCGGGCTCCGGCGCCTTGCCGACGGCCGGGCTCTGGCCCAGCGCCGCCAGCAGGACGACCGGCAGCGCGGCCGCGAGCGTACGCGGCCCCTGCCCGTCCCGCAGCGGCGGGACATCCTCCCGTTGCTCGTCCTGTACGGGCGTCCAGCCGAACCCCATCGCACTGCCCGCGATCCCCAGCACCGTCCCCACCACGAAACCGCCGAGATTGGTCGCGGCGAAGGACAGCACGGACAGCAGCAGAGCGTGGATGCTCACGTAGTGGCGGGTATGCGGCAGGAACCAGAGGAACAGCCCCGCCGCGATCAGCGCCAGCCCGATCCCGATCGCCGCCAGCCCGCCGAGGCCGAGGCTCACCAGCACCGTCAGCGGCGACAGCGGCACCAGCAGCAGCTCAATGCCGCCGAGTATCAGCAGCAGCCCGCCCCAGAAGGGCCGGGTCCGCCGCCAGGCCCGCAGGCGACGCCGCTTGTCCGGATACGGCAGCCGCTCCTCCAGCCATCCCCGTGCCGGACGGCGGGTCCTGAGCGCGCGGGCCCGGAGCACGCGGGTCAGAAGCACTTCTTGCCGTCCAGGCTCACGTCGATGCTGAGCCCCTTCAGCCGGAAATTGCCGCCGGTCGCGGACCAGGCGTGCGACTTCACGCCCGCGACCTCGATGTCCCCGGCCTGGAGGCCGAACTTCCCCACCTCGCCCTTGACCCCGGGCACCTCGTCCAGCGTCGACGCGTCCCGGCCGATCTGCGCGGTGCCGAAGCGGGCGTCACCGACGAGATCCTCCGCGTCGATGACCAGACTGCTGGCCGTCACCTCGCCGGCCTTGCCTCCCGCCGTCAGTTTGAAGACGACCTTCCCGACCGGCGTGCCGATCTCCGCGGCCTGGCAGATGTCGCTGAGCCGGGCGTCGCCGATGCCGAGCAGGGCGACGGGATGCCCCTTGCCGTCCGCCGACCGGTCCGTCTGTACGTAACTGGACAGGCCCTGGCTCGTCAGTTTCCCCGACGCCACCTGGAAGCTCGTCCCCGATACGGCGAACGACGCGGCCAGTGCACCCTGGCCCATCATCGACGCCATCACTCCGACCGCGAGGATCGCCGGCATCGCGACGACCGCTGTCTTCTTCCATGCCGTTCTGCCCTCGGCAGGCCTGCCCTCGGCAGGCGGCTGCTGCTGCTTGGCTGCGCTCACTTGTTCCTCCCGTACGTCGTTGCGGTGCGCAGGGGAAGTGCGTGGCCGATCACCTACAGGACGACGCAGGAAGGGAGTTGGCGCAGGTCTGCCATACTGCGGAGATCCTGTGGCAGTTGGAGACTAGGGCCGGTATTGAATATTAGTCAACAGCGTGGTTCCACCGAGCGATCGCAGGTGCGCCGCGCCGAACTCATCGCGACCGGACGGAAGTTGTTCGCCGACACGTCGTACGACGCCCTGTCGATGGACGACATCGCCCGGCACGCGGGTGTCGCCAAGGGCTTGATCTACTACTACTTCAAGAGCAAACGCGGCTACTACCTCGCCATCATCGAGGAGTCCGTCGCCGAGCTCGTGGCGCGGGCGGGCAGCGAACGCGACCTCCCGAACGCCGAGCGGGTCCAGCGCACCATCGACGGCTATCTGCGCTACGCCCAGCACCACCAGGCGGCGTACCGCACGATCGTCACCGGCGGCGTCGGCTTCGACACCGAGGTGCAGGCCATCCGGGACGCGGTGCGCGAGGAGCTGATCGCCACCATCGCGGAGGGCGCGTACGGCCGCCGCGACATCCCCGTCGTAGCCCGGTTGGCCCTGATCGGCTGGATGACCGGCGTCGAGGGAGTGACCCTGGACTGGCTGAGCCACCAGGAGCTCGACCGCGACGCCGTCCGCGCCCTGCTCACCGGGCTGCTGCGCGCCACGCTCCGTACGATCGAGGAACTGGAACCGAGCTGCCCGGCGCCGTCCACCACCCCGTGACGGAAGGCATTCCATCGGGCATACTCATCCCGCCACAGCCGCTGGCCAGCGACTTCCGTAACCCGGAGGAGCGCCGGCGGCCAGGCAGCAAGACCCGGCGGCGCCGCCACACCCTGCGCGCGCGCCCGCCGCAGCGCCCGACAGGGAGGAGAGCGCCGCAATGTCCGACCGCGCCCCGCAGCCGGTGGAACGTCAGCTGCCCACCGAGGAGTCCCGGGACCTGCTCGCGCTCGTGCGCGACATGATCCAGAGGGAGATCGCGCCCACGGCCGCAGCCGAGGAGGACGCCGGGCACTTCCCGCGCGAGATCTTCGCGCTGCTCTCCGAATCCGGTCTGCTCGCTCTGCCGTACGACGCCGAGTACGGCGGCGGAGACCAGCCGTACGAGGTATATCTCCAGGTCCTCGAAGAGCTCGCCGCCGCCCGCCTCACGGTCGGCCTCGGCGTCAGCGTCCACAGCCTCGCCTGCCACGCCCTCGCCGGCTACGGCACCAAGGAGCAGCAGGCCACGCACCTGCCCGCCATGCTCGGCGGCGGCCTGCTCGGCGCCTACTGCCTCTCGGAGCCCGCCTCCGGATCCGACGCGGCCTCGCTGCGCACCAAGGCCGTGCGCGACGGCGACGACTGGGTCATCACCGGTACGAAGGCCTGGATCACCCACGGCGGAATCGCCGACTTCTACACCGTCCTCGCCCGTACGGGTGGTGAGGGCGCCCGGGGCATCACGGCCTTCCTGGTACCCGGCGACGCCGAGGGGCTGAACGCCGCGGCGCCAGAGAAGAAGATGGGCATGAAGGGCTCGCCCACCGCCCAGCTCAACTTCGACGGCGTACGGGTCCCGGACTCGCGCAGAATCGGCGAGGAGGGGCAGGGCTTCGCGATAGCGCTCTCCGCCCTCGACTCCGGCCGCCTCGGCATCGCGGCCTGCGCGGTCGGCGTCGCCCAGGCGGCGCTGGACGAGGCCGTCTCGTACGCCACTGGGCGGCAGCAGTTCGGCCGGCCGATCGCCGACTTCCAGGGCCTGCGCTTCATGCTCGCCGACATGGCCACCCAGATCGAGGCGGGCCGGTCGCTGTACCTGGCGGCGGCACGCCTGCGGGACGCCGGGCGGCCGTTCTCGCGGGAGGCCGCGATGGCGAAGCTGTTCTGCACGGACGCGGCGATGCGCGTGACGACCGACGCCGTCCAGGTGCTCGGCGGCTATGGCTACACGCTGGACTTCCCCGTCGAGCGCTTCATGCGCGAGGCGAAGGTGCTCCAGATCGTCGAGGGTACGAACCAGATTCAGCGCATGGTCATCGCCCGCCGTCTCGTGGGTCCCGAGACCCGCTGAGCCGTCCGTCCGGCCACGCCGGGGACGCCACGAGCCGGACCCATTCCGGATCGCGACGTCCCGGCAGGGTCCGGCCGTGGCTGTGCCACTGGCGCAGGAGGGCGCGGTAGAGGGGCGGATCCGAGGGATGCGGAACCGATTCTGCCGGAGCGGAGGGCGGATAAAGGAGACGTCGGCGTCCGTCGCCGACCGGGGTGTACTGCAGGGTCATATCGGGCCAACAGCCGCAAGGCCGCCGGGGTTATCGCCGACCTCATTCGGGCGTCCGTTCGCGCGGTGAAGCGGGCCGGCCCGGGGCGTGACGCGCGTATGGCCCTGGGCGCGGTTTCTGACGTACCGTCAAATCCCCCGCCGGGGGCCGCACCGTTACGTCCGCGCCCAGGAGGACCGCCGTGGCCGAGGACCGCCCCATCGCGCTCGACGAATACCCGATCCACCAGGCCCCGCTGTCGATGAAGCACGTCGCCACGGGCGACCGCAACGCCTATGACCGGTGCATCTTCCACCTCGTGGACCACTCCGGCCGCGCCCTGCTCATCGCCGGGCTCGGCGTCTACCCCAACACCGGTGTGATCGACGCCTACGCGACGCTGCGCATCGGAGACCGCCTGCACGCCGTGCGGGCCTCCGACGCCCTCACCGACGACCGTATGAACCTCTCCGTAGGTCCTCTGCGGATCACCGTCGACGAGCCGCTGCGCCGTTTCACCCTGCACTGCGACGCCGACCCCGCCGATCCGGACTCCTTCTCGTACGACGTCACCTGGACCGCGGACTTCCCCGCCGTCTGGGAGCCGCACCACGTCCAGCGGCGCGGCGACCGCCTGATGCTCGAAGGCCGCCGCTTCGTCCAGGCAGGCGGTTGTACGGGCGTGATCCGCGCCGGGGGAGAAGAGATAGCGCTGACCGCGGGGGAGTGGACCGGCACCCGCGACCGCAGCTGGGGCGTACGGCCGATCCCGGGCGAGGACGGCGGCCGGGCCGCCGAGGAGCACCGCCCCGAGGGCTTCCACTGGCTCTGGATCCCGGCCCGCTTCGAGAGCCGCTTCCTGATGGTGATCGCCCAGGAGGACGCCGACGGGCACCGGACCCTCAACGAAGCGCTCCTCGTGCGCGAGGGCGAGCGCGACGTCCAGCTCGGCTGGCCGCACGCCGACATCACGTACCGCCCCGGCACCCGCCACCCCGAGCGCGCCGTCATCCACCTCACCGGGCCCGACCGCAAGCCGCTGGAGCTCGGCGTCGAGATCCTGAACTCCTCGCCGCTGGCCGTCGGCGCCGGCTACCCGCCCGCGACGGACTGGCAGCACGGCAGCTGGCAGGGGCGCGGCTGGACGGACCGGTGTACGTACGACCTCTCCGACCCCACCGCGCACCCCATGGCCGCGTACGGCGTCACCGACCACGCCGCCCGCTTCACCCTCGACGGGCGGACGGGCCACGGCATCTTCGAGCACGGCACCTTCGGCCGCCACGACCCGAGCGGCTTCACCGGCTACGAATCGGTCGCCCCCTGAACCTCACCCTCCCGACAGGAGTACGGCATGGCAACCGCACCCCGCCCCCGCACCACCACCCGCGACCCCGAAGAACTCGGCCGGCGCCTGGCCGCCTGGCTCGACGTGCGGCTCCCCGGCGCGCGCGTCAGCGGGGTCAACGCGCCCGCCTCCAACGGCATGTCGAGCGAGACCCTGCTCTTCGACCTGGCCCACCCGGCCGCCCCCGTGTCCGCCTGCGCCCTGCGACTGGCCGCCGACCCCGCCGCGTACAGCGTCTTCCCCGTCTACGACATGGCCCGCCAGCACCGCGTCATGAGCCTCGTCGCCGAGCACACGAGCGTCCCTGTGCCGCGCGTGCTGTGGCTGGAGGAGGACACGGGGCCGCTCGGGGCGCCCTTCTTCATCATGGAGCGCGCCGAGGGCCGCGTACCGCCCGACGTCATGCCCTATACGTACGAGGGGAATTGGCTCCACTCCGCCACGGACGCCGAACGCGCACGCCTCCAGGACGCGACGCTCACCGTGCTCGCGCGCCTGCACGACCAGTTCCCGGCGAAGGAAGCGGAGTTCCTGATGCCGCCGGGCACCGGCAGCCCCCTGCGCCGCCACGTCGCCGCCCAACGGGCGTACTACGACTGGGTTGTGGGCGGCGTCGCCCGGTCACCGCTCATCGAGACCGCCTTCGACTGGCTCGACGCGCACTGGCCCGACGACACCGGCCCAGCCGTGCTGAGCTGGGGCGACGCCCGTATCGGCAACATCATTTACGACGGCTTCGAGCCCGCCGCCGTACTCGACTGGGAGATGGCGTCCTACGGACCGCGCGAACTCGACCTGGGCTGGGCGGTGTACCTCCACCGCTTCTTCCAGGACCTGACGGTGAGCTTCGGCCAGAGCGGTCTGCCGGACTTCCTGCGGCGCGAGGCCGTCGAGCGGCGTTACGCCGAACTCACCGGCCACACACCGCGGGACATGGAGTTCCACACGCTGTACGCCGCCCTGAGGCACGCCATCGTGATGCTGCGCATCGCCTACCGGCAGGTGCACTTCGGTGAGGTCCGGGTCCCTGAGAACCCGGACACGATGATCCTGCACCGGGCGTCACTGGAGGCGATGGTGCGCGGAACGTACTGGGCGGCTGCTTGATCCGGGGCGCTGTCCCGGGGCCCGAAAGCTCCGCCGACCGCCCCTGCGTGGCCCCTACGCGGCGCGCCGCAGCTGCGACGCCTTGAGCGGGCGCGAGCCCGGACCGCCGACGTGCGAGAACGGCTGCGTCCGCCAGTCGAGGCCCTGGGGGAGCGTCAACAGCAGGGCTGTTTCCTGCTCCTGGACCTCCAGGGTCTCGTCGGCGGGCTTGGCGTCCGCCGCCGGGCGCCCGGTGCCCGCGCACGCCGTGAGCCCGAACGGGTTCCACGGAGTGGGGCACTTGGCGTGCTCGGGCAGGACGGTCTCGTCCGCCAGCAGCGCGATCGGCTGGACACAGTCCGGGCAGATCACTCGAAACATCTCAAAGGTGTCGTACGCGTCGAGATCGTCGAGGTCGTCCTCGTCGACGGATACGGGTTCAACAGGATCCGGTTCACTGCGTCCGGTGCGCTTCAGGCTCTGCATGGAGACACTCCCCCTCGGGTGGCCCGACAAGGCGCTGCGGCCTCGACCACAGCAAGCACTTCCCGTCACGCACGCGCGGTAATCGCGCCTGCCCGACGGACACGGTCGTAGGCCTGTGGCGTTCGTCACATGCCGCCCGCAGATGCCCCTCCGGGTGGGCCCGCGGCTGTGCCTCAGGGCCCTCGGGGCATAGGTTGATCCGCTATGGAGGAGCTGGATCGTCAGATCGTGGATTTGCTCGTCAAGGACGGGCGGATGAGTTACACCGACCTGGGCAAGGCCACTGGCCTGTCCACATCGGCCGTGCACCAGCGCGTGCGCAGGCTGGAGCAGCGGGGTGTCATCCGGGGCTATGCCGCGGTGGTCGACCCCGAGGCTGTCGGGCTGCCGCTCACCGCGTTCATCTCGGTGAAACCGTTCGATCCCAGCGCCCCCGACGACATCTCGGAACGGCTCGCGGGCGTTCCCGAGATCGAGGCGTGCCACAGCGTGGCGGGCGAGGAGAACTACATCCTCAAGGTGCGCGTCGCCACCCCGCTCGAACTGGAGCACCTGCTGACCCGGATCCGTTCCCTGGCCGGCGTGTCCACGCGTACGACCGTGGTCCTGTCCACGCCGTACGAGGCCCGCCCGCCGCAGGTCTGACCCCACCCGCCGGACCGCCCGCCGGACCGCCCGCCCGGCCCCCGCGCACGGAACGCCGCGCGCGAGGGGCGAGACTGTTCACCATGACCGAGCGCAACGCCCCCACCCCTCAGGCCGCTGAACACCGCACCGTGCTGCTGCGCGGCGGCGAGGTCCACAGCCCCGCCGACCCCTTCGCCACCGCGATGGTCGTCGAACGCGGGCATGTCGCCTGGGTGGGCTCCGAAGGGGCGGCCGACGCCTTCGCGTCCGGCGTCGACGAGGTGATCGACCTCGAAGGGGCCCTGGTCACCCCCGCGTTCACGGACGCACACGTGCACACCACCTCCACCGGCCTCGCACTCACCGGCCTCGACCTGTCCGGCGCGCGCAGCCTCGCCGCTGCGCTGGAGCTCGTACGGGCGCACGCCGCCGCGGCCCCGGCGGGCCGGATCCTCCTCGGGCACGGCTGGGACGCCACGCGCTGGCCCGAACAGCGGCCCCCGTCCCGCGCCGAACTCGACGAGGCGGCCGGCGGGCGGCCGCTGTACCTGCCCCGGATCGACGTCCACTCGGCCGTCGTCACCACCGCCCTCCTGGACCTCGTCCCCGGCATCACCGGCCTGGCGGGCTACCACCCGGACGCCCCGCTCACCGCCGCCGCCCACCACGCCGTACGGGGCGCGGCGCACCGCGCCGTCACCCCGGCGCAGCGCGCCGAAGCGCAGCGCGCGGCGCTCGCGCACGCCGCCTCGCTCGGCATCGGTACGGTCCACGAGTGCGCGGGACCCGGTATCTCCGACGAGGAGGACTTCACCGGCCTGCTGAAGCTGGCGGCCCAGCGGCCCGGCCCCCGCGTCTTCGGCTACTGGGCCGAGCAGGTCGCGAGTGCGAAGGACGCCGAGCGTATTCGCGAACTGGGCGCGGCAGGCGCCGCGGGCGACCTCTTCGTCGACGGATCGCTCGGCTCGCACACCGCCTGCCTGCACGAGGCGTACGCCGACGCTTCCCACACCGGCACGGCCTACCTCGACACGGCGGCCGTCGCCGCCCATGTCGTCGCCTGCACCGACGCCGGGCTCCAGGCGGGCTTCCACGCCATCGGCGACGCCGCCGTCACCTCGGTCGTCGACGGCGTGCGCGCCGCCGCCGAGAAGGTCGGCCCCGCCCGGATCCGCGCCGCCCGCCACCGCGTCGAGCACGCCGAGATGCTGACCCCCGCCACCATCGCCGCCTTCGCCGAATTCGGCCTCACCGCGTCCGTACAGCCGGCCTTCGACGCGGCCTGGGGCGGCGAGGACGGGATGTACGCACAGCGCCTGGGCGCCGAGCGGGCCCGTACGCTCAACCCGTACGCGGCCCTGCTGCGCGCCGGGGTGCCGCTGGCCTTCGGCTCCGACAGCCCGGTCACCCCGCTCGACCCGTGGGGGACGGTCCGCGCTGCGGCCTTCCACCGCACGCCCGAGCACCGGATCTCCGTACGCGCCGCCTTCACCGCCCACACCCGCGGCGGTTGGCGTGCCGTCGGCCGCGACGACGCGGGCACGCTCGTACCGGGCGCCCCCGCCGACTACGCGCTCTGGCGCGCCGGTGAGCTCGTCGTGCAGGCGCCCGACGACCGGGTCGCCCGCTGGTCGACCGACCCGCGCTCGGGGACGCCCGGTCTGCCGGATCTCACGCCCGGCGCCGAACTCCCGGTCTGTCTGCGGACCGTGGTCTTCGGACAAACTGTTTACGTGAGACCGAACGAGTGATGTGCGCGGCCCGCGTACGGCCGATCGGTGTTCGCGCCAGGCCTCGTGTCACCTGCGTACCTTCGGCACTGACCTGGTGATTTGAGTAAACTCCCCAGGTCAAAGGGCTATTGACAGAAAGCGGCCATCGGCGGGTAGGTTCGGCCGAGTCCACCGCAGGACGTCCGACCGGCAAACCTCCACGCAGTCGCCGAACGCCGCTGGGTCATGGGGTGGTGTGCCGCACCGGCGCACCAGCACTCGGAGCCAGGTTCAGCGCCCGCGCCTCGGGGGCGAGGGAAGGTTTCAGCCGAGCGGCAGGTGGGACCCGGGTGGGGCCCGGACGTTCAGTAGACAACGGCTCTCGGCCGACCCGCAGCCGGCGGGCCCGGGGCCGGCCCGAAGGACACCGGGCCCCGATCCGCAGAAACGACTTGTCGCTTCCTCCGGAGACATCCGTGCAGGCGCGCCGACCACGCTCGCTATGGTGGGGCAACTGTGTACGGACATTAAGGGGAAGTAGTGAACGACGGCGGTCAGAGGCGTTACGGCCCGCTCGGCAGAACCTTGGTGATCATTCCGACCTACAACGAGGCCGAGAACATCAAGCCGATCGTCTCCCGGGTGCGTGCCGCGGTGCCTGACGCGCACGTCCTGGTCGCCGACGACAACAGCCCCGACGGCACCGGCAAGATCGCCGACGAGATCGCGGCCGTCGACGACCAGGTCCACGTCCTGCACCGCAAGGGCAAGGAAGGGCTCGGCGCGGCCTACCTGGCGGGCTTCCGCTGGGGCATCGAGCACGACTACGGCGTACTCGTGGAAATGGACGCGGACGGCTCGCACCAGCCCGAGGAGCTTCCCCGCCTGCTGACCGCCCTCAAGGGCGCGGACCTGGTCCTCGGCTCGCGCTGGGTGCCGGGCGGACGCGTCGTCAACTGGCCCAAGCACCGGGAAATGCTCTCCCGCGGCGGCAGCACGTACTCGCGGGTGCTGCTCGGCGTACCCATTCGCGACGTCACGGGCGGCTTCCGGGCCTTCCGCGCGCAGACCTTGGAAGGTCTCGGTCTCGAAGAGGTCGCCTCCCAGGGGTACTGCTTCCAGGTCGACCTCGCCCGCCGCGCGGTCGAAGCCGGTTACAACGTCGTCGAAGTGCCCATCACCTTCGTTGAGCGCGAGCTGGGCGACAGCAAGATGAGCCGTGACATCGTCGTCGAGGCGCTGTGGCGTGTGACGGCCTGGGGCGTCGGCTCCCGGGCGAACAAGCTGCTGGGGCGCAAGCCCTCCTGATCGGACCTTTACGCCGTCCAGGCGCCCGTACAGGCACACTGGGGGCATGACGACCGGCTCACCGCCCCCGCCCCCGACCGTTCCCCAGCGTCCCAAGCGTTCACGCGCGCGCACCTTCGTACCTCTTGGCATCGCCGCCTGGATGGTGCTCGAGATTTGGCTGCTGACCGTCGTGGCCGGCGCCGCCGGCGGCTTCACGGTCTTCCTGCTGCTCGTCGCCGGCTTCGTGCTGGGCGCCGTGGTCATCAAGCGGGCGGGCCGGCGGGCGTTCAAGAACCTCACCGAGACGCTTCAGCGCCAGCAGGCGGGCGAGACGTCCGCCCAGCGGCAGGGGAGCAGCGGCAATGGCTTCCTGATGCTCGGCGGCCTGCTGCTGATGCTGCCCGGGATGATCTCGGACGTGGCGGGGCTGCTGCTGCTCGTACCGCCCGTACGGTCGTTCCTCGGAAGGTACGCCGAGCGGTCCCTGGAGCGCAGGATGAGCGCGGCCGGCGCCGGCAGTCTGGGCGACGCCTTCCAGCAGGCTCGCATTCACCGCCCGGACGGCAAGGTCGTACAGGGTGAGGTCATCAGGGACGACGGCCCGCGGCCGCCGCTGACGCCCTGAATCCGGTCCCCCCATGGCACGACATGACAAGAGCCGCGGGGGGGGGGGGGGGGGGGGGGGGGGGGGGGGCCCCCCGCCGCGGTGGGGTGGGGGGGAGGAGGGCACGGGCAGCCCCCGGCCGCGGGACGGGGAGAGGGGGGGGGCC
>NZ_JBEXNQ010000045.1:0-38572 GCF_040611155.1 Streptomyces sp. NPDC002994
TCCCCCCCCTTATTCTCATCTTTGCCACTCTACCTGTTATACCTTTCGGGCAATCATTACGTCAGCCCCCCCTCCACTTCCCGCCCGTCACCCCCACCGCCGTTCGCGTGTCGCGGGAGCCCGGATCAGGCTGTGTGCTCCCCGCCGCCCAGGTGGTGCACCCGGACCATGTTGGTGGTGCCGGGTACGCCGGGGGGCGAACCGGCGGTGATGACCATGGTGTCGCCAGTGTTGTAGCGCTGGAGCTTGAGCAGCTCGGCGTCGACCAGGTCGACCATCGCGTCGGTGTTGTCCACGTGCGGGACGACGAACGACTCGACGCCCCAGCTCAGCGCGAGCTGGTTGCGCGTGCCGACGTCGGTCGTGAAGGCCAGGATCGGCTGCGCCGCGCGGTAGCGGGACAGCCGGCGGGCCGTGTCGCCGGACTTGGTGAAGGCGACCAGCGCCTTGCCGTTCAGGAAGTCCGCGATCTCGGCGGCCGCGCGGGCGACCGAACCGCCCTGCGTACGGGGCTTCTTGCCGGGGACCAGCGGCTGGAGGCCCTTGGAGAGCAGTTCCTCCTCGGCCGCGACGACGATCTTCGACATCGTCTTGACCGTCTCGATCGGGTACGCCCCGACCGAGGACTCCGCGGACAGCATGACCGCGTCGGCCCCGTCCAGGATCGCGTTGGCGACGTCGGACGCCTCGGCGCGCGTCGGACGCGAGTTGGTGATCATCGACTCCATCATCTGGGTCGCCACGATCACCGGCTTGGCGTTGCGGCGGCACAGCTCGATGAGCCGCTTCTGCACCATCGGGACCTTTTCGAGCGGATACTCGACGGCCAGGTCACCACGGGCGACCATCACACCGTCGAACGCCATGACGACGCCCTCCATGTGCTCGACGGCCTGCGGCTTCTCCACCTTGGCGATGACGGGGACCCGGCGGCCCTCCTCGTCCATCACCTTGTGGACGTCCTTGACGTCGTCGGCGTCGCGCACGAAGGACAGCGCGACCATGTCGCAGCCCATCCGCAGGGCGAAGCGCAGGTCGTCGACGTCCTTCTCGGACAGGGCGGGGACGTTGACCGCCGCGCCGGGCAGGTTGATCCCCTTGTGGTCGGAGACCACACCGCCCTCGATCACGATGGTGTGGACCCGGTGGCCCTCGACCGCGGTGACCTTGAGCTCGACGTTGCCGTCGTTGATCAGGATCGGGTCGCCCTTGGAGACGTCGCCGGGCAGACCCTTGTAGGTCGTGCCGCAGATCGACTTGTCGCCCGGGACATCCTCGGAGGTGATGACGAACTCGTCCCCGCGGACCAGCTCGACCGGCCCCTCGGCGAACTTCGCCAGCCGGATCTTCGGGCCCTGGAGGTCGGCGAGTACGCCCACCGCGCGGCCCGTCTCCTCGGCAGCCTTGCGGACCCGGTCGTACCGGCTCTGGTGCTCGGCATGGGTGCCGTGGCTGAAGTTGAATCGGGCCACGCTCATGCCGGCATCGATCAGAGCGACGAGCTGGTCATGGGAGTCGACGGCGGGACCCAGTGTGCAGACGATTTTGGAACGGCGCATGAGGCGGATCCTATCGGTTTGTTTCGCTGCGGAATATTCCGTCTGGTGGAATGTACAAATGGGCGGGATGCCGCTCAGGCGTCGACCAACGCATATGTCTGCCGTGCGATTTCCAGCTCCTCGTCCGTCGGTACGACGGCGACCGCGACCCGGGCGTACTCCGGCGAGATCAGCCGCGCCGCGTCCGCCCGTACGGCGTTGAGATCCGCGTCCACCACCAGGCCCAGCTCCTCCAGGCCCGCGATCGCCGCCGCGCGTACGGGCGCGGCGTTCTCGCCGACACCCGCAGTGAAGACGACGGCGTCGACCCGGCCGAGAACGGCGTAGTAAGAGCCGATGTATTTCTTCAGCCGGTGGATGTAGATCTCGAAGGCCAGCAGTGCCCGCTGATCACCCTCGTCGATCCGGCGGCGTATCTCCCGCATGTCGTTGTCACCGCACAGACCGACCAGACCGCTTTTCTTGTTCAGCAGTACGTCGATCTCGTCCGTGCTCATCCCGGCGACCCGCTTGAGGTGGAACACCACCGCCGGGTCGATGTCACCGGAGCGCGTACCCATCACGAGCCCCTCCAAGGGGGTCAGCCCCATGGACGTGTCCACGCACACCCCGCCCCGCACGGCGGACGCGGAAGCCCCGTTGCCGAGGTGCAGCACGATGACGTTGACCTCGGACGGGTCTTTGCCGAGCAGCTTGGCCGTCTCGCGGGATACGAACGCGTGCGAGGTGCCGTGGAAGCCGTAGCGGCGGATCCGGTGCGCGTCGGCGGTCTCGACGTCGATCGCGTAGCGGGCCGCGGACTCCGGCATCGTCGTGTGGAAGGCGGTGTCGAAGACGGCGACCTGCGGCAGGTCGGGGCGCAGCGCCTGGGCGGTGCGGATGCCGGTGATGTTCGCCGGGTTGTGCAGCGGGGCTACGGGGACGAGCCGCTCGATCTCCGCCAGCACCTCGTCGGTGATCACGGTCGGGGCGCTGAACTTCAGGCCGCCGTGGACGACGCGGTGGCCGATGGCGGCCAGCTCAGGGGAGTCCAGACCGAGCCCGTCGCGCGCCAGCTCCTCGGCGACGGCCTTCAGCGCGGCCTCGTGGTCGGCGATCGGGCCGGTGCGCTCCCGCTTGCCGGAACCGTCTCCCACCAGCGGGCTGTGCACCAGACGTGAGGTCTCCTCGCCGATCCGCTCGACCAGCCCGAGGGCGAGGCGCGAACTGTCGCGCATGTCGAGCAGCTGGTACTTCACCGACGAGGAGCCGGAGTTGAGGACGAGGATGCGCGTAGCGGCGGTGTCTGTCACAGGTGCGGCGCCTTCTGGGATCGGAGTGGCAGTCATACGGTCTCGCCCTGGGCCTGGATCGCCGTAATGGCGACCGTGTTGACGATGTCCTGGACCAGCGCGCCGCGCGACAGGTCGTTGACCGGCTTGTTCAGGCCCTGGAGGACCGGGCCGACGGCGACGGCCCCGGCCGAACGCTGGACGGCCTTGTAGGTGTTGTTGCCGGTGTTCAGGTCCGGGAAGATCAGCACGGACGCCTGGCCCGCGACCTCGGACCCCGGCAGCTTGGTGGCGGCGACGGACGGCTCGACCGCCGCGTCGTACTGGATCGGCCCCTCGACCAGCAGGTCGGGACGGCCGGCGCGCACCAGCTCGGTGGCTTGGCGCACCTTGTCGACGTCCGCGCCGGTGCCGGAGGAGCCCGTCGAGTACGAGAGCATCGCGATCCGCGGAGCCACGCCGAACTTCTCGGCCGTGCCCGCAGACTGGACGGCGATGTCCGCGAGCTGGACGGCGTTCGGGTCCGGGTTGACCGCGCAGTCGCCGTACACGAGCACCCTGTCGGCGAGCAGCATGAAGAAGACAGACGAGACGATCTTGGCGTCCGGCTTGGTCTTGATGATCTCGAAGGCGGGCCGGATGGTCGCGGCGGTGGAGTGCACCGAGCCCGACACCATGCCGTCGGCCAGGCCCTCGTGGACCATCAGCGTGCCGAAGTAGTTGGCGTCGGCGACGACGTCGTACGCCAGCTCCACGCTGACGCCCCGGTGGGCGCGCAGCTTCGCGTACGTCTCGGCGAAGCGGCCGCGCAGCTCGGAGGTCTGCGGGTCGATGAGCTGCGTCTTCGTGAGGTCGATGCCCAGGTCGGCGGCCTTCTTGCGGAGTACGTCGACGTCGCCGAGCAGCGTCAGGTCGCACACGTCGCGCCGAATCAGTACGTCGGCGGCGCGCAGCACGCGCTCCTCGGTGCCCTCCGGCAGCACGACGCGGCGGCGGTTGGCGCGCGCCCGCTCCAGCAGCTCGTGCTCGAACATCATCGGCGTGACGCGGCCGCTGCGGGCCACCGCCATGCGCTCCAGGAGGTCGTTGGTGTCGACGTACCGCTCGAAGAGGCCGAGCGCGGTCTCCGCCTTGCGGGGCGTCGCGGCGTTCAGCTTGCCCTCCAGGGCGAAGAGCTCGGCCGCGGTGGGGAAGGAGCCGCCGGCCACCGAGACGACCGGGGTGCCGGGCGCCAGGCGCGACGCGAGGGTGAGGACCTCGGGGCCGGGGCGTTCGTCGAGGGTCATGAGTACGCCCGCTATGGGCGGGGTCCCCGCGCTGTGCGCGGCGAGCGCGCCCACCACCAGGTCGGCGCGGTCGCCGGGGGTCACGACGAGGCAGCCGGGGGTCAGGGCGTTGAGGAAGTTCGGCAGCATCGCGCCGCCGAAGACGAAGTCCAGGGCGTCGCGCGCCAGGCCCGCGTCGTCGCCGAGCACCACCTTGCCGCCGAGGGCGTGGGTGATCTGGGCGACCGTGGGGGCGGCCAGCGCGGGCTCGTCGGGCAGGACGTAGCAGGGGACCGGGAGGCGGGCCTTCAGGCGCTCGGCGATCTCCGCGCGGTCCATGGGGGCGACGCGGTTGGCGACCATGGCGAGGACCTGGCAGCCCAGCGCCTCGTACGCGCGGTACGCGTTGCGGGTCTCGGCGCGCACCGCGTCGGCGGGCTGCTTCCTGCCGCCGACCACCGGGATCACGGATGCGCCGAACTCGTTGGCCAGGCGGGCGTTGAGGGCCAGCTCGTCGGGCAGCTGGGTGTCGGCGTAGTCCGTACCGAGGACCAGGACGACCTCGTAGTCCCGCGCCACCTTGTGGAACCGGTCGACGATGCGGGAGACCAGCTCGTCGGTGCCCTTCTCGGCCTGGAGCGCCGAAGCCTCCTGGTAGTACATGCCGTACCCGGTTTCCGGGTCCTGCGACAGCCGGTAGCGGGCGCGCAGCAGGTCAAAGAGGCGGTCGGGCCCGTCGTGCACCAGGGGGCGGAACACCCCCACCCGGTCCACCTGGCGGGTAAGGAGCTCCATGACTCCCAGCTCGATGACCTGCCGGCCGTCTCCCCGGTCGATCCCGGTCACGTACACGCTGCGCGTCACGCGTGCTCTCCGTCCAGTTAGGGTGGTCTTGCCCTCTTGACAATACCTGTGTGGGTGGATAGGGCGCCCGCCGGGCAGGGGGCTGTGAGACGCGGGTCCGAAGGCCTCGCACAGGCGCGATCCACAAGGCCTGCGTAACGCCTCCGTATGGCCCGATTACGCCCACTAACGGAGGAGTAGCCGGAAGCGCGGAGCCCATGCGAGCCGTGAAACAATCGGATTCTGGCTCACATGCACCACTAGCGAGCAGGAGACACAGCACGATGCGCATCGGAGTTCTCACCGCAGGCGGAGACTGCCCGGGGCTGAACGCAGTGATCCGGTCGGTCGTGCACCGGGCCGTCGCAGGTCACGGCGACGAAGTCATCGGATTCGAGGACGGGTTCAAGGGCCTGCTCGACGGCCATTTCCGCCCCCTCGACCTCGACGCCGTCAGCGGCATTCTCGCCCGCGGCGGTACGATTCTCGGCTCCGCGCGCCTGGAGCGTGACCGGCTGCGCGAAGCGGCCGAGAACTGGCACGAGTTGTCGGAGCGCTCCGGCATCGACGCGCTCATCCCGATCGGCGGCGAAGGCACGCTCACCGCGTCCCGGATGCTGTCGGACGCGGGGATGCCGGTCGTCGGCGTACCGAAGACCATCGACAACGACATCAACGGCACCGACCGCACCTTCGGGTTCGACACGGCCGTCGGCGTCGCGACCGAGGCCATAGACCGTCTCAAGACCACCGCAGAGTCCCACCAGCGCGTGATGGTCGTCGAGGTCATGGGCCGGCATGCGGGCTGGATCGCGCTGGAGTCCGGGATGGCGGGCGGCGCGCACGGCATCTGCCTGCCGGAGCGGCCCTTCGCGGTCGACGACCTCGTGAAGATGGTTGAGGAACGCTTCGCGCGCGGCAAGAAGTTCGCGGTCGTCTGCATCGCGGAAGGCGCGCGTCCGGCCGAGGGCTCCATGCCGTACGAGAAGGGTGCCATCGACCAGTTCGGGCACGAGCGCTTCACCGGCATCGGCAACCGGCTCGCGAGCGAGCTGGAGAAGCGGCTCGGCAAGGAGGCACGGCCGGTCATCCTCGGCCACGTCCAGCGCGGTGGCACCCCGACGGCGTACGACCGTGTCCTCGCCACCCGCTTCGGCTGGCACGCGGTGGAGGCGGTGCACCGGGGCGACTTCGGCAACATGACGGCGCTGACCGGCACCGAGATCACGATGGTGCCGCTGGCGGCGGGGGTCGAGGAGCTGAAGACGGTCCCGGAGAAGCGGATGTACGAGGCCGAGTCGGTCTTCTGAGCGCGACGAACGCTCACGCAGAGCGGCCCTGCCTCCCAAGGGGGGAGGGCCGCTCGGCTTTCTTCCGGCCGGAGTTGCGCTTCGGTCCGCCCGTCAGCGGGCGAGCTGCCAGAAATGCCTGAGGATGTCGTCCAGGAACTCCCGGCCCTTCGCGCCGTCCCCCGAATCGCCGCCGCTCCAGCTCAGCGTCGACATCATCCGCGACTGGTAGTCGGTGTGCAGGCGCTGGAGTACGTCCTCCAGGTCGCGCCGCTGCACAGGAATCAGCTTCGCGATCGGTCGTACGTACGCCTGCCAGCGCGTCGTCACCGCGCTGCGCAGCATCTCGGCCAGGTCCTCGTTGCGGCCCGTCGCCGTGACGAACTCCTGCGGTGAAAGACCAAGGATCTCGGAGAGCGCCGCGGACTGCCGCTCGTTGCCGCGCCACCGCTGGGCGTCCTCCATCCGCTGGTACGCGCCCGCGTCCACGCCCACCATCCGCGCCAGATCCGGCGCCGCCAGGCCCCGCGCCATCCGGTGCTCGCGCAGCGTGCCCGGGGCGGCGATCAGGTCGCCGACCGCGCACCACAGGACACCGGCGAGGGCGGTGATCTCCTGGGCGTCGGGCGCGCGCTGCCCGCGTTCCCAGGCCACTACGAGGTCGGGGCCGATGTTCAGGCCGTACTGCGCGCGCAGCCCGTAGGCGACATGGCCGGGCGCCATGCCGAGGGCCTCGCGCAGTTGGCGCGCGGCAAGAGCGTTGAAAGGCGGAGAGGGGTGCACGGGCACACCGTACGGAGAGGAGGGTCCCGCTGACTACGGTGCGTTCACCCAAGATAACAACTCGTAGGAACGTCCTACAATCCAACGTTCGCGCGTGCCACCCTCAGGTTACCCCCCAGTCACCCCGGGGTCACCCCTTGCGTACGGGAATCCAGCGGTAGTGCAGCTCGGGGCGGCCGACCTGGCCGTACTGCGGAGTGCGCTCGGCGCGGCCGGCCGAGACCAGGTGTTCCAGATAGCGGCGGGCGGTGATCCGCGAGATCCCGAGGGCGGCGGCGGCCGCTGCGGCCGTCGTCCCGGCCGGTGATTCGCGCAGGGCACGGGTCACCGCCTCCAGCGTCGGGGCGCTGAGCCCCTTGGGGAGGGCGGCGGGCTGCGGAGTGCGCAGGGCGGAGAGCGCGCGGTCGACCTCGTCCTGGCCGCTGGCCTCGCCGACCGAGGCGCGGAACTCGGCGTACCGGGTGAGGCGGTCGCGCAGGGTGGCGAAGGTGAAGGGCTTCAGGACGTACTGGACGACGCCGAGCGACACACCTTCGCGTACGACGGCCAGGTCGCGGGCCGAGGTGACGGCGATGACGTCGGCGGTGTGGCCGGCGCCGCGGATGGAACGTACGAGCTGGAGGCCGTGGCCGTCGGGGAGGTAGAGGTCCAGGAGGAGCAGGTCGACGGGCCCGCGGTCGAGGGCCCGGACCGCCTCTCCCCGCGAATGCGCGACACCGGCGACGGCGAAGCCGGGGACCCGGCCGACGTAGAGCGCGTGGGCGTCGGCGGCGACGGGGTCGTCTTCGACGACGAGGACGCGGATCGGGGGCGACACGGCGGCACTCATGCGCTCACCTCGGGGCGCGGCGGACGCCCTGCGGGCGTGTCCTCAAACGCCGGACGGGCTGGATTTGCGCGCTCAGCGGCACATTCAGCCCCTCCGGCGTATGAGGAGCGGGGTCTGGGGCAGCGCCCCCACGCGGCGGAGCCGCACAGTGTCACAGCGGGAAGGGGCGGGGTGGGGAAAAGCACCGTGCGCCGGGTCATGGCCGCACCTCCGTCGCCCCCGCCGCCGCCTCCGCGCGCAACGGCAGCCGCACCGTGAACTCCGCACCGCCGCCACCCGCATCGGTCAGCGCTATCGTGCCGTCCGCCCGGTGCACCGCCTGCCGTACCAGCGCCAGCCCCAGCCCGCGCCCCGCGCTCTTCGTCGACCAGCCGCGGGCGAATACCGCCTCCGCCGACGCGGGGGCGACCCCAGGGCCGGTGTCCGCGACGCGCAGCAGCAGCTCCGAGTCCTGGTCCGTGCGGGCAGTCACCGTCACCCGCGCACCGTCGCTGCCCTGCGCCGCGTCCACCGCGTTGTCGATGAGGTTGCCGAGAATCGTCACCAGGTCCCGGGCCGGCAGGGCTCGCGGCAGCAGCCCGTCGTCGATCCGGCTGTCCTCGTCCAGGACGAGCGCCACACCCCGCTCGTTCGCCTGCGCCGCCTTCCCCAGCAGCAACGCCGCCAGCACCGGCTCGCCCACCGCGCCCACGACCTTGTCGGTGAGGGCCTGGGCCAGTTCGAGCTCCGCCGTGGCGAACTCCACCGCCTCGTCGGCCCGCCCGAGCTCGATGAGGGAGACGACGGTGTGCAGGCGGTTCGCCGCCTCGTGGGCCTGCGAGCGCAGTGCCTGCGTGAAGCCCCGCTCCGAGTCCAGCTCGCCGGACAGTGCCTGGAGTTCGGTGTGGTCGCGCAGGGTAACGACCGTACCGCGCTGCTCCCCGCCCGTGACCGGCCTGCTGTTGACGACGATCACCCGGTCCGCCGTCAGATGCACCTCGTCGACGCGCGGTCCGGGAGCGAGCAGCGCCGCCGTCAGCGGGCCCGGCAGGTCCATTTCGGCCACCGGGCGGCCGACCGCGTCCGGCCCGAGGCCGAGCAGCTCGCGGCCGCCGTCGTTGATCAGCGCGATGCGCTGGTGCCCGTCGAGCATCAGCAGCCCTTCCCGTACGGCGTGCAGCGCGGCCTCGTGGTAGTCGTGCATGCGGCGGAGTTCGCCGGCGTTCATGCCGTGGGTGTGCCGCCGGAGCCGGGCGTTGATGACGTACGTACCCAGGCCTCCCAGGGCGAGCGCGCCCGCCGCCACCCCCAGCAGCGCGGCCAGCTGCTGCCGTATCTGCGCGCTGATCGTGTCGATGGTGATGCCCGCGCTGACGAGCCCGACGATCTTCTCGCCGTCTCGCACCGGTGCCACCACCCGCACCGAACGCCCCAGGACCCCCGTGTACGTCTCGTGGAAGGTGCGGCCCCGCAGCGCGGCCTCCGTGTGTCCCCGGAATGTCTTGCCGATCTCGGCCGGTTCCGGATGCGTCCAGCGGGTCCCGTCCGGCGCCATGACCACGACGAAGCTGACGCCGGTCTCCTTGCGCAGGGCCTCCGTGTACGGCTGGAGGACGGCGGTCGGGTCCTCGGAGCGGGCCGCTTCGACGACCGCCGGGGACTTCGCCACAGCGGTCGCGGTCGCGAAGACCTGCCGCCGTGCGGTCTCCTCGGCCTGGGACCGGTCCGAGACGTACGCGAAGACCGCGCACCCCGCGACAATCGCCGCCACCAGCACGACCTGCATCGCGAAGAGCTGGCCGGCCAGGCTGCGGGGGCGGGGAATGCGCATGCCGCAAGTGTGCCTGAGCCCGTCTGGCCGAAAACCTGTGAACGTAAAGCACGTAACGGTGACGGGTGTCACAGGGGTGATGGATAGTCGCCGGGACCCATCGGGACGTGGGTATCGCAGGACAATCCGAGGAGGCCCCCGTGGCAGGCACAGCAGGCACAGCAGCCGCAAGGCGGGACCGCACGCACTACTTGTATATCGCCGTCATAGTCGCCGTGGTACTCGGCATTGCGGTCGGCTTCGCCGCCCCCGGTGTGGCCGTCGAACTCAAGCCACTCGGCACCGGCTTCGTCAATCTGATCAAGATGATGATTTCGCCGATCATCTTCTGCACGATCGTGCTGGGCATCGGCTCGGTCCGCAAGGCCGCCAAGGTCGGGGCGGTCGGTGGCATCGCACTCGGCTACTTCACGGTGATGTCGCTCGTCGCGCTCTCCATCGGTCTGCTCGTCGGCAACGTGCTGCACCCCGGTGACAGCCTCGCGGTGACCGACGCGGTCAAGGAAGCGGGCCAGGGCCAGGTCGCGGCCGAGGCCAAGGACACGGTCGAGTTCCTGCTCGGGATCATCCCGACCACGTTCGTTTCCGCCTTCACCACGGGTGAGGTCCTCCAGACCCTCCTGGTGGCACTGCTCGCGGGCTTCGCGCTCCAGGCCATGGGCAAGGCCGGCCAGCCCGTGCTCCGTGGTGTCGAGCACATCCAGCGGCTCGTCTTCCGCATCCTGGCCATGGTGATGTGGGCGGCGCCGATCGGTGCCTTCGGCGCGATCGCGGCCGTCACCGGCTCGGCCGGTCTGGACGCTCTGAAGAGCCTCGCCGTACTGATGCTGGGCTTCTACGTCACGTGCTTCCTCTTCGTCTTCATCGTGCTCGCCGCGCTGCTGCGCGTCATCGCGGGCCTCAACATCCTCACGCTCTTCAAGTACCTGGGCCGTGAGTTCCTGCTGATCCTTTCCACCTCCTCGTCCGAGTCCGCCCTCCCGCGGCTCATCGCGAAGATGGAACACCTGGGCATCAGCAAGCCGGTGGTCGGCATCACGGTTCCGACCGGCTACTCCTTCAACCTCGACGGCACCATGATCTACATGACCATGGCCTCTCTCTTCATCGCCGACGCCATGGGCGACCCGATGTCGCTCGGGGAACAGATCCCGCTCCTCCTCTTCCTCCTCGTGGCGTCGAAGGGCGCGGCGGGCGTCAGCGGAGCCGGCCTCGCGACCCTGGCCGGCGGCCTCCAGTCGCACCGCCCGGAACTGGTCGACGGCGTCGGTCTGATCGTCGGCATCGACCGCTTCATGAGTGAGGCCCGCGCCCTGACGAACTTCGCGGGCAACGCGGTGGCGACGGTGCTGGTCGGCACGTGGACGAAGGAGATCGACAAGGACCGCGTCGACCAGGTGCTGGCGGGCCTGGTCCCCTTCGACGAGAAAACCCTCCTTGACGACGACCACACCCCGGCACCGGAAGCTGCGGAGCCGCAGGAACTGCCCACCCCGCGCGACGACGAGAAGGCGCCGGTAAAGGTGTGACGCGCTGCCGCCACTGACGCGCTGACGTGACCCGGCCGGTACGGAACCCCATTCCGCACCGGCCGGACGGCTATGCGTCGAGCGGGTTCACGACGATTCTGGCGGCGATGTTGTTGCGTACCGCCGCTGCCGCCGAGCTGTCCGGCTTGCGCTCCGCCTGGCTGCGGAAACACGACAGGAACTCCTCGGCGAGGCCGAGGCGAGGGTAACGTTCCAGAACTTCGGCCCGGAAGTCGGCAGGGAAGTCGTCCACGTTCCGGCCCGAGATGTCCGTACTGGTTGAGCGCTCCAACAGGTGGCCCTCGGCGTCCATGGCCACGTCGACCTGATCCCACATGTGCCTGACGATCACCTCCGACAGGCGCGTACGGCGCCCTGCGGGCCAGCCGGCACCAGCTGCGAACACCCACGCCACGTGCCCGCCGGCCTCATCGAACGACACTGTGTGGTTGTCGAACTCAGCCGCCAGGCCGATGTCATGGAGCATCGACGCCACATACAGCAACTCTGGATCGAACGTGATGTCTCGCGACGAGCCGTAGGCCGCCGCCCATATGTAGGCGCGCACTGAGTGGTTGAGGAGCGCCGGAGAACAGTAGGTGGAGGCCACTTCCAGGGCGGTGGCGCACGCGGAGGTACTGGGGATCACCAGATCATCGAGTTTCATGCCGCTGATTGTGGCCTCAGTCTGGCGACTGCGCGGCGATGGAGCACGTCTTCGCCACCATCACCGAGCTGGGCGTGTACGGGTACTGACTAAAAAGTGGGTACTCGTCGGATGAGCTGCGGCGCCGAAGCATGGTGGGCATGACTTCCCACGATCTTGTTCCCGTTACCGTCATCGGGCTCGGCGCCATGGGGCGCGCGCTCGCCGGTGCCTTTTTGGACGCTGGGCATCCCACCACTGTCTGGAACCGTTCCGCCGGGAAGGGCGATGATCTCGTCGCGCGTGGCGCGGTCCTTGCTGCGAGTGCCGAAGAGGCCGTGCGGGCCGGTGAGTTGACCGTCGTCTGTGTGGTTGATTACGACGCTTCGCACGCCATCCTTGAGCCGCTGGCCGGTGCCCTCGCCGGCCGCGTCCTCGTCAACCTCACTTCTGACTCGCCGGAGCGGGCCCGTACGGCCGCCGCCTGGGCGGACGAGCACGGCGCCGCGTATCTGGACGGCGCCGTGATGGTGCCGACCTCGCTCGTCGGCGGGCCGGAGGCGCTCATCCTCTACGCCGGTTCGCGGCCGGCTTTCGAGAAGTACGAGAGCGCCCTGAAGGCGCTGGCCGGCAACGCCGCCTACCTGGGTGAGGACCACGCCCTTGCCGCCGCCTACGACCTGTCGATGCTCGACTTCTTCTACGCGAGCATGTCCGGCCTGGTGCACGCCTTCGCCCTGGCGCGCGAGGACAAGGTGGCGGCCCAGGCCCTGGCGCCGTATCTGAACACCATCACCGCCATCCTGCCGCCCATCGCCGCCGAGATGGCGTCCGCTATTGACGCGGGCCAATACGACGGCGACGAGGCCAACCTGAGCATGATGACCGCGAGCGTCGACCACCTTCTGCACATGTCGCGGGACCGTGGCCTCGACACGGGGCAGCTGGAGGCGATCAAGGCCGTCGCCGACCGTGCGATCGCCAAGGGGCACGGCGCCGACGGCTGGGCGAGCACGTTCGAGGTGCTCAAGCTCAAGGGCTGACGTCCTTGCCTTGACGTCGGCGTCAAGGATTACCGTCGGGGCATGCGAATCGGCGAGCTGGCGGAGCGCGCGGGGACAACCACCCGCGCACTGCGCTACTACGAGTCCCGCGGGCTCCTCCCCGCCCGGCGCGCGGTCAACGGATACCGCACGTACGACGAGGAGGACCTGCGGCTCCTTCAGCAGATCCGGACCCTTCAGGACTTCGGGTTCGACCTGGAGGAGACCCGCCCCTTTGTGGACTGCCTGCGGGCCGGCCATCCGGCGGGGGACTCCTGTCCGGCCTCGCTGGACGTGTACCGGCGCAAGCTGGCCGAACTCGATGTGCTGATCGGTCAGTTGAGCGCCGTACGCACGGAGGTCGGCGCCCAGCTCGCCCGCGCGGAGCTCGAAGCCGATGCCGCAATGCCCGGTGGCCCCGAGCCGCGCTGTGAACTGACGGACTGACGGACTGAGGAGACATTGATGGTGCGAGCAGTGGGTGTGGACGCGGTCACGGACGCGACCTTCGACGCAGAGGTCCTGCGGGCCGGTCTTCCTGTTCTTGTGGAGTTCACGGCCGACTGGTGCGGGCCGTGCCGCCAGCTCGCGCCCGTACTCAGCGACGTGGCCCGGGAGGAAGTCGACCGGGTCAAGGTCGTTCAGCTGGATGTGGACTCGAATCCCGAGACGACGATCCGGTACGGCGTGCTGTCGATGCCGACGCTCATCGTCTTCCGCGACGGTGAGCCCGTGAAGCAGATGGTTGGCGCGCGCCCCAAGCGCAAGCTGCTCCTGGAGCTGGCGGACGCGTAGCCGAGCCGAGCGACAAGCTGCCACAGGCAAAAGAAATACCCCGGGGAATTGACACCCGGGGTATTTCTCTGCGTATATTGAGCGTTTCCGTGACCTCGTATAAATTGGGTCACAGAGGTGCCGTGTGAACACAGCGTAGCTTGTTGGGAGCTGAATTGTCAACCGAGGAATTTCAGAAAGAGCAGGAATTCATCACCGGCCTCTACGCGCGCCTCGATGACCTGCGTGAAGAGGCCGAGCTCGCCGTGCAGTCCGCGTTGACGCAGGTGAGGACCGGCCAGCAGGCGAAGCTGGAGCGGGATGTGCTGGTGGCCGAGCAGTCCGGGCTGCTCGCCGCATTCAATGCGGGAGAGAGCGGGCTCTGCTTCGGGCGGCTCGACTTCCGGGACGGACGCCAATACCACATGGGCCGGATCGGAATCCGGCAGAACGACGCCGAGCGCACGCCACTCGTCGTCGACTGGCGGGCCGACATTGCCCGGCCCTTCTATCTCGCGACCGGTTATTCCCCGATGGGCCTGCGCCGTCGGCGCCACATCACCACCGAAGGCCGCACCGTCACCGCTCTGCACGACGAAATCCTCGACCTCACCGACACCACCCGCACCGGCTACGAGGGCTCCGCCGCCGACACCGTGCTGCTCGCCGCGCTGGACGCGGCGCGCTCCGGACGGATGCACGACATCGTGCAGACCATCCAGGCCGAGCAGGACCGCATCATCCGCGCCTCGCCCCAGGGAGTCCTCGTAGTCGAGGGCGGCCCCGGCACCGGAAAGACCGTCGTTGCCCTGCACCGCGCGGCGTATCTGCTGTACGCCTACCGTGAGCTGCTCGCCCGTCGCGGTGTGTTGATCGTCGGGCCGAATCCCGCCTTTCTCGCCTACATCGGCGAAGTGCTGCCCTCGCTCGGCGAGACCGGGGTCCTGCTGGCGACCGTCGGTGAACTGTTCCCGGGCGTAACCGCCACCGGTACCGACACCGCGGCGGCCGCCGAGATCAAGGGCCGGCTCGCGATGGCGGACGCCCTCGCCCGTTTCGTGCGGGACCGGCAGACCGTGCCCCACCCGCACATCGAGATCGAGCACGACGACGGCACGCTGGTGCTGGACCGGGCGATGGCGGAGGACGCCCGGGCCGCCGCCCGCCAGACCGGACTGCCGCACAACCTCGCCCGCCCCCACTTCGCCTTCCGGATCATCGACGCGCTCACCGAGCAGCTCGCCGAGCGGATCGGCGCCGACCCGTACGGCGGCCCCAACTTCCTCGGACCCGACGACATCGCCCAGCTCGGCAAGGCCATCGCGCTCAGCGGTGAAGTGCACGAGGTGATCGACCAGCTGTGGCCGCCGCTCACCCCGCAGCAGCTGGTCGCCGACTTCCTCGTCGATCCCGTTCATCTGCCGGACGGTGATGCCGAGTTGATCCGGCGCGACGGCGGCGAGTGGACGCCCGCCGACGTGCCGCTCCTCGACGAGGCCGCCGAACTGCTCGGCGCGGACGACTCGGCCGCGCGCGCGGCCGAGGAGGCCGAGCGGCAGCAGCGCATCGCGTACGCCCAGGGCGTGCTGGACGTCGCGTACGCCTCCCGCAGCTACGAGTTCGAGGACAAGCACGACGAAGACTCCGAGATCCTGGGCGCGCAGGACATCGTCGACGCCGAGCGGATGGCCGATCGCCACGAGGAGGCCGACCACCGCAGCGCCGCCGAACGGGCCGCCGCCGACCGCACCTGGGCCTTCGGCCACATCATCGTCGACGAGGCGCAGGAGCTGTCGGCCATGACCTGGCGGCTGCTGATGCGCCGCTGCCCGACGCGCTCCATGACGCTCGTCGGCGACCCGGCCCAGACCGGGGACGCGGCGGGCTGCGACTCCTGGCAGCAGATCCTCGACCCGTACGTCGGGAGCCGCTGGCAGCACACCCGGCTCGGCGTCAACTACCGCACGCCCGCCGAGATCATGGAGGTCGCGGCCGGTGTACGGCGGGCCGAGGACCCGGCCTTCGAGCCGCCGGGCTCGGTGCGCTCGACGGGGGCGCGGCCCCGGGCGCGCGCCGCGGAGCCGGACGACCTGGCCCGTACCGTCGCCGAAACGGTCGCGGACGAGGCGCCGCGGGAGACGGAAGAGGGGCGGCTCGCCGTCGTCGCGCCGCGCGAGCTGCACCCGGCACTGGTCGCCGCCCTCCCCGGCGCCGCGCACGGCCCCGCACCCGACCTCACCAGGCCCGTCGTACTCCTCGACCCGCGGCAGGCGAAGGGCCTGGAGTTCGACACGGTGGTCGTCGTCGAGCCGGGACGGATCCTCGCCGGGTCGCCGCGCGGCGCCAACGACCTGTACGTGGCCCTGACCCGGGCCACGCAGCGCCTCACCGTCGTACACACGGGAGCCCTTCCCGAATGCCTCCGGGAAGGGCTCGCGCAGGGAGGGACAAGGGGAATCAGGCCGGCTTGAACCACACCGTCGCCAGCGGCGGCAGTGTCAGCTCCAGGCTCGGCCGGCCGCCGTGCGCGCCGCCCGACTCCGGCTTGAGCGGTTCCGTATTGCGTACGTCGCTGCCGCCGTACCGGGCCGCGTCCGTGTTCAGGACCTCCGTCCACGCCGGGATGAGGTCCGGGACGCAGAGCCGGTAGCCGTGCCGTACGACGGGCGAGAAGTTGGAGACCGCCAGCAGCGGGCCGCTCTTCGCGTCGAAGCGCAGGAACGCGAAGACATTGTCCTCGGCGGCGTCGCCCAGCACCCACGTGAAGCCGTCGGGGACCGTGTCCAGCTCCCACAGGGCCGGCGTGGCGACGTACAGCTGATTGAGGTCGCGGACCAGGTCACGTACGCCCCGGTGGTCCGGCTCCGCCGAGTAAGCCGGGTCCAGCAGCCACCAGTCGGGGCCGTGCCCCTCCGACCACTCCGCTCCCTGGGCGAACTCCTGCCCCATGAAGAGGAGCTGCTTGCCGGGGTGCGCCCACATGTAGCCGAGGTACGCACGGTGATTGGCGCGCCGCTGCCACCAGTCGCCCGGCATCTTGCTCACCAGGGCCTGCTTGCCGTGCACGACCTCGTCGTGGGAGATGGGCAGCACGTAGTTCTCGCTGTACGCGTACACCATCGAGAACGTCATCTCGTTGTGGTGGTACTTGCGGTGCACGGGCTCCTTGCTGATGTACACGAGGGAGTCGTGCATCCAGCCCATGTTCCACTTCAGGCCGAAGCCGAGGCCGCCGCTGTCGGTCGGACGGGTCACGCCGTCCCACGCGGTGGACTCCTCCGCGATCGTCACTACGCCGGGGTTGCGGCGGTAGACGGTCGCGTTCATCTCCTGGAGGAAGGAGACGGCGTCCGGGTTGTCGCGGCCGCCGAACTCGTTCGGTGCCCACTCGCCGTCCTCGCGCGAGTAGTCGAGGTAGAGCATCGAGGCGACCGCGTCGACGCGCAGCCCGTCGATGTGGAACTCCTCGCACCAGTACGTGGCGTTCGCGACCAGGAAGTTACGCACCTCCGGGCGCCCGTAGTCGAATTCGAGGGTGCCCCAGTCGGGGTGCTCGGCGCGCCGCCAGTCCTCGTGCTCGTACAGGTTCGGGCCGTCGAAGCGCGCCAGCGCCCAGTCGTCCTTCGGGAAGTGGGCCGGGACCCAGTCCATGATGACGCCGATGCCGGCCCGGTGCAGCGCGTCGACCAGGTAGCGGAAGTCGTCGGGCGTGCCCATGCGGGCCGTCGGGGCGTACAGGCCGGTGACCTGGTAGCCCCACGATCCGCCGAAGGGATGCTCGGCGACCGGCATCAGCTCGACGTGGGTGAAGCCGAGGTCGGCGACGTAGGCGGGGAGCTGTTCGGCCAGCTCGCGGTAGCTCAGGCCGGGGCGCCAGGAAGCGAGATGTACTTCGTAGACCGAGAAGGGTGACTTGTGGATGGGGCGGTCGGCGCGGTGCGCCATCCACTCCTGGTCGCGCCACGTGTGGTGCGAGGTCGTCACGATCGACGCGTTGGCGGGCGGGCACTCGGTGCGGCGGGCCATCGGGTCGGCGCGCATCGTGTGACTGCCGTCGGGACGCATGATCTCGAACTTGTACAGCGTGCCCTCGCCGACGCCGGGCACGAACAGCTCCCAGATGCCGGACGAGCCGAGGGAGCGCATCGGGAACCCGGTGCCGTTCCAGTAGTTGAAGTCGCCGGCGACGCGTACGCCGCGGGCGTTCGGCGCCCAGACGGTGAAGCGGGTGCCGGTGACGCCCTGGTGGACCATCGGCTGCGCGCCGAGCGCCTGCCACAGTTCCTCGTGGCGGCCCTCGCCGATGAGGTAGAGGTCGAGCTCGCCGAGGGCGGGGAGGAAGCGGTACGGGTCCTGGACCTCGTGTTCGATGCCGTCGTACGTGACAAGGAGGGTGTACTCCGGAGGGACGGAGTCCAGGGGGAGTACACCGGAGAAGAGGCCGTCGCCGTCGTCGTGGAGCTGCGTGCGGTGGCCGTCGGCCAGGACGGTGACTGCCTGGGCGAAGGGGCGCAGCGCGCGGAAGACGATGCCGGTGGGCGCGTTTGTTTTTTTGAACGGGTGGGCGCCGAGGAGGCCGTGCGGGTCGTGGTGGCCGCCGGAGAGGAGTCGGTCCCGGTCACTGCCTTCGAGGGCGCCCGGCGGCCGCTTCTTGGGCGTGGGCTCGGCGTCCTGCACCGCCTTGGGCGCGGAGTCGGGCGGGCTTCCGGCTGCGGTGGACTTCGGGGTACGCCGCGACTTCGAACCCCCGCGCGCGCCCGTGCCCGGTCCGCGCCCGGACTCGGCGTCCTGGGCGGCCTTGGGCGCGGAGTCCGGCGGGCCTTCCGCCGGCTGCGGGGCCTGCGGCGACTTGGCGGCAGCGGCCTTGGGCTTTGCGGCCGCCGCCCGGGCGGGCTTGCGCGGCTGCGGAGTGGCCTCGGCGGCCTGCGTGGCCTCGGCGGCCTCGGCCGGCTTCGGGGCCGTGGCGCGCTTGGCGCGCTTCCGGGGCGGGGTGGGCGGATTCGACGGTGCGGGCTGCTCGGCGTCGGCGGACTTGCGGGACGGTGGACGGGGGGTCACGGGTGCGGCCTCCTCGGGAGGATCCGGTCGGGTGCGGTGGACGGGGTCGGGATTGCTGAATCGCGCCGCGCGAAGGCGGAGGTGCGGGGGCGAGGCGGCCCGGCCGCGCGCCGAAGCCACAGGCGGGCCCGGCCGCCCCAGGCCAACTGCGGCGCGCGCAGCCCTCGGAGGCTCCGCCCCAGACCCCGGTCCTCAAACGCCGGACGGGCTGAAAATGCCGGAGGCCCGGGCGTGCGTGGGGTCATGGTGTGGGTCCTGGGGTGCGGTCGGTGGCCGGGGACGGGCTGCTGTGCCGTGGTGAGCCCAGGGGTGGGGAAGTGGACGAGGCCAGGCGGTGGATGGCCGCCAGGGGGACCGGGAGCCAGTCCGGGCGGTGCCTGGCCTCGTAGAGGACCTCGTACACCGCCTTGTCCGTCTCGTACGCCCGGAGCAGCTCCGGTTCCTCGCGCGGGTCCGTGCCCGAGGCGAACGCGTAACCCGCGCAGAACGCCTCCCGGCACCGCGTCGCCCACTCCGCGTTCCACGGCTGGTGGGAGCGGGCGGCGTAGTCGAAGGAACGCAGCATGCCCGCCACGTCACGTACGACCGGCTGCGGGCGGCGCCGTTCCGTGAGCGGCCGCGACGGCTCGCCCTCGAAGTCGATCACCGACCATTCGCCGCCCGGTGCCCGCAGTGTCTGGCCCAGGTGCAGGTCGCCGTGGACGCGTTGGGCCGGCCACGCCCGGCCCGCCCGCCCCCGCGCCGCGAACGCGTCGAAGGCGGTGCGCAGGGCCGGGACGTACGGGACCAGCGACGGCACCGCCTGCGCCGCCGCGTCGAGGCGCTCGGTCATCGCCGCGGCCAGCAGTTCCGTCTGTTGTCGGCGCAGGGTCACCGTCGGCAGGGCTACGGCCAGTGCCGTGTGCACCTCGGCGGTGGCCCGGCCCAGGGCTTGGGCGTCGGCGGTGAAGTCGTTGCCGACGGCGAGGGCCCGCAGCGCGCGCTGCCAGCCGTCCTCCGAGCCGCGCAGGAAGGGCTGGAGGACCCCGAGGGTGTACGGCTCGTACGGATCGTCGGCATTGTCGGCCTCGTACCAGGCGACCGGTGCCGGCACCCGGTCGCAGCCCTTGTGGGCCAGCGCGAGCGGCAGCTCCAGATCGGGGTTGGAGCCGGGGCTGACGCGGCGGAACACCTTGAGGATGAACGAATCTCCATAGACGAGAGAGGAGTTGGACTGCTCGGCGCCCAGGGGCCGGGGAGTGAGGCCGGGCGGGATTTCCACCGACGGGTCGCGCTCGAAGCGCAGCGCCCCCGGTGCCCCCGTGTTGCGCAACCGTTCCAGCAGCAGGCCGGCCAGGCGTGGGTCGAGCAGTGCGTCGTAGACCGTGAGGCCGGCCAGCGGCCCCTCCTGGACGTGCCCGATCAGGGCCGGTGCGAGGCGCGGCGGCAGCGCGGACCGTACACCGAGCAGCAGTTGATAGCAGTCGGCGACCGGCGGCGCCGGTGGGCCGTGGGTGGGCCCGGCGGGCTGCTGGACGCTCACCAGCAGATGCAGCAGGCCGGGAGCGCCCGGGGCCCCCGCCCCGGAGCCGCCTCTGGCGGGCAGCAGTTCCGTGGCGGCGACGAGCGAGAATCCGGTGACCGGGCGTCCCTTGCCCGCGAACCACCGCTGCCTGGGCAGCCATTCGTGCAGCAGCGGCGCCAGCGAGGGGAGCAGCGCCGGTGGAGGGGCTGGAGGAGTGGCGCGGCGGGCGGCCGTACTCCGGATGGATGCAGCCTCCGACATGGCATCGCGTCCTTTCCCCGGGCACACCACAGGATGCGCAGAGTGTCCCGGATTGCGACCGTAGCTGTCCGGGCGGTGCGTGGGGTTCTCCCCGCAGCCGAAACGCGGGAAGTGTCGGGTCGGGGATCGTCCGTACGGACCCGATATGAGGGGGAGAGTGCCCAGGGCGGGGCGGTGGAAACCGCCCCGCGCCGGACGGCACTTCAGACGCGCTTGGCCGGCAGGGGCGCCGGGTCCTTGCGCAGCCGGAACCAATAGAAGCCGTGACCTGCGAGGGTCAGCAGATACGGCCATTCGCCGATGGCCGGGAATCGCACCCCGCCGATCAGCTCGACCGGATGCCGTCCGTTGAAGGTCTGGAGATCCAGTTCCGTCGGCTGCGGGAAGCGCGAGAAGTTGTGGACGCACAGCACCAGGTCGTCCTTGTACTCGCGCAGGAATGCGATGACCGCAGGGTTGGTCGACGGCAGCTCCGTGTACGAGCCGAGTCCGAAGGCGCGGTTCTGCTTGCGGATCTCGATCATCCGCCGGGTCCAGTGCAGCAGCGAGGAGGGCGAGGTCATCGCCGCTTCGACGTTGGTGACCTGGTACCCGTAGACCGGGTCCATGATCGTGGGGAGGAAGAGCCGTCCCGGGTCACAGGACGAGAAGCCGGCGTTGCGGTCGGGCGTCCACTGCATGGGTGTGCGTACGGCGTCCCGGTCGCCCAGCCAGATGTTGTCGCCCATCCCGATCTCGTCGCCGTAGTAGAGGATCGGCGATCCGGGGAGGGACAGGAGCAGAGCCGTGAACAGCTCGATCTGGTTGCGGTCGTTGTCGAGGAGGGGGGCCAGCCGCCTGCGGATGCCGATGTTGGCGCGCATCCGGGGGTCCTTGGCGTACTCCGCGTACATGTAGTCGCGCTCTTCGTCCGTGACCATTTCGAGGGTCAGCTCGTCGTGGTTGCGCAGGAAGATGCCCCACTGGCAGTTGGACGGGATGGCCGGGGTCTTGGCCAGGACTTCCGAGACCGGGTAGCGCGATTCGCGGCGTACGGCCATGAAGATGCGGGGCATGACGGGGAAGTGGAATGCCATGTGGCACTCGTCGCCACCCTTTTTGAAGTCGCCGAAGTAGTCGACGACGTCTTCCGGCCACTGGTTGGCCTCGGCGAGGATCACGGTGTCGGGGTACGACGCGTCGATCTCGGTCCGTACCCGCTTGAGGAACTCGTGGGTACGGGGGAGGTTCTCGCAGTTCGTGCCCTCCTCCTGGTAGAGGTAGGGGACGGCGTCGAGGCGGAAGCCGTCGATGCCCAGATCCAGCCAGAAGCGCAGGGCCGAAATCATTTCTTCCTGCACGGCCGGGTTCTCGTAGTTGAGGTCCGGCTGGTGGGAGAAGAAGCGGTGCCAGAAGTACTGCTTGCGGACCGGGTCGAAGGTCCAGTTGGACGTCTCCGTGTCGACGAAGATGATCCGGGCGTCCTGGTACTGCTTGTCGTCGTCGGCCCAGACGTAGTAGTCGCCGTAGGGCCCGGTGGGATCCGCCCGGGACTCCTGGAACCACGGATGCTGGTCGCTCGTGTGGTTCATGACGAAGTCGATGATCACGCGCATGCCGCGGTGGTGTGCGGCGTCGACGAACTCCACGAAGTCGGCGAGGTCACCGAACTCCGGGAGGACGGACGTGTAGTCGGAGACGTCGTAACCGCCGTCGCGCAGCGGGGACTTGAAGAACGGCGGCAGCCAGAGGCAGTCGACACCGAGCCACTGGAGGTAGTCCAGCTTGGCGGTGATGCCCTTGAGGTCACCTACGCCGTCTCCATTGCTGTCCTGGAAGGAGCGGACGAGCACCTCGTAGAACACGGCGCGTTTGAACCACTCCGGGTCGCGGTCCTTGGCGGGAGTGTCCTCGAAGGTGTCGTGGACGGGCTCGTTGACGATCATGATGTGGGTGACCCTCCGATCGGCGGGGACGGTCGCAGGACGACGATGTGCGCGGGCGTACGGCCCGGCTCGAGGCGCACATAGTTGGCCCTGCCCCAGTGGTAGGTCTCGCCGGTGAGCTCGTCGCGCACCGGGACGGAATCGGACCAGTCGAGGCCGAGTTCCGGCATGTCCAACGAGACCGTGGCCTCCTGGGTGTGGTGCGGGTCGAGGTTGACGACCACCACAACGATGTTCGAACCCGAACGCTTCGAGTACGCGATGACGGAGTCGTTGTCGGCATGGTGGAAGTGCAGGTCACGCAGTTGCTGGAGCGCCGGATGGCGGCGGCGCAGGCGGTTCAGAGTGGTGATCAGCGGGGCGATCGAGCGGCCCTCGCGCTCCGCCGACTCCCAGTCGCGCGGACGCAGTTGGTACTTCTCCGAGTCGAGGTACTCCTCGCTGCCCGGCTTGGCCGGCGTGTTCTCGCACAGCTCGTAGCCCGCGTACACGCCCCAGGACGGCGCCAGCGTGGCGGCGAGCACAGCGCGCGCCTCGAATGCCGGACGGCCGCCCTGCTGGAGGTAGGCGTGCAGGATGTCCGGGGTGTTCACGAAGAAGTTCGGGCGCATGTACGAAGCGGCGTCGCCGGTGAGCTCCGTGAGGTACTCGGTGAGCTCGTGCTTGGTGTTGCGCCAGGTGAAGTACGTGTACGACTGCTGGAAGCCGATCGCGCCGAGGGTGTGCATCATCGCGGGGCGGGTGAAGGCCTCGGCGAGGAAGATGACATCGGGGTCCGTGCGGTTGATGTCCGCGATGACCTTCTCCCAGAAGACCACCGGCTTGGTGTGCGGGTTGTCGACGCGGAAGATCCGTACGCCGTGATCCATCCACAGCCGCAGCACTCTGAGCGTTTCCTTGACCAGGCCCGGCATGTCGGCGTCGAACGCGATCGGGTAGATGTCCTGGTACTTCTTCGGCGGGTTCTCGGCGTACGCGATCGAGCCGTCGGCGCGGTGGTGGAACCACTCGGGGTGCTCGGTGACCCACGGGTGGTCCGGCGAGCACTGCAGCGCGAAGTCCAGCGCGATCTCCATGCGCAGGTCGTGGGCGCGCGCGACGAAGGCGTCGAAGTCCTTGAACGTACCGAGGTCCGGGTGGATCGCGTCGTGGCCGCCGGCCGCCGAGCCGATCGCCCACGGCACACCGACGTCCTTGGCGGACGCCGACAGCGTGTTGTTGGGCCCCTTGCGATGGGTGGTGCCGATGGGGTGGATGGGCGGCAGGTACACCACGTCGAAGCCCATCGCAGCGACGGCGGGCAGCCGCTCGGCGGCCGTCTTGAACGTTCCGCTCTTCTGCTTTCCCCTCTTGTCGGTACGGACGCCCTCCGAACGCGGGAAGAACTCGTACCAGCTGCCGTACAGCGCACGCTCACGCTCGACCAGCAGCGGCATCTCGGGCGACGAGGTGACCAGCTCGCGCAGCGGGTGGCGGCCGAGTGCGGCCGCCGCTTCGGCGTCGAGCGCGGCGGCCAGCCGGACGGCCGGGGGCTTCTTGGTGTCGCGCAGCGCGTCGACGGCGGCCAGGACGGCCTCGCGGCCGTCCTTCTTCGGCACGCCGGACGCGGCGCGCTCGTACAGCTCCGCGCCCTCCGCGAGGACGAGCTCGGTGTCCTGGCCCGCCGGGATCTTGATCCGGGCGTTGTGGCGCCAGGTCGCCACGGGGTCCGACCAGGCCTCCACGGCGTACGTCCACTGCCCCTCGGCGAGCGGCGTCACGCGCGCCCCCCACCGGTCGGTGCCGGGCGCGAGCTCGCGCATCGGGGTCCAGGGGCCCTCCCGGCCCGCCGGGTCACGCAGGACGACATTGGCGGCGACGGCGTCGTGGCCCTCGCGGAAGACGGTGGCGGTGACTTCGAACGTCTCACCGGCCACCGCCTTCGCCGGCCTTCTGCCGCAGTCGACGGCGGGACGTACGTCCAGGACAGGGATGCGACCGATCATTGGCTCACCTGGGGGCTGTGCGGCCGCGGACGAGCGCGGCTCGCGTTCGGGGGCTTTCTTGGGGTCTGTCCTTTTTATCTGCTCCGTTGGCGACTGGCGGGGTGCGGGCATCACCGCTCCTGTCCACGTTCACTCGGGTGGACCGACTTGGACGGACTTGGGACGCGTGGGGGGTGCGTGCGGGGGCGTACCGGAGGAGCCTTCCCTCGTACGTCGGGTGCGCAATCCGGGGCTTTGTTAACTACTGCCGCGTAACGGTGGCTAAAAAAACTGGGCCCCGGCAACCGGGCGTTCGGCCGGGGGTCCGGGGGTTGTCCCCGGGGGATGCAGCACTGCTGCCGCGTAACGGTGGCTAAAAAAAGCTGGGCCTCGGGCAGCCGGGTGTTGGGCCGGGGGTCCGGGGGTTGTCCCCGGGGGATGCAGCACTGCTGGCGCGTAACGGTGGCTAAAAAAGCTGGGCCTCGGGCAGCCGGGCGTTCGGCCGGGGGGACTGGGCCCGGGCGCCATGCGAAACGGCCCCGCCTTTCGGGCGGGGCCGTCCGTTTTTCGGTGTGCTTGGGTGCCGCTGGATCAGTTGTTCACCTGGAGCAGGCGGTTCGGCGTGGCGAGACCCGCGCCCGTGACCTTGCCCTGGACCGCCTTCGCGGTCAGCGCCGCGCTCACGGCCGCCGGGGTCGCCGACGTGTGGTCGGCCAGGTAGAGCGCCGCCGCGCCCGCCACGTGCGGGGTCGCCATCGACGTACCGGATATGGTCTTCGTCGCCGTGTCACCCGTGTTCCAGGTGGACGGGATCGCCACGCCGGGAGCGAACAGGTCGAGACCCGGGCCCCAGTTGGAGAAGCTCGCGCGCGCGTCCTTGACGTCCGTCGCGCCGACCGTGACCGCTTCCGCGACGCGGGCCGGCGAGTACAGGTTCGACGGCAGCCCGTCGTTGCCCGCCGCGACCGCGTACGTGACGCCGGACGCGATCGAGTTGCGGACCGCCGCGTCCAGCTGGGCGTTGGCGTAACCGCCGAGGCTCATGTTCGCCACGGCGGGCTTCCTGGCGTTCTTGGTCACCCAGTCGATGCCCGCGATCACCTGGGCCGTCGTACCCGAGCCCGCGTTGTCGAGCACCCGTACGCCGACGACCTTGGCCTTCTTCGCGACGCCGTACTGCCCGCCCGCGACGGTGCCGGCGACGTGCGTGCCGTGGCCGTTGCCGTCCTGGGCGGTGGCGTCGTTCTCGACGAAGTCCCAGCCGCTGCTCGCCCGGCCGCCGAAGTCCTTGTGGGACGTGCGGATGCCGGTGTCGATGACGTACACCTTCACGCCGCTGCCGGCGCTGTCGGGATAGGTGTACGACGTGTTCAGGGGGAGGCCGGGCTGGTCCAGCCGGTCCAGGCCCCAGGTCGGGTTCGTCTGGGTGTGGTCCAGCGACACCATGGTGTCCTGGACCACGGAGGCGACGTTCGGATCGGCCGCGAGACGCTTGGCCTGCGTCTCGGTCGCTCTCACCGCGTAACCGTTGAGCGCGGTGCTGTACGTGTGGCGGATGTCCGCCCCGTACCGCTCCGCGAGGTCGCTGCCGGCCTCGGACGGGGCCAGGATTCCGCCCGAGCCCGTCTTCAGCGTGACGATGTAACTGTTGCCGACCGAGCCGGGTGAACCGGCTCCCAGTATTCGCCCCTCGGCGGGGGCGGCCTGCGCGGGCAGCGTGATGACCGAAAGAACCGCTGCCGTGGTGACAGCGGTGACGGCCCCCGCAAGACGCGGGCGAGTATTTCGCGTTTGTGCCATGTGCTGAGTCGCCTCCTCAACTTGGCGCACGTACCGCAGAGTTGGCCCGGCCCTGCCGCCGGTCCCCCTGGTGCCGACCACAGACGATGCCTGTGGAAGCCTCTCGTGCGCTGTGAAGCACTACAAGACCGCACGTGGGGGCGGAATTGGCCATATCGCCGGTGAGGGCATTGAGGAGGTGATCACTCAGGTCGTTCGCAGGTCGTCCAGAACGAGGAGACCTCGGACCGGACAGGACAGGGCCTAGGAGGCCGCGGCCACGTCGTCCGACCAGATCTGCCACGGCTGCCTGGCCACCCACTCGTCCACCGGCGCCGGCTTCACGGACAGCGCCTCGGCGGAGCTGCCGTCGTCGCCGGCCATCAGCTCGGGGCCCGCGCCGCTCGCCATGTAGTGGTAGATGCCCGCCACGCCGGCCGCCCCCTCGGGGCCGATGGCCTGCGCCAGTCCCTCCTCGAAGACGTGCGGCGGGAGCGCCACGTAGTTCACGTCGCGGCCGAGCCCCTGCGCGAACGCGTCCGCGAGTTCGTCGCCGGTCAGGCTCTGCGAGCCGCCGATGTCCAGCGTGCGGCCGGCGACACCGTCCACGGTCAGCGCCGCGTACACCGCCTCGGCGAGATCCCGGTGGGAGATCCAGGCGGTCTTGATGTCGGCGGGCAACGGGTAGGCAAGTACGCCGTCCCTCGCCAGCGCCGGGCCGTTCCATGGGCTGAAGAGGTTGTCGAGGTAGACCGGCGGCCGCAGCACGACCAGCTCCACCCCGCTCCCGCGCAGGCTCTCCCGCAGCACCGCCTCGGCGAGCCGCCGGGTCTCGAAGGCCGCCACATTGGTGGAGGCCTCGGGGACGCGTGTGTTGGCGTTGTAGACGACCCTGCGCACTCCGGCCTCCCGGGCGGCGCTCGCGATGTTTAGCGCGTACGTCCGGACCGTCTCGGTGTCGTACACCAGTGGCATCACGACCGAGGCGTGCGTGGCGCCCTCGAAGAGGTGGCGTACGTCGTCGGGGTTCGCGAGGTCGCCGGCGATGAAGGCGGCTCCCTCCAGCTGGGGGCGCTCGCTCTGGGGCTTGCGGGTCAGTGTGCGGAGGCGGTGGTTCCGCTCGGCCAGCAGACGGGCGACCGCGCCACCCTGGAAGCCGGTCGCCCCCACGACCGCGACGCGCATCGGAATCTGATCGGACATGAGTGTGTAGAGCCCTTCGATAGGGTGAGGCTGTTGCCGTGAACGGCCTTTCCAGGCTGGCGGCGGGGGCTTCGGCCGATCAATTAACAAACCGGGGCGAGGGTTGAGGGATCGTCCAATGGACGGCATGGAACGTGCAGGCCACGATGGTGAAGACCTGCTCAGCGAACTATTGAAGCCCTTGCGTCTCACCGGCGTTTTCGACAGCCGATGGCATGTGAACGCCCCCTGGGCGATCGAGGGTGACGCCGAGCAGAGTTGCGCCGTACTCCACTACATAGTCGAGGGCGGCTGCTGGATCAGCGGTGAGGGTCAGACCCCTCTCGAACTGGACGCCGGCGACCTCGCCGTCTTCCCGACCGGGACCGCGCACCGGCTCTCCGACCGGCCGGACCGGCAGGGTGTGCCGTTGCGGGCCGTGCTTCCCGAGCGGCAGCCCGGTACGTCCGGCGAGATCAGGATCGGGGGCAGCGGACCCGCGAGCCGGCTGCTGTGCGCCGGGCTGCACTACGACGCGAGCGCCGCCACCGGCCTGTACAAGGCGCTGCCGTGGGCCCTGGTCCTCGACGGCCCGCAGGTCGCCGCCGAGCCGCTGCTGCGGGACACGCTGCGCCTGCTGGCGGCCCCGGACCGGCCTGTCGGGCCAGGCGACCGGCTCATCACACTCCGCGCGTTCGAGATGGCACTGGTGCTCGCGCTGCGGCCGCTGCTGCGGGAACTGGCGGACAATCCGGCCGCGCTGCCGGTGCTGCGCCACCCCGGCATCAGCAGGGCCATGGTGATCATCGCGACCCGGTTCGCGGAGCCGTGGACGATCGAGTCGCTGGCCAAGGAGGTCGGCATGTCGAGGTCGGCCTTCACCGCCGCCTTCCGCAGTCTCGTCGGGGACGCGCCGGCGCGGCATCTGACGGGGCGGCGGATGCAGGAGGCGGCGCGGTTGCTGGGGGAGACGACGGTGGCGCAGTCGGCGGTGCCGCAGCGGGTCGGTTACCAGAGCGCTGTGGGTTTCCACCTCGCGTTCCGCAAGTGGTTCGGGACGACGCCGGGGGAGTACCGGATCGCTGCGACGGCAAGTTGACAATTGGGCAATTGGCGGCGCCAGTTCGGCCTCCGCCACTTCGAGTTGCGCCACGTCTGGCCCGGGGATCTACTGGCTGTATGGGACTCGCGCGGAAGAGGACGAGCGGTCCGAAGCCGCGGCACGGAGCGCGAGACGTAGCGGCACGAAAGCGGCGGGGCTCTTGGCGGCAGCGAACTTGCGCACATGTCGCCGCACTTCAGGCCCAGCTGGACAAAATCGAGTCCAAGCCGCTCTCGCCTGATAACCGGATGCTGGCGGCGAAGGCTCACGAACTCCTGGAGGCCGCCCGGAACGCGGCAGAAGACCGGCGCCCCCTGATGTTTCCGGGGTCTTCCATCGACCGGGCCGTGGCCAGTGTCCATGAGGCGGAACTCATACTCCTCCAGCTGGCCGCAGATGAGGAGCTGGCCTGGCGGGGGCCTGTTGTGCTCGCCCAGGGAATGCACCACCTGGGGCAGGAGGACCCGCGTCTGCAGCTTCTGGCGGAACATCTGCAGCGCAACAGAAATAGGCTGACGGGGGAGTACAGGGACCTGGCGATCAGCGTTCTGCATGCCGCCAACCATGTCGAAGAATCCGAAATATCCAGAGTCCGAAGCTTCCGGAATGTTCTCCTCGTTGCATTTTTCGCCACGGCTGTCATTACCGTTCTGTTTATCCTGTCCGGCTATGACAATCCGAGAGCGCTGGCAGACAAACTCTGCTTCGACCCGCCGAATCCAAGGCAACCAGGGGAGATAATGCACGTCTGCCCGGTCGGGAACGGTGAAGCACGGGGCGGTGATGTCCTTCTGGTCGCGTCGCTCGGTATGACCGCCGCCGCATTGACCGGAGCCGCGTCGGTACGACACATTCAGGGGACAGTGACGCCGTACATGGTGCCGCTCGCCTTGCTGCTTTTGCGGCTTCCTATCGGAGCTCTGTCCGCTCTCCTCGGTCTGATACTGATCCACGGAGAGTTCATACCCGGCCTCTCCCAATTGGACAGCTCAGCACAGATCGCTGCTTGGGCAGTCGCATTCGGTATTGGCCAGGAAGCCCTGACACGGATGATTGACCGGCAGGGTAACGCCGTGCTGGAAAACGTACGAGGCTCCTGGCGCGAATTCGACACCCCACCGCCGACCCCCGAGGAACTCACGGCGGACCTCCCTCGCCCCGCCCCGCACCCCACTCAGCCACCCGCCCCCGAGCCGGCACCCGCACCCGCACCCGCACCCGAGCCATCGAGGAGCCCTATGTCCTGGTTCCGAATCAAAACGCCGAAACGACCCCGGTAGGGCCGCCTCACCATCCCGTGTGGCGTTCTCGACCGTGCTCCCGGCCTTCCTGGCCTGTCCTGCCTTGATCGCGACTTGTCCTCGTGCGGCACCATCCCACCCGTCCGGAGGCCCGGGGGCTCCCCGCTTCGGGAAGGGGGGCCCGCCGCGTGGCCGCCGACTGGCCGGTTCATAAGGACCGGTGGACGGGTGTTCATTGCCCGGGCGGGCGCGGCGAGACAGGCTCGGCAGCGGCAGTGCCGTTCCGCATGAGGAGAAATGGTGACGAGGTCCGGTCAGGATTATCTGGAATCGCTGCGAGACGGCCGAGAGGTGTGGCTGGACGGCGAGCGCGTCAAGGACGTAACCCGGCACCCGGCCTTCCGCAACACCGCGGGATCCATCGCCAGCCTCTTCGACCTCGCGCACGACTCGGAGCACTCGTCCGTGCTCACCTCGCACGGTGTGCACCGGGCGTACGCCATCCCGCGATCGTACGAGGACCTGGTCGCCCGGCGCCAGGCGTACAAGGTGTGGGCGGAAGCCAGCTTCGGCTTCCTCGGCCGTACGCCCGACTACATGGCCGGCGGCGCCGCCGGATTCGCCGCGCTCCCGCAGGTCTTCACCACGGAGTCGTTCGACGGAGCGCCCAACGCGCTCGCTTACCACCGGCGGCTCGCCGAAGGTGATCTGTATCCGACGTTCACCATCACCAATCCGCAGATCGACCGCACCAAGTCCGCCTCCGAGCAGGAGGAGGACGACCTGGTGGTCCGCGTCGTCGCGGAGCGGGACGGCGGGATCGTCGTACGCGGCGCCAAGATGATCGGCACCGGGGCTGTTTTCGGGAATGAAGTCATCGTCGGGACGATCGAGCCGCTCGCCCCGCAGGACATCGAGCACGCCGTCTGCTTCTCCGTGCCGATCGACACCCCGGGGCTCAAGTTCCTGTCGCGTACGTCGTACGAGGCGCAGGCACGCAGCGTCTTCGACAACCCGCTGTCCTCCCGGTTTGATGAGAACGACGCCCTGCTCGTCTGCGAAGACGTCTTCGTGCCGTGGGAGAACGTCCTCGCCTACCGCAACGTCGACGCCAGCTTCCAGATGTGGTGGCAGACCCCGGCGTACGTCAACTTCGTGCACCAGGCGGCGACCCGCTTCTGGACGAAGTTGGAATTTCTCACCGGGCTCGCCATCCTCATCACCAAGGCGAACAACACCTACAAACTGCCGCCCGTCACCCAGGCCATCGGCCGGCTGATGGGCAAGGTCGCCCAGGCCAAGGCCTTCGTGCTGGCCGCCGAGGCGTCGTACGAGAACGTCGAGGGCGGGCAGGGCGTCAAGCCCGGCAAGGAGATCTCCTTCGCGCAGCGCATCATGGCCGGCGAGCTCTACCCGCAGGCCGTGCAGGAGATCAAGATGCTCGCGGGCGGCGGCGTCATCCAGCTGCCCGCCTCCGCCGAGGACCTGCTGCACCCGGAACTCGGGCCGCTCGTGAGGAAGTACATCCGTTCGCCCGGGCACCCCGCCGAGGACCGGATCAAGCTGCTGAAGCTGGCCTGGGACGCGCTGGGTTCGGAGTTCGCCGGACGGCACGAGCAGTACGAGCGCTTCTATCACGGCGCCCCGCACATCTACCTGATGCAGCAGGCGTGGGAGGGCGACACCGGAGCGTGCGAGTCGCTCGCGCAGGCCTGCCTCGACGGCTACACGCTGGGGGCGGGCGGGGCGGGCGGGGCGGGCGGGGCAGGCGGGACGGGCGGCGAGGAGCGCTCGGCGCTGTGAACCGCTCCCCGAAAGCCGCGCTCGCCCTGCTCGCCTCCACCCAGCTGCTGCTCATCATGGACACCGCGATCATCAACGTCGCGCTTCCCTCCATCGGTGAGGATCTGGGCTCGGGCTCCGCGGGACTGTCGTGGGTGGCCAACGCCTATCTCATTACCTTCGGCGGGCTGCTGCTGCTCGGTGGGCGTACCGCCGATCTGCTCGGCCACCGGCGGCTGTTCGTCGCCGGTCTGGGTCTGCTCGCCGCCGCCTCGGCCGTCGGCGGGCTCGCGCAGAGCTCCGGCGCGCTCGTCGCCGCCCGCGCCGTCCAGGGCGTGGGCGCGGCGCTGGCCGCGGCCGCCGCGTTCGCCCTGCTGCTGATCCTGTTCCCGGACGGGCCCGGGCGTCACAAGGCGCTCGGCGCGTTCGCCGCGATGGGCGGGCTCGGCGGCGTACTGGGAACCGTCTCCGGCGGGGTGCTGACCGACCTGCTCGGCTGGCGCTCCACCTTCTGGCTCAATGTGCTCGTCGGGCTGCTGCTCGGCGTACTCGCCCTGCGCCTGCTCGACGGCGGTACGCGCTCCGCCGAGCGCGGCTTCGACCTCGGCGGCGCGCTCACCGCCACCGGCGGGCTCGGCCTGATCGCGTACGCCCTCGTCGGCGCCGGCGAGGCGGGCTGGACCAGCGGGCGCACGCTCGCCGCCGGCGGCGCCGGTCTGGCGCTGCTCGCCGCCTTCGCCGTACTGGAAGGGAAGATCGCGCGGCCGCTGGTGCCGCCCGCCGTGCTGCGGCGGCCCGCACTGCGGCTCGCCAATGTGCTGAGCGCGCTCGCGCAGATGGCGCTCTTCCCGATGTTCTTCCTGGTGAGCCTCTACCTCCAGAGCGTGCTCGGTTACTCGCCGCTCGTCGGCGGGCTCGGGCTGCTGCCCTTGTCGATCGTCGTCGTTCTCACCGCACCGCAGAGCGGGCGCCTCATCGCCAGGCTCGGACTGCGCGCCACGATGATGCTCGGCTTCGGGCTGCTCTTCGCCGGTACGGCCTGGCTGGCCCTCGCGCTCGCCGCCGAAGGCACCTTCTTCACCACCGTCCTGGCCCCGAGTCTCGTGCTCGGCGTCGCCCTGCCGCTGGTCATGGTCACCACCAACGTCGCCGCGACCGCCGACGCGTCGCCCGAGGAGACGGGGCTCGCCTCCGGGCTCATCAACACCAGCCAGCAGTTCGGCTCGGTGCTCGGCCTCGCCGTCCTGGTCGCCGTCGCCACCACCGTCACGGACACGTCCACCAGCGCCGCCGCCACCGCCGAGACCGCGGGCTTCAGGGCCGCGTTGCTCGTCGGCGCCGTCTTCGCGGGCGTGGCAGCACTCCTCTGCGCGCGGCTGCGCCTCCCCGCGCCGCCCGAGGTCCCCGCGAGTCACGAGCGGGTGGGGACGCCGTGAAGTAGGGCTCGGGCGGGCGGCGTTGTGAGGCGCCGCCCGCCCGCGCGCGGCATTCGCCGCGCTCCGGCGCGCCACGGCGTGCCGTACGGCACGGGCTGACCCCTCCCCGGCGTACGGACGCTCGGGCGACAGCCGGCACCACGCGACGGACGGCCACAAACCGCCGCCGCGTCGATCCGGGGCCGCCACCACGGACCGCACCACCGCACTGCGAACACCTCCGCCGCGCCCACACCGCGTCGGACCCACGCCGTCGGCCGCACCGCATGGCATCCACCGAATCCCATGGCCCGAGGGGGCATCCCATGACCACGCACCTCACGCACCTCACGCACCTCACGTACGTCCCGGATCTCAGGCACCTGAGCAACGCCGCCGACCTTGTCGCGCCCGGTCTCGACGCACGCAACGAACCGCGTTACCGGATATCCGAGATACGCCAGGCCGACCCCCTGGCCGCCGACCCGCTGCTCGCCGTGCTGCCCGCGATGAACCGCGACGCCGACGTCCCCGCGCTCACGGTCTCCCTGCGCACCCTGCTGCCGGACGCGGACACGCTCGCCCGGTGGAGCGTCGTCGAGTCGCTCGCCGCCATGCGCGACCTCGGCATGATCCTCGGCTCGCTCAAACGGCACGGCACGGAGCCGCTCGCCGTTGTCCCCGAAGCCCTGCCGGTGCTGGAGGCGCTGGGGCGGCGTACCGACATGGTGCCGCGCGACACGGTGCACCACTACACGACGTGGAATCCCACCGGCATACGCCAGCGCATGTACACGGGTGAGGAGATGGAGGGCAATCTCCAGGACGCCGTCCGCATGGTCTTCCCCAGCCTCGCCGCCTCGCTCGACACCTGCGCCGCACTGGCCCGCCTCGAACCGCACGATCCGGGATTCGCCGTCGCCCTCGACCGCACCGCCCAGCACGTCCAGTCCATGGTCGACTCCATCGACTTCACCGTCGCCAACGTCTCGCCGGTCTTCTTCGCGCAGATCCTGCGCCCGTACTTCGAGGAAGTCGGCGTCGCGGGCCGCGACTACCTCGGCCCGGCCGCCGCCCAGGTGCCGCTGTGGCTGGTCGACCTGACGCTGTGGCAGTGCGACCACAACTGCCCGCAGTACGACGGGTTCCTCACCGAATCCGTGCAGTACAGCCTGCCGTCCTGGCGTGACTTCTACGCCGTCCACAGCGGTGGCACCTCCGCGGTCTCCAAACTGGCCGCCGCCCTGGACTGGGAGCGCGCGGACCGGGTGTCCCCGCAGCTCGCCGCCTCCGCCGTCTCCCTCGCCCGCGTACTGCGCATCCTCAAGACCTTCCGGGCCCGCCACATCGGCATCGCGCGCAAGGCGTACAGCGAAGAGGTGCGGCTGTACGACGTGGGCTCCGGCGGCGCCCCGATCGAGCTGCTGCGCTCCGTGCTCGACCTGACGCGGGACAACGAGACCCTGGTGCGCCGCACGACCGAGCGGCACCGCACCCCAGTCGCCTCGAACGTCTGAAGGGCGACCCACCCATGACCCACATCCTGATCGCCGGCGGCGGCATAGCCGGGCTCACCGCCGCCCTGAGCCTGCACGCGGCCGGCTTCGGCCGGATCACCGTGGTCGAGGCGGCGCGCGAGATCCAGCCGGTCGGTGCCGGGCTGAACATCATGCCCAACGCCGTGCGCGAACTGGACGCGCTGGGGCTCCTCGGCGTACTCGACCGGCAGGCCGTACGCACCCGCGAGCTGCGCTACTACCACTGCTCCGGCGGCCTGATCTCCCGCGAGGCGCGCGGTCTCGGGGCCGGTTACCACTGGCCCCAGCTGTCCGTCCACCGCGGCCATCTGCAACTGGCACTGGCCGACGCGGTACGGGAGAGGCTGGGCGCGGACGCCATCGTCGGCGGCGTCCGGGTGTCCGGGCTGACCACCCTGGCGGACGGCCGCGCGCACGTGGAGCTGGAGCACCGAGACGGCGGGAGGCGCGCGCACTCCGCCCTGGAACCCGACGTACTGATCGGCGCCGACGGCATCCGCTCCACCGTCCGCACCGCATTCCACCCGGGCAGCGCCGAGCCGCCGTGGAACGGCATGCTCGTCTGGCGCGGCACCTCGCGCATGGACGCCGAGCGGGCCGGTACGTTCATGTTCATCGCTGGCTCCGACCAGCAGAAGGCCGTCGTCTACCCGATGACCGAACCGGACCCGCAGACCGGAGAAGTGCTCGTCAACTGGGCGCTCGCGATGCCCGCCGAGTCCATCGACGACGCCTCGCGCGGTGACTGGAACCGGCCGGTGCCGGTCGGCAAATTCCTGCGCCACTACGAGGGCTGGGAGTTCGACGGCGTCAGCGTCCCGGACGTACTGCGGGCCGCCGACCGCGCGTTCGAATACCCCATGGTGGACATCGACCCCCTGGAGCGCTGGACCCACGGCCGTACGACGCTGATCGGCGACGCCGCCCACGCCATGTACCCGATCGGTTCGAACGGCGCGACGCAGTCCATCGTCGACGCCCGCGCCCTCGCCCACGCCATGGCGCGGTACGCCGACCCGGCCGAGGCACTGGCGGCGTACGAGACGGAGCGCCGGCCCGCGATGACCGAACTCCAGCGGGCCAACCGGCGGCTCGGCCCCGAGGTCGTCATCAATCTGGCGCACGAGCGGGCGCCGCGCGGATTCACCGACATCGACGACGTGATCCCGGCCGAGGAGCTGGCGGCCATCGCCGCCCGGTACGCGGCGACCGGGGCGTTCGACCCGGTCACCGTCAACCTGGGATCGCCGTACGACGTCGGCGTGCACGCCCTGCGCTGACCCCGCGCTGACCCCCCGCGCCCGCAGTGCGCCGTGGCTGCGGGGGGCGGCGTGGCACTACCTTCGTCACGGAAAGGCCGGACACACACCGCCGTGCGTCCGACCCGGTTCGTATGTCCCCTGCGAAGGTGGAACACGTGAAGGCCATTCGTCGATTCACCGTGCGCCCCGTTCTTCCCGAACCCCTACGACCACTCAGCGACCTCGCCCGCAATCTGCGATGGTCCTGGCACACCGAGACCCGCGAGCTGTTCCAAGCCGTGGACCCCGAAGGCTGGGCAGCCGCTGGGGGTGATCCCGTACGGCTGCTCGGGGCCGTACCTGCCGGGCGGCTGGCCGAGCTGGCCCAGGACCGGCGCTTCCTGCGCAGACTGAACGCCACCGCAGACGACCTGGACGACTATCTGCGCGGCCGCCGGTGGTACCAGTCACAGTCACCGACGCCGGAACTGCCCGCCGCCGTCGCCTACTTCTCACCCGAATTCGGAGTCACAGCGGCTCTGCCCCAGTACTCGGGCGGTCTCGGCATCCTCGCCGGGGACCACCTGAAGGCCGCCAGTGACCTGGGCGTACCCCTCATCGGTGTCGGGCTCCTCTACCGGCACGGGTACTTCCGGCAGAGCCTGTCCAGGGAGGGCTGGCAGCAGGAGCACTATCCCCTCCTGGACCCGAACGAACTCCCCGTCTCCCTCCTCCGGGAGCCCGACGGCACGCCGAGTCAGGTATCGCTCACCCTGCCCGGCGGGCGGTCCCTGCGGGCCCACATCTGGCAGGCGCAGGTCGGGCGCGTACCGCTGCTCATGCTCGACTCGGACGTCGAGGAGAACGCGGCGGGCGAGCGCGATGTCACCGACCGGCTGTACGGCGGCGGCAGCGAGCACCGGCTGCTCCAGGAGATGCTGCTCGGCATCGGCGGGGTGCGGGCGGTCCGCTCGTACTGCCGCCTGACCGGCCATCCGGCCCCCGAGGTGTTCCACACCAACGAGGGGCACGCCGGCTTCCTCGGCCTGGAACGGATCCGGGAGCTGGCGGGCGAAGGGGTGGAATTCGACCCCGCTCTGGAGTCCGTCCGTGCCGGAACCGTCTTTACGACGCACACACCGGTCCCGGCCGGCATCGACCGCTTCGACCGCGAGCTCGTCGCGCGCCACTTCGGGGACTCCGGCGAACTGCCGGGCGTCGACGTCGGGCGCATCCTCCAGCTCGGCATGGAGACGTACCCGGGCGGCGAGCCGAACCTCTTCAACATGGCGGTGATGGGCCTGCGGCTCGCCCAGCGCGCCAACGGCGTCTCCACCCTGCACGGCGCGGTCAGCCGCCAGATGTTCTCGGGGCTGTGGCCCGGCTTCGACCCCGAGGAAGTACCGATCACCTCGGTCACCAACGGTGTGCACGCGCCGACCTGGGTCGCCCCCGAAGTCATGCGCCTCGGGGCGCGGCAGATCGGTGCGGGCCGCGCCGAGGACGCCCTGTCGGTCGGCTCCCTCGGCGGGTCCGACCGGTGGGAGTCCGTCGCCGACATCGCCGACGCCGACATCTGGGACCTGCGGCGCACCCTGCGCGAACAGCTGGTCCAGGAGGTACGGGAACGCCTGCGCGCATCGTGGCACCAGCGCGGCGCGGGGGACGCCGAACTCGGCTGGATCGAGGAGGTACTGGACCCGGACGTCCTGACGATCGGCTTCGCGCGCCGCGTCCCCTCGTACAAACGCCTCACCCTGATGCTGCGCGACCGCGACCGCCTGATGGAGATGCTCCTCCACCCCACCAGGCCGGTCCAGATCGTGGTGGCGGGCAAGGCGCACCCGGCGGACGACGGCGGGAAGCGGCTGGTGCAGGAACTGGTGCGGTTCGCGGACGATCCGCGCGTGCGCCACCGGATCGTCTTCCTGCCCGACTACGGCATGGGGATGGCGAAGAAGCTCTACCCCGGCTGCGACGTCTGGCTGAACAATCCCCTGCGACCGCTCGAAGCCTGCGGAACGAGCGGAATGAAGGCCGCCCTCAACGGCTGCCTCAATCTCTCGGTGCTCGACGGCTGGTGGGACGAGTGGTTCGAGCCGGACTTCGGCTGGGCGATCCCGACCGCCGACGGAGCGGCGACGGACGAGGACCGCCGGGACGAGCTGGAGGCCAGTGCCCTCTACGAGCTGATCGAGCAGCGCGTCGCGCCGCGCTTCTACGACCGGGGGCGCGGCGGCCTTCCCGACCGCTGGATCGAGATGGTCCGTCAGACCCTGGTCAGGCTCGGCCCGAAGGTACTGGCGGGGCGCATGGTGCGGGAGTACGTCGAGAGGCTGTACGCCCCGGCCGCCGAGGCACACCGGGCGCTGGTACCGGAGGCGGCCCGCGAGCTGTCGGACTGGAAGGCGAAGGTGCGCGCCGCGTGGCCGCACGTCAGGGTCGACCACGTCGAGGCGATGGCGGCGACCCCGGTCAACGGCACGGCGGAGCTCGGCTCGACGCTCGGCCTGCGCGTACGCGTGGCCCTCGGCTCCCGCCTGACCCCCGACGACGTGGAGGTGCAGGCGGTGGCGGGCCGGGTCGACCCGGACGACGCGATCGGCGAGGCGCAGACCTTCCCGCTGAAACCGGCGGGCGGCCCGGACCTGGAGGGCCGCTGGATGTACGAAGGCCCGCTGGCGCTCGACCGCACCGGCCCCTTCGGCTACACGGTCCGGATACTGCCGTCCCACCGCTTGCTGCCGCACAGCGCGGACCTGGGGTTGGTGGCGCTGCCGACGGAGGCGACGGGGGAGGGCGCGGGCGTACTGATGCGCTGACGGGCGCATTCCGCCCACTGGGGCGCTGCCCCAGCCCCCGCTCCCCAATACCCCCGCCATGAGCAAATAGTGCAGTCCCGGGACAGTGGAGCAGCACCGGGTGAACTTAGTTTTTCT
>NZ_JBEXNQ010000046.1:0-37233 GCF_040611155.1 Streptomyces sp. NPDC002994
CCTGCCCCACACCACTTGACGGTCTATAGGAGCTTCCGCCGGCCCTCCGCCGCAATGCTTCTGGGGGGCGGCCCCCGGGGGGAGCCCACGGGGAAGGCTCGGGGAGTGGCTGCTGTTTCGCTGCCGACCGACGGGCTCGGTGGGCGGTGCGCACCACGTCTAGGGGGCGGTGCGGCCCCAGACTCAGCGACTGCGGGAACGGCCGTTGGTGCACCATCCCCATTCCCACGCACACGAGCACCCGCGCTGGTGGACGGCCGACCTCCCCGGTCGACCTGCGGACCGGCCGGTCCGCAGACGGGGCGCACGAGTTGAATGGGGGGACTCGGGCGGGTGTGGCGTCCACCCCGGCCGGTGGCCGGTTGAACCGCAAGCACGTTGCTGGTGTCCGAGCCATGGGTGTGGGTCGAAACGCTCCCGTGATGGTGGGAGGCGATACGACTGAGGCGGGTGGAGTTGGAGGGGTGTTGAGGCTCATCAAGTGCCGGGTTAGTAGCGTTCAAGGGCCGCGATCCGTCGGTTGAGGCGACCGAGCCCCTGCCAGCGACGACGGTGGGGCCGCCAACCGAGCTCCCCCGGCCACTCCGATGGCCCGCCACCCCAGCGGCACCTGCCGCACCGGTCGTCCCAACCGTCGTCCGTTCAGTCTCTCCAACCTTCCCGCCTGCGGGTGGAAACGCTCCCGTGATGGCTGGAAGCGATACGGCAGGGACTAGTGAGGTTGGAGGGGCAATGGGATTCATCAAGTGTTGGGTTAGTCGCGTTCCGAACGCGAAACCGTGTTGCTGGAACGACCAACCCCCAGGGGCAATAGTTCGTGGCGTGACTTGTACCCAGACGGCGTCGGAAAGGGCTTCTCAACCGCGTGTCCAAGTCCACCGAGTACCGCGTTCCTGTCCAACGGCTGTTCGGGACGACGGCTCGAACAGTCGTCACGCCGCCAGCTGCCCACGATGACTGGAAACGAAACTGCTGAGACGAATGGGACTGACGGGGCGCTGGGATTCATCAAGTCCCGGGTTCATCGCGTTCCTAAGCCCCGAACCCGACGACGAGGAAGCCTTTCTCAGTTGGTACTCGGCCGGGGCCTTGGATTTCCTCTATGACGGTCGGTCCTACTCGGCGTTCAGCTGCTTGTTCGGTGTACGAGGCGCGCGGTTCAAGCCATTGGCAGCGAATCGCGGATTCCCGCACAACTCTTCGCCGGTGGCCACAAAGTCCTTCCGGGCAATGGGCGCCGATGCCCACAGTCCTTCCTGGATCAGCTCAGCTCAGCTGAGCTTGAAGCAGCAGAGTGGGACGAAGCGGGGACCGACCAGCAGACCGTCGCACAAGCCGGCGAACACCGGTCGGAAGGCACCGAACGGCTGACACGGCGACCGGCAGTCCCCGGACGAGAACTGGGGCGACGTGTGGACGGTCATGCGCACCCTCGCCCGGCGCCACGGTCCCGAGAACGTCCGGCTCGTCGTCTGGTTCGACAACTAGGACCTGCCGGTTTCATCTCAGACCGGCCCGCACCGTCGGCAGGACCGCCGACTCCTGGGTGCCCCTCCACCCACTCACATCAGCCACGTGCTTGCGGCCCAACCGGCCACCGGTCGGGGTGGACGCCACACCCGCCCGAGTCACCCCATTCAACTGTCGCGCCCCACCCGCGCCGACATGAGTCCGCACGTCGAGCCGGTTGGCTGGCCGTCCACTGGCGTGGGTGCTTGTGTGCGTGGGAATGGGGATGTCGCACCAGCGGCCGTCCCCGCACCCGCCGAACCAGGGGCCGCACCGCCCCCTAGACCTCATGCGCCCCAGCCACTCACCCGTCGGCCACCGAGCCGACCCGCGCCGCTTCCCGGAGGTAGCGTGCAGGGCGTTTTTCTTTGGGCCGTCCCCGTATAAGCGTTAGCGGTGGGCCGGGGCGGCGGGTCAAGGGTGGGCCGTAGGCACATCGCGCAGCGACGCGACGAAGGAGCGCCCTTGACGCGGCGTCACGGCCCACCGACACTCGAGCGCTCAGGGACGGCTCGAAACCCCCAGAAGCGATCTGTGGTTACGGACCCCGGTCAACCGGTCCTGAGTACCCGTACACCTCGGTGCTTCCAGGCAGGCGGTCCAGGCCCTGCACGGCATGGGCGCCGAAGGGGAACTGGACGTACTGCAGCTCGGTCAGTGTCGCCAGCGAGCTGACGTCAAAGACTTTCTGCTGCGACCAAGAGAGCGAGAAGCCCACGAGGTTCGGGAACAGCTCCGGGACTCTGTCGAGCGACGAAGCCGGGAGTGCACCGTTGAGGTCCACGTGAGAGACCGAGGGCAAGATCAGGTCACGCGGGGCGCGGGCCAGGCAGTCTCCAGTTGCCGCGAGGTCGTGCAGCCTGGGCAATCGGCTGATCTCCTCCCACTCTTCGGCGTCCTGTGGGCTGCTCTGGGCGCCGAGGTGGAGGCTCTCCAGCGTCTCGCCGTATCTGCAGAGGCCCTGAAGGCCATCGGCTGGGCGGACTGCGTCGCGGAGGTGCAGGGAAGTGAGGGGTGCCGGTGAGGGGAGATCCGCCATGGACCAAGCGGTGTCGTGCCCAGCGAGAGCGAGATGTGTCAGTCCCTCCAGCGATGCGAGGGGGCTGAGGCCATTGCCATCGCCACCGCCATCGCCACCGCCATCGCCATCGCCACCGTTCATGGCCAGGACGACTGTCTCGAGTGGGAGCCCTTCAATGCCGGTGAGATCCGTCAGTTGCGGGCAGTCGGAGATGTCCAGGCTGGAGAGGCTGGTCTGGCCACGCAGGAAAGACAGACGTCGCAGAGACGGGTTCTCGCGGATGCGAACGTGGGTGAGCGTGGCCTCGGCCGCGTACGCCCTCAGCGCATCCTCGGACAGGTGCCCCCTCGCATCCAGCCGCGGGCGGGTGCCGAGTGCGCGCAGGGCTGCGAGCTGGTCGTCCGTTGTGACGGTGAAGTCCAGGTCGGTGGGGTCGGTATGGGCGATGACCTCTTCGGCGTACGACTTCGTTTCGAATCTGCCCCAGGACCAGATGAGCTGGGCCCGGACATGCTGGTGCGCGTGCTCGCAGAATCGGGCCAGGTACGGGATCGCGCGATCCGATGCCACATGGGACGCGGCGATGACCACAAGTTCGGCGGTATAGGCGGCATTTGCGTCTTCGTCCAGCCCCTCCGGACCCGGCAGCAGGTCCAGGATCACGGGACCGGCCGCCGCGAGCTCGCGGGCTGCGCGGGTGTCCGCCGGTGGAATCAGGGCTGCCGCGCGGTGCTCGACTTCCTGACGTACGGCCGGGGACAGTTCGGCGGCGTCTTCCAGGCAGGCTGCCGCGAGGAGGTGGACTCGGGTCCGTACCGCAGCGTCCGCGTGCTTGTCGCCGTACGCCAGCAGATCCGTGAAGAACGCCGCGCGCTCTCGCGGCCGCGCGTGAGCCACCGACATCCGGATGACGTCCTCCCACTGGTCGTCCGCCGCGTGCCCGACCAGGACGCCGAAGTCGCCCTCGTCGACGGCGGCACGCGCGCCGAGGAAGTCCTGGAAGGTGCGGTGGATGAAGTCGACCGTTCCCGGCGAAGGCTGGCGCAACAGACCGCTCCGGTGCAGGAAGTGGTCGAAGACCGCCTGCGCGTCGCCCAGCGCCGCCACCTCCGGGACGGCGGGGAGCGTGTCGGCGATGAGGCTTTCCGCTCGTGCACGGTCCATTTCTGTGCGGCCGTTGCGGATCAGCCAGTACGCGAGGCGCTGGAGAAGCTGGATCTGCGGCTCTTCGCGCAGTTCCGGTACGCCCATGTCGCGCTCGCGGTCGCGGCGTACCAGCAGCATGGAGAGCGCCGCCGTGTAGAGGTCCTTGCGGCCGAGCGGGAGGAAGCCTCGGCGGTCGCGGTGCAGGGCGCAGATCAGGCCGCACATCAGCGGGTTGGTGGCCAGCCGGCCCAGGTCGGCCTTCGCGCGTACCGCCGCGAGGAGCTGCCGCTCGTACGAGACCAGGGCAGCGTCCTCGTCCTCCGAGCCGGTACGTGCCGCCGTGTGCCAGCGCTTGATGAACGCCGCCACGTCGGCCGGGCTCATCGAGGAGAGCGTCAGCTCGGTGAAGCCCTCGTCCGCCAGCCAGTCCTCCCGTACGGCCGAGGGGCGGGATGTGACCAGCCAGCGGTTGCCGGGGTAGGTGTCGATCAGGTCGCTCAGCCACGCGCGGGTGCGGGAGCGCTCGGCGTCCGGGATCTCGTCGATGCCGTCGACAAGGACGAGGGCGCGGCCCGTCGTCAGTACGCGCGACTCCCAGCCGGTGGCCTGTTCGCCGGCCAGCGGGGAGCCGACCGCGGCCAGGAAGTCCTTGGGGGCGGGGAGGCGCTCGCCGTGGCGGGTCAGGGTGCGCAGCGGGAGTACGAAGGGGATGCGGTTGCGGAGGTACGCCATGGGGGCGTCGAGGTCGTCGAGGTCGTCGAGGTCGTCGCGGTCGTTGAGGTCGTTGAGGTCGTCGGTGTTCTGGCGGGCGGCCGAGACCGCCAGCCATTGGACCAGTGTCGTCTTGCCGGAGCCGGCCTCGCCGCGCAGCAGAACGCGCTCGTGGTCGGCGAGCGCCTGGTCGGCGGGGCGTGCTGCGAAGACGTGTGAGTCGAAGACGTGTGAGTCGAAGGCGGCAGGGTGGATCGGCCCGTCCCACCTGGTGCCCCCGTCGCCCTCGGAGAACGGCTCCCGCAGGCCGGGCATGGCCCTGGTGCTCGGCCCAGTTTTCGCCCCGGTGCTCGCCGTCGCCTCCAGGCTCAGGTAGGCCGCGTCCAGCGGCCACTTCCCCGGTGAATTGCTCAGGTCGATGCCGAAGATCGTCAGCTTGCTGTGCTTCCTCGCCATGTGGGACAGATAGCGGCGCTCGAAGGCCACGTCCTCCGCCCCCCGCAGCGGGCTGCGGGCGATGAGGGCGTCCACCTTCGCGATCAGCTCCGCCTGGCGGCGGCTCTGTGCCACCAGGGTCGCCGCGACGAAGGTCGAGCGCTGGGTGAAGAAGTGGACGATGTGCAGGCAGGTGGCGTCGAGCAGGCGCTCGTAGAAGTACGTCGCGTCCGCCGACAGGTGGCGCTCGGGTCTGTCGCTCGCGCGGCGCAGGGCGCGCGCGAGCTCCGTGTGACCCATCTCGACCGCCTCTACGTCGCTCAGGGCCAGGTCTCCCAAGGAGTGCAGCGTCGTGGCCAGGGCCCGTACGACGGACTCCTCCTCGTCAGGGGATACCGGCCGCTCGCCCGTGCGCAGTGCCTGCCCGCACAGCTCGGCGGACAGTCTGTCCAGGTCCGTGCGGGTAAGAGTGCGCTTCTCGCCCTTGAAGGAGACGTAACCGGAGAGGCGGACCGGCTTGTCCACCAGGCCGGCGCCCGGCCCCTCCGCCACGAAGAGCTTCCTGATCAGTGGTCCGGCCACGCTCGATGCGAGGCGAATGCCGATTACTGCGGGATCCACGTGCCGTCCCCCCGGGGCCTGTGCTGTCCAGTGGATCAGCGTATCGAGGGGTCCGGCGGTGACAAGGCGCACAGGCGTTTTGGCGTCTACGAGGCGCAGTAGTGGGGCTCTAGCGTGCGGGGCGGGAGGCTTCCGGTGGTGGGAGGGAGGACCTTCGGCCCGGGGTGGGGGAGGGGGCGGAATCCTAGGTGGTGGGCGTCTCCGTGCCGGTCTGGCGTGGGGTTAAACTGTGCCAAGTGGGCTTATTTCGCCAGTTCGGGAGCGTCTGGGCGATTGAGTCAAGAGTCGAATAGTTGATGGTGTTAATACGGCTCTTGGTAGTAGATAGGCCATTTTGGGTGCGGCGGGGTCGCGGGTTACCAATGTGAAGCCAGCCCGGCGAACTGCCGGGTTCATTCACGCCTGGAGGTTCCCCCCGTATGACGAAGTTCGACATGTTCTCCCGCGCCCGCACCTCGTCCGTCCGTACCCGTCGCAACGCCGTCGTGGCCGCCGGGCTCGGCGCGTCGATGATGCTCGGCACGGCGGGCGTGGCGTTCGCCGCCGAGGGGACCGCTGCCGCGGCCGTCGAGAAGCAGGCCGTGGTTCAGGCCAAGGCCGCCGACAGTGCGAAGAAGGCCGCTGCCGACGTCAAGAAGGCGGCCGACGTGAAGAAGGCCGCGGCGAAGGCCAAGGCTGCCGCCGCGAAGAAGGCCAAGGCCAAGGCCAAGAAGGCGCCCTCCTGGGAGAAGCCCGTCAAGCAGTACTCGCTCAGTGCGACGTACGGCAAGGGCGGCGGCATGTGGGCCAGCAAGCACTCCGGTCAGGACTTCGCGGTGCCGGTCGGCACCCCGGTCGATGCCGTGCACGGCGGCACCGTCGTGAAGGCGGGCCCGAACGGTGGCGGCGACGGGCCGGCGTACGGCAACGCGATCGTGATCAAGCACGCCAACGGCACGTACTCGCAGTACGCGCACCTGTCGAAGATCCAGGTGACCCCCGGCGAGACGGTGAAGACGGGCGAGCGCATAGCCCTCTCCGGCAACACCGGTAACTCCAGCGGCCCGCACCTGCACTTCGAGATCCGTACGACGCCGAACTACGGCACCGCGATCAACCCGGTCTCGTTCCTCCGCGCGGAGGGCGTCAGCATCTGACCTCTGTCAGTGGCTGACCTCAGCAGTGGCTGACCTCGGCCAGTGGCTGACCGCGTCGGCGCGTGACCGCGTCGGCGCGTGACCACGTCGGCGCGTGACCGCGTCAGCGCGTGCCCCCCGGAGCCTGGCCGTGTGCCTGGCTCACCAGATCGATGGCGACCTCGAGAGCAGCCTTGCGCTTCTCCTCCGGGTCGCCTTCGACGTCCCTGAGTACGAACATCCCCGCGTGCATCGTGAAAAGCGCGCTGACGCAGCGGACCTGGTCGGTCAGCACCGCGTCCGGGTCCTTCACCAGCTCCAGCAGCACGAACATGCGCTCCTTGAACGTCTCCCCGATGCTCAGGTCGCGCATCGTCGCCTGGTTCTCGTGCATGAAGCGGAAGAGGGGGGCGGCGGCGGAGAGGGCCAGGCTGTAACGGGTCAGGATCTCCTTCTTCGTCTCCAGGGTGCGCGGCTGCTCCTGCCCCCAGGCGATCAGCTCGTCCATGGGCCTGGTGAGGTCCTGGAAGAGGCTGATGATGATGTCTTCCTTGGTCTTGAAGTGGTAGTAGAGCGCCGCCTTCGTGACGTCGAGCCGCTCGGCGATCTCGCGCAGCGAGGTCTTCTCGTAGCCCTGCTCGGCGAAGAGCTCCATGGCGACGTCCTGAATGCGCTGACGAGTGTTGCCTCTGGACACGCTGCTCTCCCAAGAAAACTTAACTTACTTGACGACCGGCTAGTTAGGGGTCTACCTTCCCCAAGTGTAGTCAACTTGCCGGGCGGCAAGTAAGTACGAGTAAGTAACCGGGGAGCGGGGACCATGGGCGCGGCGAAGCGGCAGAACAAGGCGACGCAGCAGGGGGATGAGAGCAAACGGGCGGCGGCTCAACCGCGCAGTGTGCGAGTGGTGCTGCTCGCGCTGATGATCGCGATGCTGCTCGCCATGCTCGACAACATGATCATCGGCACCGCCATGCCGACCATCGTCGGCGAGCTCGGCGGCTTGGAGCACCTGTCCTGGGTCGTTACGTCGTACACCCTGGCCACCGCCGCCTCCACCCCGATCTGGGGCAAGCTCGGCGACCTGTACGGACGCAAGGGCATCTTCCTCACCGCCATCGTCGTCTTCCTCCTCGGCTCGGTCCTCAGTGGAATGGCCCAGGACATGGGACAACTGATCGGCTTCCGCGCGATTCAGGGGCTCGGCGCCGGCGGTCTGATGGTCGGCGTCATGGCGATCATCGGCGACCTGATTCCGCCGCGTGAGCGCGGCAAGTACCAGGGCATGATGGCCGGCGTGATGGCGCTCGCCATGATCGGCGGGCCGCTGGTCGGCGGCACCATCACCGACCACCTGGGCTGGCGCTGGAGCTTCTACATCAACCTGCCGCTCGGCGCGGTCGCCCTGGCGATGGTCACCGCCGTACTGCACCTGCCCAAGAAGGAGCGGTCGCAGGCGCGGATCGACTACCTCGGCGCGGGGCTGCTGACGGTCGGCATCACGGCGATCGTGCTGGTCACGACCTGGGGCGGTACGGAGTACGCCTGGTCCTCGGCCATCATCATGGAGCTCATCGCGGTCGGTGTCGCCTCACTCGTCGGCTTCCTCTTCGTCGAGTCCAGGGCCGCCGAGCCGATCATGCCGCTGCACATCTTCCGCAACCGCAACTTCACGCTCATGTCGGTGATCGGCTTTCTGACCGGCTTCGTGATGTTCGGCGCGGTGCTGTTCCTGCCGCTGTTCCAGCAGTCCGTACAGGGCGCTTCGGCGACGAACTCCGGTCTGCTCCTCCTCCCGATGCTGCTGTCGATGATGGTCGTCTCGCTCATCTCGGGCCGGATGACCACCAACAACGGTAAGTACAAGATCTTCCCGATCCTGGGCGGCGGGCTGATGGTCGCAGGGCTGCTGCTGCTCGCCCAGATGGACACCGGGACTTCGCGGCTGACCTCGGGCATCTACATGGCCGTGCTCGGCGCCGGCATGGGCTTCCTGATGCAGATCACGATGCTCGTCGCGCAGAACAGCGTCGAGATGAAGGACATGGGCGTCGCGTCCTCGTCGACGACTCTCTTCCGTACGCTCGGCAGCTCCTTCGGCGTCTCGATCATGGGCGCGCTCTTCACCAGCCAGGTCCAGGACGCGATGGCCGAACGGGGCGGGTCGGCAGCCACCCAGCAGTCGGCGCAGCTCGACGCGGCGAGCCTGGCGAAACTGCCGGACCAGGTACGTGAGGCGTACCAGTTCGCGGTGGCTTCCGGGACGCAGGCGGCGTTCCTGCTGGGCGGGATCATCGCGGTGATCGGGTTCGTGGCGGCCTTCTTCGTCAAGGAGGTGCCGCTGCGGGGCGCGGGGCCGCAGGGAGCGGCCGGCGTCGGCGATGCCGGTGACGTCGGCGATGCCGGTGACGCCGGCGCCGGATCCGATCGCGGTACTGACGCCGCCGGCTCGGGCCGGGCCAAGGTCAGGGAAACCACCTGAGCCCACGACCTACGACCTCCCGCCACCCAACGGCCCCCGGAACGCGTGCTCTGCGCGCACGCGCCGGGGGCCGTTGTCAGTGCCGCATGTCAGCATCGAAGACGTGGACACCACGACTCCGGTGACCGCGCACCTCGCACACCTGCGACAGCTGCGCCTCGCCAAAGACGCCATGGACCGCGACTGGGCCGAGCCGCTCGACCTGGACGCGGTGTCGGCGCACGCCGGCTATTCGAGGTACCACTTCATCCGGGCCTTCAAGGCGGTGTACGGCGAGACGCCCGGCCAGTACCTGTCACGCAGACGCATAGAGCGCGCCGAGGAGATGCTGCGCTCGGCGAATCTGTCCGTCACCGAGATCTGCGTGCTGGTCGGCTTCACCAGCCTCGGCACCTTCTCCGCGCGCTTCAAGAAGCAGACCGGGCTGTCGCCGCGCGACTACCGCACCCAGCACGTCCGGCGCGGGGCCGCGCTGATACCCGGGTGTTACGCGATGCTCTGGGCCGGAGCGTTCCCCGAGATGAACGACCGCAATTCTGAGGAAGCGCGGTGAAGCGCCCGCTGCCTACGGTGACCGTGCAGCGCCGAAAGCGGCACTGAAACACCCCGAACCCCCCTCCGAGGAGTTCTCCATGATCAAGGGACTTGCCATTTCCACCGTCTGGGTCCTGGACCAGGACCGGGCCAAGGAGTTCTACACCGAGAAGCTCGGACTCGAAGTCCGTACGGACATGACCATCGGCGAGGGCGGGATGCGCTGGCTGACCGTCGGGGCGAAGGACCAGCCCGACGTCATGCTGACGCTCATGACTCCGGGGCCGCCCGCGATGGATCCCGAGTCCGCCGAGGCGATCAAGAAGCTCGTCTCCAAGGGAGTGCTGGGAGCCGGTGTCCTGGCCACGGACGACGTCCACGGGGACTACGAGACACTCAAGGCGCGCGGGGTCGAGTTCCTGCAGCCGCCGCAGGAGCGTCCGTACGGCACAGAGGCGATCTTCCGGGACGACTCCGGGAACTGGTTCTCGTTCACCCAGGCCCGGGAGGGCGACGACCTTGACCTGGAGAAGGACTGGGCCTGCTAGATCCAGCCCTAGGCCCAGCCCTAGGCCCGCGACCCGACGTCGGGCAGCTCGGGCAGCTCGGGCTCCGGCAGCTGCACGACCGGGAAGCTGCCCGTGGTGGTCGGCGCGTGTTCCGGCAGCCACAGCACCGCGATCGCGCCGCCGTCCTGGTGCGCGTTACGGAAGGTGAGGCGCGCCCCGAGGACGCGGGCCTGGCCGGCCGCGATCGTCAGGCCCAGGCCGTGCCCGCGTCCCGCCCGGTCACTGCTGCCCGTACGGAACCGGCTCGGCCCCTCCTTCAGCAGTGCCTCGGGGAACCCGGGCCCGTGGTCCCGGACCCGTACGACCCGGCCTTCGACCGTGACCTCGAACGGCGCCCTGCCGTGCTTGGCGGCGTTGCCGAGCAGATTGCCGAGGATGCGTTCCAGGCGGCGCGGGTCGGTGTTCACCCACGACTCGTGCACCACGCGCACCACCGCGTCGGGGTCGACGAGCGCGACGCGGCGGCTGACGAACTCGCCGAGCGCGATCTCCTGGAGCTCGGCCCGCTCCGCCGCGCTGTCGAGCCGCGCGACCTCCAGCACGTCCTCGACGAGCGTGCGCATCGCCTGGGCCCGGTCGCGTACGAGCTCGCTGGGGCGGCCGGGCGGCAGCAGCTCGGCAGCCGTGAGCAGGCCGGTGACGGGTGTGCGCAGTTCGTGGGCGATGTCCGCGGTGACGCGGCGTTCCGCTTCCAGCCGCTCCTGGAGCGCGTCCGTCATGGCGTCGACGGCGCGCGCGAGCTCGTCGGTCTCGTCGCGTACGAGCCCCCCGATGGCATCCCGTACGCGAACTTCCGTATTGCCCTGCGCGACCTTTCCGGCAGCGGTGGCCGCCTTGCGCAGGCGGCGCGAGAGCTGACCGCCTATCAGCACGCCGAGCGCGCAGCCGCCGAAGACGACCGAGACCGAGCCGATGACCAGGGCGCGGTCGAGTTCGTCCATGATCGTGACGCTGCGGTCCGTGAACCGGGTGTGCAGGGACAGGACGTCGCCGTTGCCGAGCGGGGCGGCGGCCCATACGTCGGGCACACCGTTGTGGCGCTCCGTGACGTAGGTAGCGCGGCGGCCGTTCGCCATGCTCGCCTTGAGCTCTTCGGGCAGGGCCGGGTCGTTGAGCTTGGTGCCGAACTTGGGCTCGCGCGAGGACTCGTACCAACGGTGGGCGAACTCCAGGCGCTCCACCTGTACGTCGCGGGCGTTGTCGAGCATCGAGACGCGGGCCGAGTTGTGCACGACGAGGCTGAGCGCGATGGCGATGAGAGCGCCGACGGCGGCGATGGCGATGCTGATCTTCCAGCGGACGCCGGTGCGCAGTGCGAGGCGCATGGTGCTCAGGCCTTCAACTTGTAGCCGAAGCCCCGGACCGTCTCGATGCGGTCCTGGCCGATCTTGGTCCGCAGGCGCTGCACGTGGACGTCCACGACCCGCGTGTCCCCGCCCCACCCGTAGTCCCAGACCCGCTCCAGCAGCTTGTCGCGCGACAGCACCGTGCCCGGCGCGGACGAGAACTCCAGCAGCAGCCGCATCTCCGTCGGCGTCAGCCCGACCGGCACGCCGCCCTTGCGGACCTCCATGCCCTCGGTGTCGACCTCCAAGTCACCGAAGACGAGCAGCCCGCCCTCCGGCCCCGCACCGTCGTCGTACGTCCCGCCGGCCGCCCGGCCCGCATGCCCGAAGCGGCGCAGCACCGCGCGGATACGGGCCACGAGTACCGCACCGTCGAAAGGCTTCGTCACGTAGTCGTCGGCCCCCGCCTCCAGGCCCAGTACGACGTCGATCGAGTCGGCCCGCGCCGACAGCATGATCACCGGCACCGTCGACTCGTCCCTGATGCGTCGGCACAGGCTCACGCCGTCCAGGCCGGGCACCATCACATCGAGCAGCGCGATGTCCGGCTGGTCGCGGCGGAAGGCCTCAAGACCGGAAAGCCCGTCGGGCATGGCGGTGACCACGAAGCCGTCGCGCTCCAGCGCGAGCTGTGTTGCCTCGCGGATGACGTCGTCGTCCTCCACGAACAGGACATGGGTCTCCGCCATCCGCTGCTCTCTGTTCTCTCAGTTCTTCGACTTCTTCGAGTTCTCTCAGTTGTCCGACGGGGCGGGCGGATCCTGGTCCGATCCGCCCGCGTCGCCGTCCCCGCCGACCGCACGGCTGAAGTCGTTGTGCACCTGGTCGTGCACGGTGAACTTGTTCCCCGCCCAGCGGTACGTGATCACTTCTTCGCCGGACGGATACGCCATGGGGTCGTTCTCCCCGTAGACCGGCTTCGTCAGCACCAGGTCCCCGCGGTCGATCTCCGCGTACACCGCGGGCGCCTCGGCGGCGAAGACGTTCTCGTACGCGCCCCCGTCCTCCCGGTACACGTACGTCCCGATGCCCACGGCATCCCCGCACGTCATCACATTCACCACGACGTCATTGGCCGGCCCGCCGGTCAGCTTCCCGTATGACGCGTCGACCGGGTACTCGTCCTTGACACACGGCTTCAGGTCCCGCTTCACCGTGGCGCTGACCTTCGGATCGCCCCGGAGCAGCGCCACCGGGTTCACCAGCTTCGTGGCGGGCGGCGACGGCTCGCCCGCCGAAGGAGTCGCTCGGGCGACCGGATCCGTACGCGCCGGACCCGCGTCCCGCGCGCCCGTCCCCCCGGCGTTGCACGCCACCACGAACAGGCCGACGGCGGCGACGCCGGCCGCCGCCGTGCCACCCGCCGCCCATGAGAACCTGCCGCCCCTGCCTAGGCCGCGCAACGCTCCATCCCCCGTTCGTCACCCTGCTCCGCACGCTCCAGGGCGTGCGCGTCCAGTTCGCGGCTCTCCAGCTCCTGCCGGAGACGGGCCAGCGCCCGGTGCAGCGTGCTCTTGACCGTACCTGCCGACATACCGAGCGCCGCGGCCGTCTCCTCGGTGCTCATCTGCTCCCAGTGTCGCAGCACGACTACGCTGCGCTGCTTGGGTGCCAGTACGCCGAGAATGTCCATCAGCAGCGCACGGTCCGCACGCTGTTCGGTGCCGTCCTCGACGCTCGCGTCCGGCAGCTGCTCCGTCGGGACCTCTTCGAGCTTGCGGGCGCGCCACCACTCGGTCCGCGTGTTGATCATGACGCGCCGCAGATAGGCGTCGGCCAGGGACTTGTCCGCTATGCCGTCCCAGCGGCCGTACGTACGTACCAGCGCGGTCTGGAGAAGGTCCTGGGCGTCCACCGGATCGGGGACCAGACGCCTGGCGCTCCGCAGCAGAGCATCCTGCCGAGTGCGTACGTACTCTTCGAATTCGAGCACCTCGCCGTGCGCCATGTCAGAACCGCCTCCGTCCACTGGCAAGCAGACCCCGTGACCTGCTTGCTTACGGCGATGACGCTACGGAGGCGTTGTCACGGCACTGTGCGGGTCAGCCGTCGGCAAACGCACGGCTGTCCATCGGTTGTGTAACGGAGTTGTGGTCAGGCTGTGCTCATCCCAGCTCACCCCAGCTCGCCCCGGCTCATCCCACAGGAAGCCGGTAGACGCCGTTCTCCAGGGGCTCCACGAGCCCGTCGGCGACCAGCCCGTCCAGCGCCCGCGCCCGTTGCACCGGCTCGTGCCACACCGCGTCGAGCGCCGCCTGCGGCACCGGATCGACCGCGTCCCTGAGGACGGCGAGGAGCTTGCCGCGCACCTGGCGGTCCGTACCGGCGTACGTCTGACCGCGCCGCGGCGCCCCGACGTGTGCCGGTTTGCCCGCCAGCCGCCACGCGCACTGCTCCGAGACCGGGCAGCGCCCGCACTCCGGGCTCTTCGCGGTGCACACGAGCGCGCCCAGCTCCATGGAGGCGGCCGCCCAGCGGGCCGCCCGCGCCTCGTCGCCGGGGAGGAGGGAGCGGGCGAGCCTGCGCTCGGCGGCGGTGGTGGCGTTCGGCGGGTACTGGATGCCGGTGACCGTACGGGCGAAGACACGCCGGACGTTCGTGTCGAGGACCGGGTGCCGCTGTCCGAACGCGAAGGAGGCGACGGCCGCGGCCGTGTACTCGCCGATCCCGGGCAGGGCCAGGAGCTGGCCGTGGTCGCTCGGTACGTCGCCGTTGTGCCGGTCCCTTATCGCCACGGCCGCGCCGTGCAGCCGCAGCGCGCGGCGCGGATAGCCGAGCCTGCCCCAGGCGCGGACCGCTTCACCGGGGGCGTCGGCGGCCAGGTCGGCGGGGCGCGGCCAGCGTCGCATCCACTGCTCGTACACCGGCAGGACCCGGCTGACCGGCGTCTGCTGGAGCATGAACTCGCTGACCATCACGGCCCAGGCGCCCGCTTCGGGACGGCGCCAGGGGAGGTCGCGGGCGTTCGCGTCGAACCACGCGATGACGGGGGAATGGAGGGCCGCGGTGGCGGCGGCGTCGGTCGCGTTCGTGGTGATCTCGCTTGTCGCAGTCATGGCACTACCGATCCTGACATGTTTCTGCGCGTGGCCGGACGAGGCTCGGCCGCTACCACCGCGCGCGCGGCGAACTCTTCGTATCGGCAGACCACTTCAGAATCCGCTTCCGGGACGGCCGCCCGGCCGTCACATGGGGCGATCGTCGGGCGCCGGACCCGACGAAAGACAGGGGCGGACCGCGGCGGTGCGGAATGATGATCGTGGAAAGTTGGGGGCTGAGGCGGCGGGTGGGGCAGGAGTTGGCCGCGATCTCTCGTACAGTTTGCGCCGTGGGATCTATGCGCAATCCAGTCGGGCCGCTTCCCTCCTCCATTTACTGGCGCCGGAGGGCAGTCGCGCTGTCCCTGCTGGTGCTGCTCGCACTGGTGATCCTATGGATCGTCATGTCCGCGGGCGGCAAGGGCGACAAGAACGACGGCGCCCACAGCGGCGCCACACCCGCGCCGTCCACCATCACCCCCGGACCGGACTCGTCGGGCCCAGCCATCACCGAGGACCCGGGCGGCCGGGACGAGCCGGGCGGCGCGGACAGCGGAGGCGCCGACAACGGCGGAAGCGGCAGCAGCGACGGTGACGGCGGCGGTGGCGGTGGCGAGGACGGCGGCGATGCCGGTACGGACCCGGGCAGCGGCGGTGACGGCGCCACAGGCAGCGGCGGCGCGGGTGACGGCGGCGGCGACGGTTCCGGCGAAGACGGCGGCGCGGGAGCGGGCGGCGGCAGTGGCTTCGGCGGCAGTGGCGGCGGTGGCGGTCAGCGCGTACCGGCCGGCTCCAGCCTCCCCAACTGCAACGCGTCCACGGTGGAGTTGTCCCTGCGCAGCGTCAAGAACGAGTACGAGCCCGGCGAGAAGCCCAAGTTCGAGCTGATCGCGGAGAACGTGTCGGGCGCCGCCTGCAAGGTCGACTTCGGGCCGAAGGCCGCCGTGCTCACGATCACCGACGACGACAACAAGACGGTGTGGTCCTCGAAGGACTGCCCGCAGGCACCCGGCAGCATGCTGCTCCGCGTCCCCGCGCACAGCACCATCAAGCACACCGTCGAATGGGACCTCAAGCAGAGCGAGCCGAAGTGCGAGACGCCGTCCGAGGCGTCCGTCGGCGAGGGCACCTACCTGCTGGAGATGCCGGGCGCGAAGTCCCCGGCGACGTTCACCCTGAAGAAGGACTAGCGCAGAGGGCCGGTCCCGGTCCTGCGCCCCGGTCCTGCGGACCGGACCGTCGCGCCCTCAGACGTAGCGTTCCAGGATCGACGACTCCGCCAGCCGGGACAGCCCCTCGCGCACCGACCGCGCCCGTGCCTCCCCGACGCCGTCGACCGTCTGCAGGTCGTCGACGCTCGCGGCAAGCAGCTTCTGCAGGCCGCCGAAGTGCTCGACGAGCCGCTCGATGATCGCGCCCGGCAGGCGCGGCACCTTGGCCAGCAGCCGGTAGCCACGCGGCGAGACCGCCGCGTCCAGCGTCTCGGGCGAGCCGCTGTACCCCAGCGCCCGTGCGACCACGGGCAGTTCGAGCAGCTCCGAGTGGGGCAGCGCGTCCAGCTCGGTCAGCGCCTCGTCGACCGTGCGGGAACGCTTCGCCGTCGGCTCCGGCACGTAGTCCCGTACGACCAGCTCGCGCTCCGGCTCGACACCCGCGATCAACTCGTCGAGCTGGAGGGAGAGAAGGCGTCCATCGGTGCCCAGCTCCACCACGTACTCGGCGATCTCGGTGGCGATACGCCGCACCATCTCCAGGCGCTGCGCCACCGCCGTCACGTCCCGGACCGTCACCAGGTCCTCGATCTCCAGCGCGGACAGCGTGCCCGCGACCTCGTCGAGGCGGAGCTTGTAGCGCTCCAGGGTGGCCAGGGCCTGGTTCGCGCGGGACAGGATCGTCGCCGACTCCTCCAGGACGCGGCGCTCCCCGTCGACGTACAGCGCGATCAGTCGCATGGACTGCGACACCGAGACGACCGGGAAGTTGCACTGCTTGGAGACGCGGTCCGCCGTGCGGTGGCGGGTGCCGGTCTCCTCCGTCGGGATCGACGCGTCCGGTACGAGCTGGACACCGGCCCGCAGGATCTTGGTGATGTCCTTGTCGAGGATCAGCGCGCCGTCGAGCTTGCACAGCTCGCGGAGTCTGGTCGCGGTGAACTCCACATCCAGTACGAAACCGCCGGTACACATGGATTCGACGGTTTTGTCCATACCGAGGACGATAAGACCGCCGGTGTTGCCGCGGAGGATGCGCTCCAGGCCGTCGCGCAGTCCCTTGCCGGGCGCGACAGCGCTCAGCGAGGCGCGCATCAGCGCTTCGGTGCCCGAGCCTCCGCCGGACTTTCCGGATGCTGCTGCCCGGTCGATGGCTGCCACTGCACTCCTCCGGTCACACGGTTGCGGTGCCCTTGGGGCACTGAACTTCGCCTCGCGTACTCGTACGGGTGGGCGAGACCAGGGCAAAGTCTACCGGCGCTGTTCCTCACCTTGTGGGGCCTGTGCACGAGAGCGCCGCGGAAGGACCCTGAGGGCGTCTCCCATGTCGGCCACTTCGATGACCTTCATGCCGGCCGGGACCTTCCCCGGGTCGGTCGGGACCAGGGCGTGCGTGAAGCCGAGACGGTGCGCCTCGGCGAGCCTGCGCTGGACACCGGTGACCCGTCTGACCTCTCCCGCGAGGCCCACTTCGCCGATCGCGACGAGGTTCTTCGGCAGCGGGGTGTCGCTGGCCGCGCTGGCGAGCGCGAGCGCGATGGCCAGGTCGGCGGCGGGCTCGGTGAGCTTCACGCCGCCCACCGTCGCGCTGTAGATGTCGCGCTTGCCGAGGGCGGTGATGCGGCCGCGCTGCTCCAGCACGGCGAGCATCATCGACACGCGCGAGGTCTCCAGGCCCGATGTGGTGCGCCGGGGGGACGGAATCTGCGAGTCGACCGTCAGCGCCTGCACTTCCGCGACGAGCGGCCGGCGCCCTTCGAGCGTGACGGTCAGGCAGGTCCCCGGGACAGCCTCGGCACGCCGCGTGAGGAAGAGACCGGAGGGATCGGCAAGGCCGGTGATGCCTTCGTCGTGCAGCTCGAAGCAGCCGACCTCGTCGGTCGCGCCGTAACGGTTCTTGACTCCCCGTACGAGCCGCAGGCGCGCGTGCCGGTCGCCCTCGAAGGACAGCACGACGTCGACCAGGTGCTCCAGCAGGCGCGGCCCCGCGATGGCGCCGTCCTTCGTGACGTGCCCGACCAGGAGCGTCGACATGGCGCGCTCCTTGGAGGCCCTGATGAGCGCGCCCGCGACCTCGCGGACCTGGGCCATGCCGCCCGGCGCGCCGTCGATCTCGGGCGACGCGACGGTCTGGACGGAGTCGAGCACGAGAAGAGACGGCTTCACGGCGTCGAGGTGCCCGAGGACGGCGGACAGGTCGGTCTCGGCGGTGAGATAAAGATGATCGTTGAGCGCGCCGATCCGGTCGGCCCGCAGCCGCACCTGGCTCGCGGACTCCTCGGCCGTGACGTACAGCGTGCGGTGGTCTTCGCTGGCCGCCTTCGCGGCGACGTCCAGCAGCAGCGTCGACTTGCCGACGCCGGGCTCGCCTGCGAGCAGCACGACGGCGCCGGGGACCAGACCGCCGCCGAGGACACGGTCCAGCTCGTCGACGCCGGTGGAGCGGGCGGTGGCGGTGCGGCCGTCGACCTGGCCGATGGGGAGCGCGGCGGTGCTCACCCGGCCGGCCGCTGTCGTCCGTACGGCGGGCGCGCCGGTTTCCTCGATCGTCCCCCAGGCCTGGCATTCGGGGCAGCGGCCGAGCCATTTGGCGGTCGTCCACCCGCATTCGGTGCAGCGGTAGGACGGCCGGTCCTTGGCGGATGAACGAGATGTACGGGCAGCCATGGTGGTGACCGTACAGGCAGGCTCTGACAGTCGTTCGCCACTCGTCCGCCACCCGTTCGCCACGGCCGGAATCCCCGGTTCCTGTCCCCTTTTGAGGGAAGTGTTCACCCGTACGGGTTAAAAGTGCTCAAGGGGTACGAAGTGACGTGCCTCCTCTGCCTACGGTCGCCGGGTGACAAGCAGCAGGCTGGAGCCCCCTACGCACACCACCGGCGCACACCGGGCGCAAAGCCGTGCGCCCCGGCCCACGCTCGCGCAGGCCCCCCCGAGTCCACAGGCCCCGCCGACCCGGTACGAGCCGTACCTGGACGGCCTGTTCACCTACTGCCTGTCCGTGCTCTGCGACCACGACGCGGCGACGGCGGTGCTCGGTGACGTACTCGCGATCGCCGAGCGGCAGCACGGACGTTGCCCGTCCCGCGAGCCGGAGCGCAAGGCCTGGCTGTACGCGCTGGCGCGGTGGGCGTGCCTGCGCCGGGTCGCGGAGCAGAAGCGGCGCAGGCAGGGGGCGCACGGCGGCCACCGCGCCCACGCCCCCGACCCGGTGAGCGCCGCGGCCGTACCGGATGAGACCGCCGTACGCCGACAGCGCGAACTGGCCCTCCTGGCGTGGCCCGAGGCGGCCGGCACCACCCCCGAGCAGCGTGAGTCGCTGGAGCTCGCGGTACGCCACGGGCTGGGCCCGCGCGAGGTCGCCGCCGTCCTGGGCATGGGCTACCCCGCCGCCCGCGAACTTCTCGCCGCCGCGGCCTGCGAGGTGGAGCGGACCCGGGCCGCGCTCGCCGTCGTGGAGAGCGGCAGCTGCCCGATCGTCGCCCGGCTGACCGGCGACAACCAGGTGCTGCTCGGCGCGGCCCTGCGCCACGAGCTCGTACGGCATGTCGACGACTGCCCGCGCTGTCGGCGCTTCGCCGAGCGGACCGGGGCCGGCGGGCCCTGGCCGGGTACGGTCGCGGCGCCGGCCACGCTGCCGGTGGTCGGGGCGCCGCGCGCGGCGGCGTACGCGGCGATGGCGAACGTCCCGCGGGCGCGCGCGGGTGCGCCCCGCTTCGACCGCGACGGCTTCCCGCTGGACCCCAAGGACCATGCCGCGCGGCGTGACCGGCTGCGGACCAGGGCGGTCACGACGACGGTCGTCGCGACCGTCGTCGCCGCCCCCGTGTTCGCGCTCTGGGCGGCGTACCGGGGCGCACCGCTCACCGGCGAGAGCCACGGCGGCGCGTCGGTCACCGCGAGCGAGGCGGACGATCCGGAAGGCCTCGGCGGCGGCGAGCACAACGGCCCTGGAGGCCCCGGCGGGCCGGCGTACGAAAACACGGGCAACGCCCGCACCACTCCCGAACCCGACTTCACGGTGGGCGGCCGGTCACCTGACGTGTCGGTTGAGGTCGTCAGCGGCGGTACGTCGATGCCGGGCCGGCCCGGGGAGGCCGGGGCGGGGCGGCTGACGGTGGAGGCGAGATCCGCGGGCAGCACGACGGTCCTCACCCTGACCGCGACGGGTGACTCGCCGGTGTCCTGGTCGGCGTGGACGAACGCGCCCTGGCTCTACCTGAGCCAGACGTCGGGCACGCTCGATCCCGGCCGGTCGCTCACTCTGTACGTGTCCGTGGATCACGAACGGGAGCCGGCGGGGGCGTGGCGCGCGCGTATCGGGGTGGACCCGACGGGTGCGGTGATCGCGGTGCGGGGCCACGGCCGGCCCACATCGCCCCCCTCGAACCCGGACCCGCGGCCGTCGACGCCGCCGCCACCGCCGTCCCCGGACCCGACGCCGCCGCCGACGTCCCCGGACCCGACCCCCACAGAGTCGACGCCACCGCCGTCCCCGGACCCGACCCCGACAGAGCCGACGACCCCGCCCCCGTCCTCGGACCCGACCCCGACAGAAGCGACCTCACCGGCGCCGTAGGCGGGGGCCCTGGGGCTCCGCCCCAGACCCCGCTCCTCAAACGCCGGAGGGGCTGAGAGCTGCCGCAAGCGGCAAATCCAGCCCGTCCGGCGTTTGAGGACACGCCCGAAGGGCGTCTGTAGTGGTCTGGGGGCTGGGGCTTGCCCCAGTTCGGGAAGGGGCGGGTCGGGGAAAGCCCCGCGCAGCGGCCCACCCGCCTCCAGCCCGCGCCCTACGCGGACGGGGCCGGATCCGCCGGATGCGGCGCCATGGGAAGCAGCGACGACAGTCGCTCCTCGCACAGCTCCACCAGCCGGTCGTACGCCGCCTTCCCCATCAGCTCCGTCAGCTCCGGCCGATACGTCACGTACACCGGATCCCCCGCACCATGCGCAGACGTCGCAGACGTGCACCACCAGTGCAGGTCATGCCCCCCAGGACCCCAGCCCCGCCGGTCGTACTCGCCGATCGAGATCTGCAGCACGCGCGTGTCGTCGGGCCGGTCGATCCAGTCGTACGTCCGCCGCACCGGCAGCTGCCAGCAGACGTCCGGCTTCGTCTCCAGCGGCTCCTTGCCCTCCTTCAGCGCCAGGATGTGCAGCGAGCAGCCCGCGCCGCCCGCGAACCCGGGCCGGTTCTGGAAGATGCAGGAGCCGTCCCACCGGCGCGTCTGGCGTTCGCCGTCGTCGTCGGTCTGGGTCCAGCCCGACTCCGTACCGACATCGTGGAACTGCCACACGTCAGGGGTGAGGCGAGCCACATGCCCCGCGACCCGCTTCTCGTCGTCCTCATCCGAAAAATGCGCACCGAGGGTGCAGCAGCCGTCGTCGGCGCGCCCCGCCTCGATCCCCTGGCAGCCGCTCCCGAAGATGCAGCTCCAACGTGACGTCAGCCACGTCAGGTCGCAGCGGAAAACCTGCTCGTCGTCGGCGGGGTCGGGGAACTCCACCCAGGCGCGGGCGAAATCGAGCCCGCCCTTCTCGTCCTGGGCAGGAGGGAGCGGCGGAGTTGTCTTCGGCGGTTTCACGGCTTTGCCCGGCTTCGCCTTTTTCGTCTTGGACACGGGGCCAAGGGTAAGCGCGCCGCCGCAGTAGCGTTCCGCATATGAGACTCGGAGTCCTCGACGTGGGTTCGAACACGGTTCATCTGCTGGTGGTCGACGCGCACCCCGGCGCCCGCCCCCTGCCCGCCCACTCGCACAAGGCCGAGCTTCGCCTCGCCGAGCTCCTCGACGCGGACGGGGCCATCGGCGCCGAGGGCGTCGACCGCCTCGTGGCCACGATCGGCGACGCGCTCCAGGCAGCCGAGGACAAGGGATGCGAGGACGTCCTGCCGTTCGCGACCTCCGCCGTGCGCGAGGCCACCAACGCCGACGATGTGCTGGCCCGGGTGAAGAGCGAGACCGGCGTCGACCTCCAGGTGCTGACCGGCGCCGAGGAGGCGCGGCTGACCTTCCTCGCCGCCCGCCGCTGGTTCGGCTGGTCGGCCGGCAAGCTCTTGGTCCTCGACATCGGCGGCGGCTCCCTGGAGATCGCGTACGGCATGGACGAGGAGCCCGACGCCGCCGTGTCGCTCCCCCTCGGCGCGGGCCGCCTCACCGCCGGCTGGCTGCCGGGCGACCCGCCTGACCCGCAGGACGTGAAGGCGCTGCGCCGTCACGTACGGGCCGAGATAGCCCGTACGGTCGGCGAATTCGCCCGCTTCGGCAGCCCCGACCACGTCGTCGCCACCTCCAAGACCTTCCGGCAGCTGGCGAGAATCGCGGGCGCGGCCCGCTCCGCCGAAGGGCTGTACGTACAACGTGAGCTCAGTCGCAAGTCGCTGGAGGAGTGGGTGCCCAAGCTCGCCGCGATGCCGGCAGCCCAGCGCGCCGGCCTCCCCGGTGTCTCGGACGGCCGCGCCGCGCAACTGCTGGCAGGAGCCCTGGTGGCGGAGGGCGCGATGGACCTTTTCGGTGTGGAGACGCTGGAGGTCTGCCCGTGGGCACTGCGCGAAGGCGTCATCCTGCGCCGCCTGGATCACCTGCCGACCGCCTGACGCCCACCCCGCGACGGCCCGTACGCTGTCCCTCGTGGCAGAACCAGTGGTGCGCATCCCTGATGCGAAGGTCGCGCTGTCCACGGCCTCCGTGTATCCGGAGTCGACGGCGACGGCCTTCGAGATCGCCGCACGCCTCGGCTACGACGGCGTCGAGGTCATGGTGTGGACGGACCCCGTCAGCCAGGACATCGAGGCGCTGCGCAGACTCTCCGACTACCACGGCGTCCCCGTCCTGGCCGTTCACGCACCCTGTCTGCTGATCACCCAGCGCGTGTGGACCACCGACCCGTGGACGAAACTGCGGCGCGCGCAGGCGGCCGCCGAGAAGCTCGGTGCGTCGGCCGTGGTCGTACACCCGCCCTTTCGCTGGCAGCGGCAGTACGCCCGGGACTTCGTGAACGGAATCTGGCGGATGGCGGACGAGACCGACGTCAGGTTCGCCGTCGAGAACATGTATCCGTGGCGCTACAAGGACCGCGAGATGCTGGCGTATGCCCCCGAGTGGGACGTCACCAAGGACGACTACCGGCACTTCACCGTCGACCTCTCCCACACCGCGACCGCCCGCACCGACACCATGGCCATGGTCGACCGGATGGGCGACCGGCTCGGGCACGTCCACCTCGCGGACGGAAAGGGTTCGGCGAAGGACGAGCACCTCGTCCCCGGGCGCGGAAACCAGCCCTGCGCCGAGCTCCTGGAGCGCCTCGCGCTCAGCGGCTTCGACGGCCATGTCGTCATCGAGGTCAATACGCGGCGGGCCATGTCGTCCGCCGAACGCGAGGCCGACCTCGCGGAGGCCCTGGCCTTCACCCGGCTGCACCTTGCGTCCCGGGTCTCGCAGCAGTGAGCGACAGCGGTACGTCGCAGGAGCCCGCCTCCGAGCCCCGCCGCCGAGGCCGCCCGCGCCGCTCGCCCCAGGACGCCGGCCCGGGCGCCCGCGAGCGCATCCTCCAGTCGGCCCGCGACGAATTCGCGGAGCGCGGCTACGACAAGACCTCCATGCGCGGCATCGCGAAGGCGGCGGGAGTCGACGCGGCGCTCGTCCACCACTACTTCGGTACGAAGGACGACGTCTTCGCGGCTGCCATCGAGATGTCCTTCGAGCCGGCGACGGCGGTGCCCGCGGTCCTCGGCCAGGGCGGCACGGACGGCATCGGCGAGCGGCTGGCCCGCTATTTCATCGGCGTATGGGAAAACCCGGCGACCAGGGCCCCGCTGCTCGCGGTCGTACGGTCGGCGCTGACGAACGAGACAGCGGCCAAGGTTCTGCGTACGTTCGTGCTGCGCCGGCTGCTGGAGCGGGTGGCGGCCGAGCTCGACGTACCGGACCCGACATTCCGGGCGGAGCTCGCGGCCTCGCACATGGTCGGGATCGCGATTCTGCGCTACGTGATCAAGGCGGAGCCGCTGGCTTCGGCGGATCCGGAGCGGATCATCGAGATGGTGGCCCCGACGCTCCAGCGGTACCTGACGGAGGCATAACGGGCGTGACAGGCGTGACAGGCGTGACGGGCATGACGCCGGCGCGCCCCGCGTCGTAACCCGGCCGTGATCCGGGACACCACCCGGACGCGCCCCGATGCGCCACCCGGGACGCCGGCCGAGACCTGACGCGGTACCTGCCCCGGGTCGTGACCGAAGGCTGAGCGCGCCGTCCCGCATATCGGACGACCTGTCCAGATCGTGGATCCGAGGCGTACGCTCGAAGCTACTCTCGTAAGTGAGCCTCGTACGTCCCATCTGCCTAAGGAGCGAGCGACGATGCCCGAGCTGAGGTCCCGCACAGTCACCCACGGCCGCAACATGGCGGGCGCGCGCGCCCTTATGCGGGCGTCTGGCGTAGCAAGCGCGGACATCGGCAAGCCGATCATCGCGGTCGCCAACTCCTTCACGGAGTTCGTCCCCGGGCACACGCACCTCGCGCCGGTCGGCCGGATCGTCTCCGACGCGATCCTGGCGGCGGGCGCCGTCCCCCGCGAGTTCAACACGATCGCCGTCGACGACGGCATCGCGATGGGCCACGGCGGAATGCTGTACTCGCTGCCCTCCCGCGACCTGATCGCCGACTCCGTCGAGTACATGGTCGAGGCGCACTGCGCGGACGCGCTGATCTGCATCTCGAACTGCGACAAGATCACGCCGGGCATGCTGATGGCCGCGCTGCGCCTCAACATCCCCACGATCTTCGTCTCCGGCGGCCCGATGGAGGCCGGCAAGGCCACGCTGGTCGACGGCACCGTCCGCAAGCTCGACCTGGTCGACGCGATGTCGGACGCCGTGAACGACAAGATCTCGGACGAGGACATCCTCCGTATCGAGGAAAACGCCTGTCCGACCTGCGGCTCCTGTTCCGGCATGTTCACCGCCAACTCGATGAACTGCCTGGCCGAGGCCATCGGCCTGGCCCTGCCCGGCAACGGCTCGGTCCTCGCCACGCACACCGCCCGCAAGGCGCTGTACGAGAACGCCGGCCGCACGATCGTCGAGATCACCAAGCGCCACTACGAGCAGGACGACCTGACCGTCCTGCCGCGCAACATCGCCACCCGCGCCGCCTTCGAGAACGCCATGGCGCTCGACATCGCGATGGGCGGCTCCACCAACACGATCCTGCACCTGCTGGCCGCCGCCCAGGAGGCCGAGCTCGACTTCGGCCTCGACGACATGGACGAGGTCTCGCGCCGCGTCCCGTGCCTGGCCAAGGTCGCCCCGAACGTGGCGCCGGGCGGCACGTACTACATGGAAGACGTCCACCGGGCCGGCGGCATCCCCGCCATCCTCGGTGAGCTCTACCGCGGCGGCCTCCTCAACGAGGACGTGCACACCGTCCACTCCGCCACCCTCGCCGAGTGGCTGAAGACGTGGGACGTGCGCGGCGGCTCCCCGTCCGACGAGGCCGTCGAGCTGTGGCACGCGGCCCCCGGCTGCGTCCGCTCCGCGACCGCCTTCTCGCAGTCCGAGCGCTGGGACACCCTGGACACGGACGCCGAGGGCGGCTGCATCCGCTCGGTCGAGCACAAGTACTCCAAGGACGGCGGCCTCGCCGTCCTCAAGGGCAACCTCGCCGTCGACGGCTGCGTCGTGAAGACCGCCGGTGTCGACGAGTCGATCTGGACCTTCGAGGGCCCCGCCGTCGTCTGCGAGTCGCAGGACGAGGCCGTCGACAAGATCCTCCGCAAGGAGATCGAGCACGGCGACGTCGTCGTCATCCGCTACGAGGGCCCGCGCGGCGGCCCCGGCATGCAGGAGATGCTCTACCCGACGTCGTTCCTGAAGGGCCGCGGCCTCGGCAAGACCTGCGCGCTCGTCACGGACGGCCGCTTCTCGGGCGGTACGTCGGGCCTGTCCATCGGCCACGCCTCCCCGGAGGCGGCGTCGGGCGGCACGATCGCGCTCGTCGAGGACGGCGACCGTATCCGCATCGACATCCCGAACCGTACGATCGAACTCCTCGTCTCGGACGAGGACTTGGCAGCCCGCCGCGAGGCCCTGGGCGGCGTGTACGCCCCGAAGAACCGCGAGCGCAAGGTCTCGGCGGCCCTGCGCGCGTACGCCGCGATGGCCACCAGCGCCGACAAGGGCGCGGTGCGGGACGTCTCGAAGCTGGGCTGAGGTGTGTGCGGCCCCGGTCCGCGATCAGCGGGCCGGGGCGAGCCCGGCTCCGCCCCGCCTGCTTACCGCTCACTGCTCACCAGCGGCTGGGGTCCCGGGCATCCACGGCGAAGACCGACCCGTCGGGGGCAGTGGCGAAGACCTTGCCGGCGGCGGGGACGGGGGCGGGGAAGACGGTGGTGACCGTGTCGGTCTCCTCGCCCATACGGGGCCTGGTCTGCCCCAGCAGCGCCCCGTCGGCGGCGTCGACCGCCAGCAGCCGCCCGTCCGCCGCGGCCAGATAGACGCGGCCCCCGCTCGCGACCGGCCGTGAGGCACGGCTCACCGTTGTCTCGAGCCGCCACCGCTGGGCCTGCTGCGCGCTTCCGGCGCTGCGGGTGTCGACGGCGACGAGGGAGCCCGATCCACCGAAGATGTACGCCGTGTCTCCGCGCACGGTGGCCTGCGCCTGATTGACCGGCGTGACGAGAGGGATGCGGCGCGCGGTGCGGTCCTTGATGTCGATGCGGACGACCGCGCGCGTCTGGGTATCGGTGTCACTGGACAGCAGAAACAGAGCTTCGCCCGAGGCCCCGACCGGGTTGAGCACCCCATTCAGCCGCTGCTCCCACAGCATGGTGCCGCTGTCGGGGTCGACCGCGCGGACGGTGCTGACCGTGCCGTCCGCAGCCGGCGTAACGGCGAAGACGGGCCCTTGGGGGCGGCCGGGCGACGACATCCACAGCGTGCCGATCCCACCGTGCGGCCGAGTCCAGCGCACCTCCCCTCTGGTGCTGCTGACGGCCTTGACGGTCCCGTCGCCCGATGCCACGAGAAGCACGGACTTCGCCGCGAGAAGGGCCACGGGCCGCCCGGCGAGCTCGATGCTCCAACGACGCTTGCCGGACTTCGGATCGAGGGCCTCCAGGCGGTCCCCGCCGGGCGCGACGACATGCAGCAGCCCGCCCGAGAACACGGGCGCGCTCCCGTCCCAGGCCGGCTGGGAGGTACTGGCCGACTTCTCCGACCAGCTGACGCTGCCGTCGGCGGGGTTCAGGCGGGAGGCCTGGATCCCGGGGGCGTTGCAGTAGAGGGAGCTGGCCGCGTACGAGCAGACAGGCGCGGTGCTCCCACCGCCTTTCCCGCCCCGCAGGGAGACGCTCCAGGGGAGAGCGTCCGCCCCCGTGCCGGACTGCTGCACGGCCGGAGCGGTTTCTGGGCGGCCGCCGCCGTCCGCCAGCGTGCGTACACCGAGTGCCCCACCCAGGATCAGGGAGGCCAGCGCCACGGCGAGGACCACGCGCCGGCGACCGCGCCCGCGAGCGGGGGACGGCACAGCGACCGAGCCGGATTCCGCCTCGGAATTGTTGGAATTGTTGGAAGTGTCCGCCGTCGCACCCTCCGCCCGGCTGGGGATCCGCTGCGCGGGTATGAAGGCATGGGTGTCGTCCCCGGTCGGGTACGCGGCGGACCGCAGTGCCGTCATCAGCGCGTCAGGCGTGGGCCGGTCGGCGGGGTCCTTCGCGAGGCAGAGGGCGAACAGCGGGGCCAGATCCTCGGGAACGCCCGTCAAGTCCGGCTCTTCATGGACGACTTGGTACGCCACGATGTACGGGCTGTCGGAGTCGAACGGCCCACTGCCGGTCGCCGCGTGGACCAGCACGGACCCCAGCGCGAACACGTCTGCCGCGGGCCCCACCTCGCGCGGGCGCTGGAACTGCTCGGGCGCCATGAACGGCGGCGTACCGATCAGCTTGCCCGTCTCCGTACGCAGATCACTGTCCGTCGGCCGGGATATGCCGAAGTCGATGACCTTGGGCCCGTCGGCGGCCAGTAGCACATTGCTCGGCTTGAGATCGCGGTGCACCACGCCGACGCGGTGGATGTCGCGCAGCGATTCAGCCAGTCCCGCACCGAGCCTGAGCAACTCCTCCGTACCCAGCGGGCCATTCCGCTTGACGCGTTCGGCGAGCGTGGGCCCCTCGACGAAGAGGGTGGCCATCCAGGGGCGCTCGGCATCCGTGTCCGCGTCGACGACGGGCGCGGTGAAGGCACCGCTCACCCGGCGGGCGGCGGCGACCTCTTGCCGAAAACGTGCCCTGAACTCGGGATCCTGGGCGAAGTCGGCGTGCACCACCTTGACGGCGAGCCGCAACCCCGAGGCAGACGTGGCCAGATGGACCACACCCATGCCTCCCGAGCCCAGAATCGACTTGAGCCGATACTGCCCGGCATATTCCGGATGCTCCGCTTCCGGTCCCGTCCCGGTGCTGCGCAGCGGCGGCATCGTCCACCCCCGTGTGTTCGTCCGCAAGCGCGACGCACGGAGCCTAGTCGATGATGCGTGCGATGTCGGTGCGGCTTGCTAGCCTGCGCGGCGTACGGAAATGAACATCCACGGGGGAGGGCCCAATGGCCATCGGAGACACCGAAACAAACGCCGCAGGCGCCGACGAAGAGGTCGCCACGCTCGACGCGTCAGTGGTGCTGTACCCGGTCGCTCCCGGCTACCGGGTGAACGTACGCAGCGGGCCGGGCACCAACTACCGGATCGTCAAGGTCCTGCCGTACGGCGCACGCGTCCCGATCAACTGCCAGAAGCCGGGCGAGAGGATCACGGGCCCGTACGGGACCACGAACCTCTGGGACAACATCGCCAACGGCCAGTTCGTCGCGGACGCCTACATCAACACCGGCAGTGACGGCTACGTAGCGCCGCGCTGCGCCTGAGTTCCATCCCGCCCGCTCCGGGGATAATCGACCCCGTGAGCGAAAACCCCGACGGCACCCCGACCGGCCCGCAGCCCGAGCCCATCCGTTTCTTCGGTACGACCTGGCTGAACCATGACAACGGCTACGGGCTGCGCCGGGCCGGCGTCGCCGTCGGCTCGCTGGCAGCGGCGGCAGCCGGATGCTTCGTCCTCCGCTTCGCCTACCAGGGCCTCGCGATCGCCGACGTCGGCGGCTTCGTCAGCATCCTGGTCGTCGCCATGTTCGCGATCTGCAGCGCGATCGCCTTCCGCCGCACCTGGCAGGGCTACGCACGTCGCCCCGACCCCGCCACCGAGGCGTCGCTGCGCAGCCTGAAGGGCATCGGCTTCATCGGCTCACTCCTCGCGTACTTCTTCCGCTCACTCACCGAGGCCCCGGGCGAGAAGCTGCGCCGAAGCGAGTACGAGACGGCCCTCACCCAGTACGAACGCCGCCGCCACTCCCGCACAGGCAACCCCGCAGCCCGCAAGAAGCCCCCCAAGCGACGCCGCTCGAACTGACCCCGCCGGCCGCGGGCCGACCGGGCGCCGGTCCGCCCCGCGGCGGAGCCCGGCTACCCCGGCCCCATTTCAGCCCGTCCGGCGTTTGAAGACCGGGGTCTGGGGCGGAGCCCCAGTTACGGGAAGGGGGCGGGTAGGGGAAGCTCCGCCGGACATCCACCCCCGACCGCGATCACGCCACCCCAGCGCCGAAGCCACCCCAGCGCCCTCGTCGCCCCCCGCCTTGGAACCAATGCCGGCCGCGCCCCGAGGAGCCACACCACCCGCAGCCGCACCACCCGCACCCCCAGAACGCGTACCCCCCGCCTCCACCCCACTCCGCGCCGCCCACCCCTCCAACGCCGCCGCGCACGCGTGATCGACGTGTCGCAGACCGTCCAGGTCCAGCTGTACGGGGCGGTCATGCGGCACCGCCTCCAGCGCGTCCATCAGCTTCGGCAGCCGCAGGAACGTCGCACTGCCACGCACCCGCACCCGAAGCCCGTCCACCGCGCCCAGATCCTCCGTCTCCACATGCACCTGACTGGTGTCCCACGCGGTCTTGGCGACGGCCAGCAGCAACCCCACCAGCACCCCTTCGAAGAGGTTCGTCACCACGATCGCCCCGGCCGTGACAACCAGCACGACCACCTCACCCCGATGCTCCCGCCACAGCGGCACCAACTCCCGTACGGGAATCAGCTTCCAGCCCGCGTGCACAAGAACCCCCGCCAGCGCCGCCACCGGAATCACCCCGAGCGCCGCTGGCACGGCGGCCGCGAAAACCAGCAGCCACACCCCGTGCAGCACCCGCGAGGCCTTCGTGCGCGCACCCGCCCGCACATTGGCGACGCTGCGCACGATGACGGCGGTCATCGGCAGCGCCCCGAGCGCCCCGCAGACCGTGTTGCCCGCTCCCTGTGCGATCAGCTCCTTGTCGTAATTGGTCCGCGGCCCGTCGTGCAGCCGGTCGACAGCCGTCGCGCTGAACAGCGACTCGGCCGACGCGATCAGCGCGAACGCCAGCACCGTCCCGACAACCCCACCCCAGACCCCGACCCCGCCCCCCACCAGCCGCGCAAATGAATCGGCCCCCGGCGGCTGCACGGCGTCCAGCAGCCCATGCACCTCGACGCGCCGCACCGGCAGATCCAGCACCGCCGTCACCACCGCCGCCAGCGCCACCGCCACGAGCGGCGCCGGCGCCACACGGGCCGCCGCCCGCCACCGGGGCCACCCGACGAGCACCGCAACGGTCCCCACCCCCAACGCGGCAGCGGCAACCCCAGAGCCGCCAGCCCCACCACTCCCACCACCCCCAGCAACCCCCCCAACCAACTCCACCAGCCCCAGCACCTTGGCCACCCCACCCGCAGGCGCCTGCGCATCGGCCATCGCGTACACCTGCCCGGTCACCAGCACCAGCCCGATCCCGGCGAGCATCCCCTGTACGACGGCGACGGAAATCGCCCGGAACCACCGCCCGAGCCCCAGCACCCCCATGGCCACCTGCAGCAGCCCGGCGGACACCACCAGCACCCCGAGCGCGGCGACGCCGTACCGCTGAACGGCTTCGTACACGAGCACGGTGAGCCCGGCCGCCGGACCGCTGACGTGCAGGCTGCTGCCCGGGAGCGCTCCCGCGACGAGCCCGCCGACGATGCCGGTGATCAGGCCGAGCTCGGCCGGCACGCCGGAGGCGACGGCGACGCCCACGCACAGCGGCAGTGCGACGAGGAAGACGACGAGAGAAGCGGTGAAGTCGGTACGGCGCAAGGACAGGCCACGCACACGCAAAAGGAAACCTCCGTCTGGACGACGAACTCAATCCTCCAGCACAGGAGTTGGACATCCCAGGACTTTCCGTTACGCATCGGTGCCCACTGAAGCGCGAAGGAGGCGGATGCTCCGCTTCCGATCACGCCGCCGCCCGCCTGCGCCGCCCCGCACTCCCGCACGCCGCCTCTGCCCCCTACCCGCGCCCCCGAACGCCACGAGACGAGGCGGGGCGAGGCGAGGCGAGGCGAGGCCACCCCTCACCCCACGAGGTTCTTGACGCGCAGACCCACCCGGAGGATATTCAACACATGATGAATTATTCGCCGGGACCCGCCGCCACGGCAGAGGGGTCCGCCGTGACCGCCCACGGCCTCACCGTCGTACGCGGCGCCCGCACCGTCCTCCGCGGCCTCGACTTCGCCGTACCCCGAGGCAGGATCACGGGCCTCCTGGGCCCCTCCGGCTGCGGCAAGACAACCCTCATGCGAGCCATCGTCGGCACCCAGGCCAAGGTCACCGGCACCCTGAAGGTCCTGGGTCACCCGGCAGGCGCAGCCGCCCTGCGCCCCCGCATCGGCTACGTGACCCAGGCGCCGTCCATCTACTCGGACCTGACCGTCCGCCAGAACCTGGACTACTTCGCAGCAGTCCTCCAGCCGGGCCGCAACCACCGCGAAGCCCGCCACGACGCTGTCACCCGGGCCATCGAGGACGTCGACCTCACCTCGCACGAAACGGCCCTGGCCGGCAACCTCTCCGGCGGCCAGCGCAGCCGCGTATCCCTGGCCGTAGCACTCCTCTCCACCCCCGAACTGCTGGTCCTCGACGAACCGACCGTCGGCCTCGACCCAGTACTGCGCCGCGACCTGTGGAACCTCTTCCACACCCTGGCGGACCGCGGAACCACCCTCCTCATCTCCTCCCACGTGATGGACGAGGCCGAGCGCTGCCACCGCCTACTGCTCATGCGCGAGGGCGAGATCCTGGCCGAGGACACCCCCGAAGCCCTCCGCGACCGCACACACACCGCCACAGTCGAAGCGGCCTTCCTCCACCTGGTGGACGAGGCCAATTCCCGCCAGGAGACGCTCCGATGAACGCTTCCCGCACCTTCGCCACCGCAGCCCGCGTCCTGGCCCAACTCCGCCACGACCGCCGCACGATCGCCCTGCTGCTCTTCATCCCGGTAGTGATGATCACGCTGCTGCGCTTCGTCTTCGACGCGTCACCGCAGACCTTCGACTCCATCGGGGCATCGCTCCTGGGCATTTTCCCGCTCATCACGATGTTCCTGGTGACGTCGATCGCCACGCTGCGCGAACGCACCTCGGGCACCCTCGAACGCCTTCTCGCCATGCCCCTGGCCAAGGCCGACCTGATCGCGGGTTACGCCCTGGCCTTCGGCGCCCTGGCCGTAGTCCAATCAGCCGTAGCCACCGGAGTCTCCCTCTGGCTCCTGGGCCTCGACGTAGTCGGCTCCCCCTGGCTCCTGCTCCTCATCGCCCTGCTCGACGCGCTGCTCGGCACAGCGCTGGGCCTCTTCGTTTCCGCCTTCGCCGCGTCGGAGTTCCAGGCGGTCCAGTTCATGCCGGCGGTGATCTTCCCGCAGCTGCTCCTGTGCGGCCTGTTCACCCCGCGCGACAAGATGCAGCCGGTCCTGGAGGCGATCTCGAACGTGCTTCCGATGTCGTACGCCGTGGACGGCATGAACGAGGTCCTGCGCCACACGGACGTCACGGTCACCTTCGTCCGCGACGCCACGATCGTCGCGACCTGCGCCCTCCTGGTCCTCACCCTGGGAGCAGCCACCCTCCGCCGCCGCACGGCCTGACTCACCCGTGCGGCGGCAGCTGGAGCCCGTCCGGCGATTGAGGACAAAGGGGGCCTGGCGTCCCGCCCACCGGACACCCCACTCCCACCCCACACGCCCGGTGCGAGGATGTCACCGGACGCAAAGAACACATACGCACCCCCATCACAGCCCCACCGGCGAGGTGAACCGCATGACCCAGACAGTCGCATTCCTCGGCACCGGAAAGATCGGCGAGGCCCTGCTCAGCGGAATGATCCGAGCCGGCTGGCGCCCCGCAGACCTCCTGGTAACCGCCCGCCGCCCGGAGCGAGCCGAAGAACTCCGGACCCGCTACGGCGTAGAGCCGGTGAGCAACGCCGAAGCCGCCAAGCGCGCCGACACTCTCATCCTCACGGTCAAGCCCCAGGACATGGGCAAGCTGCTCGACGAGCTCGCCCCCCACGTCCCGGCCGACCGCCTCGTCATCAGCGGCGCAGCCGGCATGCCCACTTCGTACTTCGAAGAGCGCCTCGCCCCCAACACCCCCGTCGTCCGCGTTATGACGAACACCCCCGCCCTCGTGGACGAGGCGATGTCCGTCATCTCGGCCGGCACCCACGCCACGGCCGAGCACCTCCTCCACACCGAGGAGATCTTCGGCGGCGTAGGCAAGACGCTCCGCGTCCCCGAGTCCCAGCAGGACGCGGCCACCGCCCTCTCCGGCTCCGGCCCGGCGTACTTCTACTACCTCGTCGAGGCGATGACCGACGCGGGCATCCTCCTCGGCCTGCCCCGGGCCCAGGCCCACGACCTGATCGTGCAGGCGGCCATCGGTGCGGCCGTAATGCTCCGGGACAGCGGCGAACACCCGGTAAAGCTCCGCGAGGCAGTGACGTCCCCGGCCGGAACCACCATCAACGCGATCCGCGAGCTCGAAAAGCACGGTGTACGAGCCGCCCTCATCGCCGCCCTGGAAGCAGCCCGCGACCGCAGCCGCGAACTCGCCTCAGGCAACGGCTAACCGCACCGGAGCCGGATCCGCCGCCCGAGCCCGAGCCACCGCCCGAGCCCGAGCCGGGGCCAGCGCCGAGCCGGAGCAACAGCCAGCGCGAAAGCCAACGCGAAAGCCGGAGCCAGAGCCGGCGCGAAAGCCGGAGCCAGAGCCGGCGCGGTAGCCACGGCCGTAACCGTGGCCAGCGCCACCCCATGAGCCGGCCACGGCTACACGGACGCCGCCGCCCGCACCAACTCTTCCGTCCCCACCACCCGTGCGAACTCACCGTCGTGCAGCGACACGGCAGTGGCCCGCGCCAGCTCCTCCGCGCCGAGCGTCCACCCCCACGGCCCGACCCCGTCGAAGGTGTACGTCGCGTCCAGCGCGAAGAACACCTCGTACCCCAGGTTCCCGCCCATCCGAGCCGTCGTCTCGGCGCACATATTCGTCTGAATCCCCGCCACGACGATCTGCCGCGCCCCCACCCCCTTCAGCCACGCATCGAGATCCGGCGCACCGTAGAACGCCGAGTTCACGCTCTTCGTGACGAACAGCTCCGCCCCCGCCCCCTTCCCGCGCCGCTCCTCCACGTATTCCTTGAACCCGTTGCCCTCGTAACCCACCCGCAACGGCGAATCAGGCTTCGCCGAGTCATGCCGTACGAAGACGACCGGCCGCCCCGTCGCCTGCCATGCGTGGATCAGCGCGGCGATGTTGTCATCGGCCGCCGGATTGTTCCGCGGTCCCCAGTGCTCCCCCTCCTCGAACCCCTTCTGTACGTCGACAACAACCAGCGCTGCGTTCTCTGCGATCTCCATACCGACGATGCTGCCGCCCGCCACCCACCCCGCCCATACAGCAGGAAGCCATCGACCGATGGTTTACTGCCACGGTGACTCCCCGAGCGACGCTCCCAAGCCGCCCCATCGCGCTCCTCACCTTCCCGGGCATCCGCGCCTTCGACGTCTCCGTCATCACCGAGGTCTGGGGCGTCGACCGCACCGACCGCGGCGTTCCCGCCTTCGACCTCCGCCGGGTTGCCGTCGACCACACCCCCGTCCCCATGCGCGGCGGTCTCACCCTCACCCCGGACCGCACCCTCGACTGGCTGCGCGGTACGACCGGACGCGCCGCCCCCGACCTGATCGTCGTCCCGGGCCTCGACGACCACCTCACGCCGGCCCCGCCCCCGGTCCTGGACGCTCTCCGCCAGGCTCACGCCCAAGGAACGCCCATCGCCGCGCTCTGCGGTGGCGCTTTCACCCTCGCCCAGGCCGGCCTCCTCGACGGCCGCCGCGCCGTCACCCACTGGAACCTCACGGACCTCCTCCGAGCCCACCACCCCCACGTCACCGTCGTCCCCGACGCCCTCTTCGTCGAAGACGACAACATCTGGACCTCCGCCGGAACCGCCGCCGGCATCGACCTGTGCCTCCACCTGGTCCGTACGACGCACGGCGCCGAAGCCGCCGCAACCATCGCGCGCTCGATGGTCACCGCCCCGTTCCGCACCGGCACCCAGGCGCAGTTCATCGAGCACCCCACGCCCAGGGCGGACCGCGACGCCGACACCCTCGCCTCCGTACGCGAATACGCCCTTCGTCACCTGGACGAACCGCTCACCATCAACGACCTCGCAGCCCGCGCCGGCATGTCCCCCCGCTCCTTCGCCCGCCACTTCTCAGCGACCACCGGCACCACCCCGCAGCGCTGGCTCATCACCCAGCGCCTCGCCGCCGCCCAGAAGCTGCTGGAACGCACCGACCACCCCATCCCCGAAGTCGCCCGCCGCGCGGGCTTCGGCAGCGAGGTGACCATGCGACAGCACTTCGCCACCCACCTCGCCACAAGCCCACGCGACTACCGCGCCGCTTTCCACCGCCCTCAGCCCGCAGGCAGCAGCCCAATCGCCCGATAAGCCGCGTCCACCGTCGGCCGCGCCATCCCCCTGGCCCGCTCAGCCCCCTCCCTCAGAACCTGATCCACATATCCGGGATCGGCCGCCAGCTCCGCATGCCGCTCCCGCACCGGCCGCAGCAGCTCGACGACAGCCTCCGCGGTGTCCTTCTTCAAAGCTCCGTACGACTCATATACACCGGCCAGCTCCTCGGGGTTCCCACCCTCACAAGCCGAAAGCACATCGAGCAGATTCGCGACCCCGGGCTTCTCCTCCCGGTCGTACTCCACCTCGCGCCCGCTGTCCGTCACGGCCCGCATGATCTTCTTCTGTACGATTTCCGGCTCATCGAGCAAATAGACGATCCCCGCCGTGGCCGCGTGCGACTTGCCCATCTTGGAAGTCGGCTCCTGAAGGTCCATGATCCGCGCGGCGACTTCCGGATGCGTGGCTTTCGGCACCACGAAGGTGTGCCCGTACCGCTGGTTGAAACGGACCGCCAGATCCCGCGTCAGCTCCACATGCTGCGTCTGGTCGTCACCCACAGGGACCTCATCAGTCCCGTACGCCAGAATGTCCGCGGCCATCAGCACCGGATAGGTCAGCAGCGACAGCCGCACACTCTCCCCGGCCGCCCGCGCCCGCGCGCTCTTTTCCTTGTACTGGATCATCCGCCGCAGCTCGCCGTCGGTGGCCGTGCATTCCAGTACGAACGAGAGCCGCGCGTGTTCATCCACATGGCTCTGTACGAACACGGTGCACAGCGCCGGATCCAGCCCCGCCGCCAGGAGCAGCGTCGCAGCCTGCCGGCTGAGCCTGCGTACCCGCGCCGGATCGTGCTCCACGGTCAGCGCGTGGAGATCCACGACGCAGAACAGCGCGTCGGCACGGTGCTGATCGGTCTCGGCCCACCGTCGTACTGCCCCGAGATAGTTGCCCAGCGTCAGGTGCCCGGTCGGCTTGACCCCGCTGAAGATCCGCGTCATCTCTCTTGCCTCCTGATAGGAGCCGCCGCCACCAGCGGCCGGCCTCCCGGAGGGGGAAACGCGAACGGCCGCCGAAGCGGCGGCCGTTGAGTGCATACGTGTGGGGGCGGCCGCCGTCAGGCGGCCCGCCATCCCTGGGTGCACGTACGCGAAGTCATGGGGCTCACTCTAGCGGCGCAGGCCGCGGTTGACAGGGGATTGACGCCTCCGTAGTGTTCTCCGAGTTGTCCGACGTGAGCACCGGCCCCGGTCGGCCCCGGACAGCCATTCCGCAGGAACCACTGAAGCGAACGACAGTTGTCGTCCCACTTTTGTGCGCGCTTGCGAAATGAGGAATCCGCGTTCGAAGGAACGCCACCCCGATTAGCTCGGGAGCCAGGATTCCGCTAAAGTCTCATCCGTCGGAACGGCTCAACAGCCGGAAAGGCAAACCCCGCTGACTGGGAGTCAGGCCCGAAAGGATCTGATAGAGTCGGAACCGCCGGAAAGGGAAACGCGAAAGCGAAGACCTGGAAAGCACCGAGGAAGTCGGACACGAAAGAGTCTGATAGAGTCGGAAACACGAAATACCGAACGAAAGCCCGGAGGAAAGCCCGCGAGGGTG
>NZ_JBEXNQ010000047.1:0-36105 GCF_040611155.1 Streptomyces sp. NPDC002994
CGGCGCGCAGCACAGCATTGCTCATGCAGATGGCCGGTGCGTGGAGTCCCCCGGGGGGGGGGTGAGGGCGGGAGGCGGGGCCCGGGGGGCGGGGGTGGGGGGGGGCGCCCCCGACCCCCCCCCCCCCCGCCTCCCGCCCCCTCCCCCCCCGCACCCCCGGTGGTCACCCACCGTGATCCTTCCCACAGCGGCGGAGATCCTGCGTAACAGGGCTACGACTTCCCGCACTCCACCGGCATGATGATGCGGACCCTCCGCTTCCAGCGCCCCCCACACCACGCTCGCCCCGGGAGTCACCGCTTTGTCCGCAGTGCACCAAGCCCTCGCCGTCGTGGGCGCCGGCCCCCGTGGCACCAGCGTGCTCGAAAGGCTCTGTGCCTCCGTGCCCGCCCTGGCGCCGGACACCACGCTGACGGTGCATGTCGTCGACCCCGCACCGCCGGGCGCGGGCCGGGTCTGGCGTACCGGACAGCCCGCCGAGCTGCTGATGAACACGGTGGCCTCGCAGGTCACACTCTTCACGGACGCGAGCGTCGGCTGCGAGGGCCCGATACGCCCGGGACCGAGCCTGTACGAGTGGGCGGCCTCGCACGATGCGCCGCTCGGCCCCGACGACTACCCGACCCGTGCCTGCTACGGCCGCTACCTGGAGTGGGTCTTCCGCCAAGTCGTGTGCGGCGCCCCGGAGTCGGTCACTGTGCGGATACACGCGGCGCGCGCGGTAAACCTCCAGAACGGTCCCGGCGATCCCGACAGCCTCCAGACCATCACTCTCGACAACGGCGAGACGCTCACCGGCCTCAGCGCCGTCGTCCTCGCCCAGGGCCATCTGCCGGTGCACGCGGGCCGGTCGGAGTCGCGTTTCGCCGAGTACGCCGAGCACCACGGCCTGCGCTACCTGCCGCCCGCGAACCCGGCCGACCTCGACCTCTCGGCCCTCGCACCCGGCGAAACGGTCCTGCTGCGCGGCCTCGGCCTGAACTTCTTCGACCACATGGCGCTGTTGACGGCGGGGCGCGGCGGAACGTTCACCCACGCCCCCGGCGGCGGCCTCGTCTACCACCCGTCGGGCCGCGAGCCGCGCCTGTACGCGGGGTCGCGGCGCGGCGTACCGCACCAGGCACGCGGCGACAACGCGAAGGGCCCGTACGGCAGGCACGAGCCGCTGCTCCTCACGCCCGGCGTGATCGCGGCCTTCCGCACCCGCGCGGACGCGGGCGATCCGCCCGACTTCCTGGCCGAGATATGGCCGCTGGTCGCCAAGGAGGTGGAGACGGTCTACTACGAGACGCTGCTCGGCACGCAGGCCACTTCGCGCAGCGAGGGCTTTCGGGGGCGTTTCCTCGCCACCGCGCACCGCAGCGCCCAGGAGGCGGACGTACTGGGGGACTTCGGCGTACCGCACGAGGAACGCTGGTGCTGGGATCTGACCGCCCGCCCGTACACCGGCCACACCTTCCGCGACCCGGCGGACCACCGCGCCTGGCTGCTGCGCCACCTGCGGCGGGACGCGGCGCACGCGGCGCTCGGCAACGTCGCGGGCCCACGCAAGGCCGCCCTCGACGTACTGCGCGACCTGCGCAACGAACTGCGGCAGATCGTGGACCACGCCGGGCTGCCGGGCGCGTCCCGCCGCGACCACCTGGACCGCTGGTACACGCCGCTGAACGCCTTTCTCTCCATAGGCCCGCCACGCCGCAGGATCGAGGAGATGACGGCGCTGATAGAGGCAGGCGTACTGGACGTCATAGGCCCACGCATGACGGTAGAAGCAGCACACAACGCCTTCATCGCCTCCTCCCCCGACATAGCGGGGTCCGAGGTCTCGGTCACGACCCTCATCGAGGCGCGACTGCCGGAGCCCGATCTGCGGCGTACGTCGGACGAACTCCTCGCACGGCTCCTGAAGACCGGCCAGTGCCGGCCACACACGGTGGACGGGTACGAGACGGGTGGCCTGGACGTCACGCGCCGCCCGTACCACCTGATAGACAGTCAAGGACGGCCGCACCCACGTCGGTTCGCGTTCGGAGTGCCCACGGAGGGCGTGCACTGGGTGACCGCGGCGGGCGCCAGGCCCGGGGTGGACTCGGTGACACTGACGGACGCGGACGCGGTGGCGCGGGCGGCGCTGCGGGCGGCGGTGACGGTACGTACGACCACGGTCCTGACCTCGCCACCGACGAACCGAACTCCGTCAGCCTGAGCAGCGCGTCATTCCCACTCCCCCGTTGAACGTGACATGTCCAACATCGTCGCGCCCCTGACGATCTCGGCCGATATGGCAGGCGTACGCTGTATGGCTGTATGCCGCCCCTGCCGCTCCCCTGCGACGTCGCGGCGTTGTTACGAACCGGGGAGTCACGTTGTTCGAAAGTGTGGGGGCGCTGACCGGCAGCCCATGGATCTACGCGGTGATCGCGGTCTCCGTCGTCATGGACGTTTTCCTGCCCGTTCTGCCCAGCGGGGTACTGGTGATCACGGCCGCCACCGCCGCCGCGGCGGGCACCACGACCGCCACCACCGTCGCCGCGGGAGCGGCCGGCCAGGTGGCCCACCAGGTGCCCGACATCCTCGCGCTGCTGGTGTGTGCGACGACCGCGTCCGTACTGGGTGACTTCGTGGCGTACCGGCTGGCCTGGCGCGGCGGCGAACGCCTCGACCGGGCCATCGCCCGCTCACGCCGCCTGACCACCGCGCAGGAACGTCTCGGCACCGCGCTCAGCCGCGGCGGCGGCATCCTCGTCGTCATCGCCCGCTTCGCCCCGGCGGGCCGCTCCGTGGTCTCGCTGGGCGCGGGGGCGGCGCACCGCAAGGTGCGGGAGTTCCTGCCCTGGTCGGTCCTGGCGGGCGTGGCGTGGGCCGGCTACAGCGTGGGGCTCGGCTACTTCGGCGCCCAGTGGCTGGGCGCGTCCTGGCTGGGCGCGGCGGTCTCACTGCTGGCGCTGTTCATGGCGGGCTCGCTGGCGGCGATGTTCGTACGCCGCCCAGTCCCGACACCAGCACCGGCAACGCCCTAACCCCTCTGCTTGACCACCCCTCCCCCTCGCACCTCGATCCCGGCGAGGAGCTTCCGGGTCGCCTCGGCCACTTCGTCGACGGCCTGGTCGAAGACCTCACGGTTGTGAGCGGCGGGCACGCGGAACCCGGAGACCTTGCGTACGTACTGCAAGGCAGCCGCGCGGATGTCTTCGTCGGTGGCCTCTTCGGGGAGGACGGGCGGACGGAGCGTCTTGATGCTGCGGCACATACAACGACGGTATCGCCAGTCAGCGGTTGCCGGCGAGGAGCGCTTCGGTGATGAGCCGGACGGCGCGGGCGAGCCGGTTGAGCTGCTCCAGCTCGACGGCGTAAAGCCGGATCGTCCCCTCGATGACCGCTTCGGACACGCCGAGGGTGGGCAGCTCCGCACGGCAGGTCCGCAGTGCGACCCGTACGGCCCGGATCTCGTGCTCGACCTGGAGCTGAGCGTGGCGGGCGAGGAGGACGGGGTGGCGGGTGAGCGTCGAGTATCCGGCGTAACGCGCCGGCAGGAGATCCCGCAGCCAACGGGCCGCCGTGCGCTCCCAGTCGTGACTGCCGGGGGCCTTGACCTGGCACGGCCAGTCCGGGCTGAGCGGTGAGAGGGTCTGGGACATCGTCGTCGCTCCGGCGGGTGGGGGACGGGCTCTGATCGCGGGGTGCCGCGGGGATATGTGGGCGGTCCCGGCCCAGGGGTAGACCGGGACCGCCGGGGAGGGCCGTCCGCCGAGGAAAGCGGACTGCCCGGAGAGAACACCCGTGGGCGACGTGAGGAGGAGTGCGCCGCTCATGGGTATCCACTGATGTGAAGTGCAAGGGCTCTGATGTGCTCTGACGGCCACAGGCAGTAAACATATATACCGCCGAGTACGCAAGGGTATGAAAAAATTCATACCCTGCGTGCGATGAAAGGACGCTCCGTAACCGGGGAACGGACGGGCGTCTCAGTCCTCGAGAAAGAATTTGTGCTGGTCCGCGACCTGCTCGTACCCCTCCAGCCGCGCCTGGGTGCGCACGGGGTCGGCATCGGCCATGGCCTGGAGGACGGCGGCGGACAGGACCCCCGGCGCCGAGTAGGAGTCGAAGACGAGGCGGGATCCGGTGCCGGCGGTGAGTGCCACGTCGGCCTCATCGACAAGCGAGCCGAGCGTCAAATCAGTGATCAGCGCGACGCGCAGCCCGGTGCTGCGGGCGGCCTGAATCGCCGCCAGCGTCTCGTTGGCATGCCGCGGCATCGCGAACGCCACCACCCACGTCCCGCCGGCTTCCCGCGACTGGAGCAACGCGTCGTAGGCGACGCTGCCCCCGCGGGTCACCAGCCTCACGTCGGGATGGATTCGCCGCGCCGCGTAGGCGAAGTACTCCGCCAAGGACACGGAGATCCGCAGCCCGAGAACCGTCAGAGGCATCGACCGAGCGAGCTCGCGCCCCACGTCGAGCACCCGACCGGGGTCGGCGAGGGTGCGCCGCAGGCTCTCCAGGTTCTCGATCTCGGCATCGACGGCTGCCTGCAGCTCGTTACGCCGGATTTCTTCCCGCGAACCGGCGACGGAGCTGAGCGCGATGGGCTGCAGGGCCTCCCGGAGCGCGGGGAACCCGCTGAACCCCAACGACGACGCGAAGCGCGTCACGGACGGCTGGCTCACCCCCACCCGTTCCGCCAGATCTGTGATCGACAGGAACGCGGCCTCGGTGAGGTGATCGACGATGTACTGGGCGATGCGCCGCTGCGCGGGAGACAGCCGGTGCCCACCGAACAGCGCGCGCACGCGGTCCGCGGGAGACCCCTCCGGGGATCCCTCCCCTTCCGGAGCCTGCCTTCCAGGCGTAATCGCAGACGCCTGTGCGCGTGCCTGCTGCCGTGATGGCACCGGTGTGCCTCCCTCTCGTCCCACTGACGCTCAACATAGCCGGTGTTTCCGACGGCGGGCACGGACGGCTTCGATCGGACGTGCGTCACTCACGACGCCTGGGGGCCTTCGCTTCGCGCGCGGCTTCCCTGCGCCTCTGGACGGTGTACGTGGACCAGTCGCCGCGGTGGAGATCGCACCGCGACGCGTCCATCATCGCCAGTCGCCGGCACCGGGTCCCCTTCTCCGTCAGCGCCCCACACCTGGACTGCGTACGAGCCACGATTCCCCCTTGGTCTCGCCTGCGTTCGGACCAGTCCAGGGTTACGGGCGTACGCCGCAGCCGGAAGGCGCACCGCTGCCCCAACCGGTGCACGGCGCCCCAAGGAGGCCGCTCGGGGCGCACACAGCTTCGTCCTCGGCTCACGCTTGCGGATGTGCTCCAGAACTCGGTGTCGTCGTCAACACCGGCCCCGGCTGTGCCGGTACGAGCGGGGATTCCGGCCCGGGTGAGGCGCCCGTGCTCCCGGCACCGATGCGTTGGGCGGTGCGCCGCCACAGCCGTCCCAGTAGCCGGTAGAAGCGGTCTGGCAGGAACACGGCGTCCGCGACGATCATGGCACCGGAGAAGAGAGGCAACCCCATGAGCACTGCAATACCGATGTGCATGCACAGCAGCAGGGAGAGGACGGGGTACTTGAGCCTGCCGAACAGCACGAACGGGAAGGCGACCTGCAAGAGGACCGTCATGTAGCAGGCGAGCGCGATGAGGACGGGGTACTCGTCCACGAGGTGGGAAAGTGCGGGCCAGGGCTGGAAGAGTTCGAGGTTCAGGGCGTAGTGGAGAGCGGTGCCGTTGCCCCAGGAAGCGCCCTGGACCTTGTACAGGCCCGTTGAGCCGTAGAGGAAGCAGACTTGGGCCGCGATGACGAAGATGCCGCAGTTGTGCACCACGGTGGTCAGGGTGCTGCGGGCGTCGCGGAGTTGCTGCGAGGAAAGGCTCCGCACTGGCTCCGGTGTGTCGCCCGCACGAGCCGCTTTGATCCGGCCTCTGCGTGCGTCCAGGGACCAGCGCCGACCGCACGCGGTGAAAACGAGGTAGACCGCCATCAGCAGGATTAGGTTGTCGCCCCCGTCCGTCATGAAGATCGCTCGCGCATGGAACGAGATCACCACGACGGCGAAGAGGACGGACAGGAGGCGGGTGCGCCAGCCCAGCATGAACAGAGCGGACGTGACGAGGGCCATCGCATAGCAGAGCTCGAAGTAGGCGCGACTGTCGGACAGGGTCAGGATGCTGTTCCACCCTGTCTGGTCGAAGAGCTGTCGCGCCAACGCGGGCGTCCACGGGGAGCTGGTACCCCAGATCTCGTGGCGGTGCGGGAACTCGCGCAACAGAAAGACCAGGTAGAGCAGTCCGTAGCCGATGCGCAGCACCGACGCGGCGTACAGGGACACCGGACGGTCGGTCACAAGGTCCCGCAGAGTGCGGATCCGGTCGACGGTCCACTGCACAGCGCCGGCGGACACGGTCTCTTGACTCGTTGAGACGGTCTTGGGGGTCTGCTCATTTCCCATGGGTGGTCACCTTCCACCAGGGCAGAAGCCGGGTCTCGGCGGGCGTCCGCGGGCGGCTGCTGGTTGCGGCGCCGGGTGCGGGGATGGGATGTGTGACGACACGAAGCTGAATGAAGTCGAATGTGCCGCTGTTGCGGTCAGCGACGCGGTCCGCGGCGATGTTGGTCAGATACTTCCGGATCATTACGGCGCGTTCCGTGCGTGCCTTGTCGTCTCCTCCGTGTGTTTCGGTGTAGGAGGTCCAGGCGCGACGCAGTAGGTTCTGCGCCGTGTGGCTCGGGAACGCATTGTGCTCGACTGCGGAATTGTCCCCGGCAGTCAAGTCGAACCAGGCGCTCACCTTGACCGATCCGTCGGCACCTGTGTGTGCGGTTCTCACCAGAATTTGCCGGTTGACGGAGTCGGGGTCCGGGGCGAAAAGGCGCCAATTCTGTTCGAAGTAGGGATACACCCATGCGTTGATCGCCGGGCTGTATCTCTTTGAGACGGTGTTGGCGGGCGCCACATGAAGGAACACGAGAACGACGTGGACGAGAGTCGTGACCAGACACAGAAACACGACGGTGCGCAGGCCTGCCTTCAGTACACGGGCACCCCATTTGCGCCCTCTAGAGGCGACCACTTCTCCATGACATGCCCGTGAGGCCGGACCGGAATCGGACTGCTGGAGGTCCTTCACGTCCGCTGTTTTAATCCCGCGCGACACCGCCCACCCTGTCTTTCTCATTTTCCTCACTGTCACTGAGGGCGCACGGCGGATTCGATGAGGATTCCGCCGTGCGCCGTTATGTGATGAGCGGGCTTACCGCAGTGTGCTGCCTAGCCCTTGTGGCTTACGGGCTTGTCGCCGTAGCCGTAGCTGTAGACGTCGTCCTCTTCGCCGTGGCCGGGCTTGTCGGGCGCTCCGTCATGGCCGTGGCCCGGCTTGTCGTCGTGATGGCCGGGCCCGCCAGGCTTGTCGTGGTGATGCCCCGGCCTGCCCGGCTTGTCGTGATGGCCAGGCCAATCGGGCTTGTCGTGGTGGTCGGGCTTGCCAGGCTTGTGGCCGGGCCCACCGGTGGTGTTTCCGGCGCTGTTGCCCTGCGTGTTCCCGCCGGTGGTGTTCCCGGCGGTGTTGCCCGCAGTGTTCCCGGAGGTATTGCCCTCCGTGTTCCCGGCGGTGTTGCCGGAGATGCTCCCCGAGGTGCTTCCGCCCACGACGCTGACGATGGGGCCGTCGAGGATGGGTCCGTCGAGGATGGGTCCGCCCAGGACACCTCCACTGATCAGACCCGTGGTGGTTCCGTTGGTCGTGCCATTCGTGGATCCGGCGCTCGTGCCGTTGGTCGTGCCCGTCGTGGTTCCGTTGGTCGTGCCGGACGTCGTTCCACCGGTCGCGCACCCACCGAGGAAGATCCGGTTGTTGTCGAGCGTCACGGCGCCGTTACGGGCCAGTGCCCGGCCCTCGATGTTCGCCCCCGTGGTCACGCTGATGGAGGTCAGAGCCATGATGGTGCCCACGAAGGTGGAGTAGGTGCCGAGGGTCGCCGAACTCCCGATCTGCCAGAACACGTTGCACGGCGAAGCGCCGTTCGTGAGGAGGACCCGGCTACGGGAGGCCGTCGTCAGGGTCGTGGGAATCTGGAACACCCAGACGGCGTTGGGGTTTCCCCCGGCGTTGAGGACCAGGTCGCCGTTGAGCAGGACACCGCCGGACTCGCGTGTGTGAACGCCCGGAAGCAGCTCCTGGCCCGCGCCGATTGCCGACCCGAGCGCGAAGTCCTGGGCCTGGCCGGCCGCGTTGTTGTATGCCACGACCAGATCGCTCTTGGCCAGGCGGGCCGGCACGTCCGCAGCGTGCACGACGCCGCGCACCTGGCCGGGCGGGAACCCGCTGATGGCCGGAGTCGGGTGTGTCCCAAGGTCGTGGTCGATCACCGACGGGCCGGTGTTGGTGACACCCGAGCCTGCCAGAACGGAGTAACTTTCCGTTGTTCCGAGAGGTACGGGTGTCGCGATGGCCATTGCCGTTGTCGGGGTCACAGCGACCATTACTACGGCGACCGTTGCGGCGAGAGCCGAGGCCAGCCAGCCGGACAATGCGCGGCGCGGAGCCGCTTGAGGGAACTGCAGCTTCATCGAGAGGCCATTTCCTTTGGGGGGCCGGGGCGTGGCGTACCGGGCCCTACCGTTCGCCCGGGAAGCCTTGGATTATGTCGCTGCATATTACGCAGGAAAATGCGCGTGTCAGCAATAAGTAGGGACAGAGGGGGAATGATTACGCATTCAACGGCGCGAAGCGCGATGAAAATATGTTAAGTCGCATTGTCCATAATCCGACATGGCCCCCAATGCGCAGGGTGCCATTACCTCAGATGAGGGAATAGCGCCTACCGGTTCATAAGCCCGACCGAGTCGTGCTCGAAGTAGCCCCGCCAACCAGGTGATCTCACAAACTCGCCGCATACGGGCGTGGCGATATTGGCCTTCCGTCCACCTGGCTGCGTCCGGCTTGGATCATCTGAATCGTTAGGCCGGATGCGCCTCGCTGGTACACACCCGCCGACGCGTAACGAGCCGCGGGCAGTCGGCCGCGACGTCCCGCCGCACCCACCGCAGATGAGAGGCCCTGACCAGGCGAATTGGTCGGAGGCCGCTCCTGGCGTCGCTCCCCGTGTCGTGATGGAGATCCTGGGTCACAGCCAGATCGCCGTCACGATGAACATCTACGCCCACGTCGTCCAGGACACGCGGCGTGAGGCAGTGAGCCACCTGGACACCGGATGCTTAGGCGGCGGCCGGTCGTACGTGACCATCCCCGTTGATGTCAGACGTGGATGTCATGTGGACTCTTTGTGGACTGCGAAAGCCCCCAGCCGTGATCGGTTGGGGGCTTTCCGCTGGTGGGCGCGGACGGTTTCGAACGCCGACATCTGCTTTGTAGGCCTGGCGCCACGCGTGGATACGTCCTCGCTGGTCGTCGTGCGAGCCACGGTGTCGAGGCTGCCGACGGGCGTTCGCCCCGCTTCGGGCTCCGAGTGTCCGTGGTTGACCGCTCGTGCCGAGGCCAGAGGGTCAGCCGTGTCGCGAAACTGGTACGCGAATGCCGGGACCAAGGTCAGTAGAAGTGGCCAACAACTGGGCTGCGGCTCGTAGCTCGTGTTCCCATGCCGGAAGATTGTCCGGTCCGATCCATTCGCTGCACTCCGCTGCGATGGAGAGGAACTGCGTCTCTCCTGAGTATGAGCCGCGACCGTCATCGAGAGCCGGTCGGCGACTTCCTTGGGACTGAGCCCGCCTTGCACGAGACCGAACGCGAGGCTCACGAGGAGACGTCGGCCGGCCGTCTCCTCGTCAGGAAGAGGCACGTCGAGTTCACCCAGGGCCTGGACGTACAGCTCGCGGACCTCAGTCGCATTGCTCCGGCGCGGCAGGCCAGCCAGCTCACGCAGGGCAGGAGAGTCGTGACCATCAACGAGCGCGTGCGCAGCGAGCATTGGAAGATCCTCGGAGTGGAGTACCTCTGCCACGTACTGCCAAGCATTGTCCTGCAACTGGTCCATGACGGCCATCGTGGAGGGCGCGAGGCGTTGTGACCAGCAGATTGCTGTTCTGGGTTCCGATGCCCCAGTCTGGGGCTCCTCTGCGCACGGCTCCGGAGGGCGCTTCGGTATCCGAAGTGTGTGCAGGTCACAGGGGACGCGGTCCGTCCACAGATAGTCCACGGGCGGTCTGTGACTACTACCCGTCGGCTTCATCCGACAGGGTATGGCCGACCATCACCGGCACAACTGATCACGGGCGGCCGTGACCTGCGCCGCCTTATCGATCAAGGCCCTGACCTGCTGCTGAGCTGTCGGCAGTTGTCGACGTTGGTCACCATTGAGCGCCCTTCCATGGCCCGGAAGGGCGCTCATGCGTGGGTGTGTCCTCTCAGGCCCCACTCAACTGTTGGTAAGGAGATGCCTGTTGCGCGTGAGCAACACTGCCGACACCTCACCCTGTGTGCCTTACACGCCGTAACCTGGACCTTGTACCAACCGTCGGCCGGGGAGGGGCGTTCGGTGAGTGACGTGGTGTTGGCGGGGGCCGTAGCGGATCCAGATGAGGAACAACCCGAGTCTGATGATTTCGATTTCGATGGGCATGCTGCACTTGCTAAGGATGAGTACGAGAAGGTCTATCCTCTGTACGAGGAATTTTCCAGCGTCACCGAATCCATCATCAGCACTTGCCTGTCGAACTCAAACATAAGTACGCATTCCATTACTAGTCGACCGAAATCTATAGACGGGTTCCAGCGTAAAGCAAGGAAGGCTTCGTCCGAGAATCCGAATAGCCCGCGCTACGGCAAGCCCTTGCAGGAAATAACAGATCTCGCCGGAGTGCGTGTAATCACATATTTCCTCAATGTGGTTCGAGATGTCGAAACGGTGATCCAAGAGCAGTTTGAGGTGCTTGAGCGGATCGACAAATCCGAAGCCTTCGAGAAGGATCGACGTCTAGGATATCAAAGTCTTCATTTCCTCGTGCGTCTGAAGGAGAACCGCTGTGCTCTGCCTGAGTACGCTAAGTTTTCGGGACTGACGGCGGAAATCCAAGTGCGCACGATCTTGCAACACGCTTGGGCTGAGATTGAACACGACATCCAGTACAAGGCCGTCTATGCCCTGCCCTCGCAGATCCGCCGGCGCTTCATGGCTCTGGCTGGCGCCCTAGAGATCGCCGACCGAGAGTTTCAAGCTATCGCTAAGCAGGACCGGCGTCTTCGCGAGGCAGCTTTGAAATCTGTGGCCGACGACGAGTTGAGTGGCGTGGAGATCACGCCCGATGCCCTGAAGGCTTATCTGGACAAGGAGTTTGGGCCTGACGGGCGCATGTCTGACTACTCGTATTCTTGGACGGTTGGGCTCTTGAAGGGCCTGGGGTTCATTGACCTAAACGAGCTAGACGAATTCCTCTCCGGATACAATCACGGCCAGGTTAGTCGAGCGCTTCATGGGTCCCGCCAAGGGCAGCTAACGAGGCTTGAAGACGTGCTGATGGTGGTCGCGGGGGAGGAATATGCGATTCGGCATCCATGGAATCGGCAAGATAATGAGTGGTTCCGAGAAATGATTGATCGACGCCTGGCGAAGGCCCGAGAAAAGGGTTACGCGGTGGGCGCCAAGAAGCTGCCAGATCGAGGACGCGGCACGACCGGTGGCTAAATGGCCCCGTAAGCTGATGGCGAGTCGGGCAGTCTGTGGACCTGCCCGGTAAAGCACGACGTTGGGGCCATGATCTTAGAGGCTCGCCCCAAAGTGGCTGCCTAAAGCCTGCCTTAAAACCGTGGAGCCGGCCGCCCCAGCCACAGAGGGTGTCTCCACCACTTCATGCCCGCAGCCGCCGGGCGCGGCCAGCCGGGGCGAAGGCAGGAGGCACGCCGCGCCAGAGGCGGCGCGCGCCCGCGCCGTACGCGGGCCTTGATGAAGTAGGGAACGGCTCGATGGACAACGGGGCCGGTCGCCCTACTCCAACACTGAAAGAGCGCGCCCCCTGTTCCGGCTTCGGCCGGGGCAGGGGGCGTTGTCGTGCGTCCGGGGTCAGTCGCGCTGTATGCCGATCTCGTACGCGATTTCCCACCGGACGTCGGCGACGATGATGTCTGCCGTTTCGACGGGCCGCCCGTCGGTGTCGTAGTAGGTCCGCTCAATCTGCGTGATCAGGTCGCCGACGGAGATGCCGAGCAGGTTCGCCTGCGCTTGGCTCGCACGCGCGGGACGCGGAATCTCCACCGCCGTGTCGATCTCGACGCCGATAGACCGCATCCGCTCGACGACCCCGGCGCCACCGTGCGGCCCCATCTCCGGCAGCACGATCGGCGTGCCGTCGGTGATGGCCATCGGCTCCCAGGACTCCGAGAGTTGGACGGGGAGGCTGTCGGCGAGGAACTCGTAGTTGGTGACCACGCACAGGTCACCGGGCTCGATGGCCAGTCGCTCCGCGATGTGGTCCGGGGCGGGTGTGCGGGCGACGCTGCGCGACTCCCAAGTCCCGGCACGGCCTTGCTCCTTCATGTCCGCGCGGAACGGGCTTCCGCCGCGGCGCTCGCGGTGGCGTGAGCGGACCATGCGCAGGCGCTCGCGCGGTCGGCGGACGTAGGTGCCGGATCCGGCCCGGCCTTCGAGGAGGCCCTCGATTATCAGGCGCTCCATGGCGCGTTGGGCAACACTCTGGCCGACCCCGTATTCCTCGGCGAACCGGGCGCGGGACGGCAGCTTTTCACCGATGGTCCACTCGCCCGCTTTGATCCGGGCGCGCAGGGCGTCGGCCACTTGGAGATAGGGCGTTTCGCGTGGCATATGCGCGGCTCCGAAGGTCGTACGTCGACGTTGACAAAGCTAACCCATCAGGTCGAAGCTGAGTACTCAGCATCACGAGTAGTGATCGACCGTTCACGAAGGGGACCCGTGCGTTCCGCTGAGACTGAAGCCGCCGCCATCGCCGCAATGCTCACCGCGGCCATCGGTGCCGAGCCTCGCCTCGACGAAACGCACGACCGTATCCGGGTGGAAGCGGAGCTTCCCGAGGATCTTGCACCGGTCGCTCGCACAGCAGTCCTCATCGCCCTTGCAAGAGCGCCTCGGTTCGGACACACCCGCATCCGGGACGGCGCCCTGGTCTGGGCAGAAGTCGACAGAGAGGTAGAGCGGTGACACAGCTCGCCGATCGCACGAAAGACGGGTGCACGCCACACCTGGCGGCGTACAAGGCGGTACTGGACCACGCCGAGACCTGCCCCATCTGCCCCAGCCCACGCTGCCGAGTCGGCGCGCGACTGCGACAGGCAGAACGGCAGGCCAGGCGATGACGAAGTGCATCAAGGGCGACCACGACTTCCCCGTCGAGGACGCGACGGGCGCCTATTGCGGAGAACACGAGGTGACCCTGCTGTGGCACGGGCCGCCCATCACGCCGGAGGATCTCACCCCCGAAGCTTCGGGGCGCATTTGCCGCGCTCCCGCCCGAACCTGCCTGCCGGGCAGCGCGCCGGCCCACTGATTCCCGTCGCTCTCCTCAGGAGGGCGGCGGGTGGGCAAGACCCGCCTCGGCCGATGCATCCGGCCAGGAAACCCCGGCCGAGGCGGACGTCCATCCCATCCAGAAACGGGAGAACACCATCATGAGTATCACCAGCACCGCCCCCGCGGTAAGGGACGCCCGGTCGTACCTGACCCCCGCCGAGTTCGCCGGCGTCTCCGCCACCGTCCAGAAGGACAACCCCGACATGACCCGGCCCGTTGCCGACCGCATCACGGCGGAGGCTCTGAAGTTCGTCGCCGTGGCGGCGGAGGGAGCGAAGGGCATTGCCCCGTCCCGCATCGTCGACGAGGGGTGGCACGCGCTCATCCTTCACACCGACTTGTACGCCCGCCTGTGCGACCGGCTCGGCGGCGGGTTCGTCCACCACTACCCCGAGCTGCCGGGCCCCGGCCGCTACGACCCCGAGTTCATCGATCGCACCATGGCCGCGCTCCAGGCCGCCGGGTACAGCGTTGACCGTGAGCTGTGGGTAGCGCCTGACGCCACGCTTATCGAGGTGAGCGCCAAGTGCCAGCACTCGCCCAACTGCGGCCCGATCGAACCTGGACCGAAGCCCGTGTGCCTTCCGGCACCCTCATCCCGCTGACCTAGTCGCACGTACTCTGCTGCGAGACGGAAGGACACGCCATGACCGAGTGGACAGACTCTCGGTACGCAGAGCTCGTACATTCTCCGAACTACCGGGGCGTCCCGTGATCAGGTGGGCGGGTCGATCAGTCCCGAGGGGAAGGGCCGTCATGGGCCGGAGAACGGTCGCGAACGGCGCAGGTGTTAGTTTCCTGCCCGTGCTAAAACACCAGGACGAGACCAGGGCGGCCTACGACGGGGTCGTCGAGCTCTATGCATCAATGTTTGCTAATCAGTTGGAGACGCAGCCGTTCGCGCGGAACATGATCGGCACCTTTGCCGAGCTCGTGCGTGGCACGGGCAACCTGCGAGTAGCTGACGTCGGGTGTGGACCCGGCCATCTGACAGCCATGTTGCACGACTTGGGTTTGGACGCCCTCGGGTTCGACCTCTCCCCGGCCATGGTCGCCCACGCCCGGCAGGCCCAACCGATGTTGCGGTTCGACGAAGCGCGAATGGAGGCCCTGCCGGTCGAGGACGACGCGCTGGGCGGAGTGCTGGCCCACTACTCGATGATCCACACCCCACCTGAAGAACTGCCCGCGCTGCTCGCTGAGCAGGTGCGTGTCCTGGCACCTGGGGGCCTGCTCCTGGTGTCCTTCTTCGGAACCGAGGAGCCGGAGCCAGTCCCCTTCGACCACAAGGTGGCGCCCGCGTATAGCTGGCCGGCGGAGCAGTTTGCCGAGTTGCTGGCCGGGGCCGGGCTCGTCACGGTGGCTCGGTTGCTCCACGATCCGGCGTCCGAGCGGGGCTTCCTCGACACCCACTTGCTGGCCCGCCACCCGTAGAGGGTGGCCTGGGCCGGGGTGGTATAGATCCTCCGCACGGATGAAGCTCGTCACGAAGGCTCTGGCGGTGCGGCCACCCCAGTAGCGCGAGCAACGATCTCCCGGAAGGCGGGAATTCCCAGGTCGACGGACTCCTGCTTCCTATTAATCTGCGCGTCGAGTTGGGCAAGCTTCTCGTTGGCGTGACTCAGACTGCTTTGCAGGCCCTCGACCTCACCTAGCCAGCCTTCGCTTTCGGCCTCCAGGATTCGGGAAACAAGGTTGTCGCGGATTTCGACGAGCCGTGGGCGTTCGGAAGCATGGATGATTAGGACGGGGCAGCGCACGCAGGCATGCTCATGCGCACAATCGGTTCCATATGCGCGCCCACAGTCCCCCAGGGCAAGCTTTCGGCGTTCGAAGTGTCCGAGGAACTCGTCCCACTCCTCTGACGTCACAGTGCGGTATTCCTCGACGGGCCTCAGTGCCCGCCGTCGGGCGATGAAGGCCCGGTGTGCTTCGATCGCATCGTGCGGATAGATCGCGGCGTAGCCCATCGTGGTCCCAATGTTGTCGTGACCAGCAATGACCTGAGCAATGTGTGGAGGCAAGCCGTTGAGAATCGCGTCAGTGATGAAGATTCGGCGAAAATCATGGGGCTGGAAAACGAGGGGCTTTCCCGTCTTGTCCACCAAACCTGAGGCGCGCGGGTCTGCTCGAGCCCTCGGCGGATCGAGTGTGCGGACAGTGCTCGTGGGTAGCCACTGATTCGTTCTTGAAGCAGCAATGGCAGTGGCGGGTTCCAGACCCTTTCGTAGTGGTCGTAGCTAGGGATGACTGGGACTGATCCGTCAGAGGTGCGAACTCGAGATACGACTGTACTCAGAACGTCTGCCAATTCCGGCGTGACTAGGAGTAGGCGCTCTTGGTCTGTCTTTGACGGGGCGATCTGCAAGAGCGGCACAACTTGGCCGGTAGTGGGAAGCTTGTAACTGATGATGCTGTGATGGCCTAGCTCGAGCAGCTCCTCGATGCGAATGCCGGTGTGTCGCAGGATCTCGATTGCTGCCCAAGCCCAGAAAAGGTTGCGTTCCTCGGCCGCAAGGCAGCGGCGGTTTCCCTTGCTGTCCCAGGCAATGTTCGGGCGCCCATCGGCGCGTCGGCTGGAGCGGGGGAGGGTGAAGATATCGCCGAGAACAGTAAACGACGATCCGAGCGGAGCTGCGTTCATCGCGTCGAGGCGGATTCGAGCTTCCTTCAGACAACGATCGGCTGTCTTCACCAGTGCCGGCAGGGCGGGCAGGCGCTCGCGAGTTCGCTGATCCATGCGTGCCTTGAGCTGCCGGTCAGATTTCCTTGTCGAACATTCGGCTTCGCTGATGGGAGCGGGCGCGACCCAAGCGGCCCACTTGCCGGGATCCTCAGCTGCCCACTCCGCCAGGTCCAGATAGAGGGCACGTACTTGAGTCTTGACTGCAGTCGCGGTTCTGCGGGGCTCTGTGACCTCGTGGAATGAACCGTCGGGCATGCGCTTACGGGCGGTCCTCGTGGCTAGACGGGCCTTCCACTCTGCGATCACTTCGCTGGGCAACCTCAGGGAGTCAACGCCCGGGTGATGCCGTTCCAGGTCATCCCAAAATCGCAGTGCCAGCGACGTCGTGAGCGACCGCAGTGACGAGTAATCAAGCCCGACAGCCCGCTGCTCAAGATAGGCAACCAGCAAATCGCGCATCGGCCGACACTGCAGGTTGTAGCGGTCTACCAGTTCAGCAGGTGCCAGTTGCCCGGTGCGGTGTGAGATCCGAAAAAACGTGTGCGGTGAGTCCGAAGGGAACTGACCCAAGTCACGCAGCCAGGTATAGGCGAGTTCGATCCGCCGATTGCTGTTGGTCGGGTTCGTGGCGTGCCAGAGCAGCAGGTCGCCAACAACGATGTCCTCAATGCCACCGCCCATGCAAGCCATGATCTCCGCGATGGTCTTCAGCGCCGATGGGCCTTGTTCTGAAGAGACGGCGCTCGCAGGTAGCGACGCCCTCAGCCGCGCAAAGCCTTCAGCGTCGCGAGCCACCTCCATAGCCGGGCGAAGATGCCGCGACCGATACCCGATGAGGAACGCAGGGTCGGGTCTCAGAACGTCTGCACAAAGGAGCGCCAGAAGCCCTACCAACATCGTCTGGTGCCGCGACACCCGGCCTTGCGCGCTGGCCCACGTCACATAGGCACTCTTCCAAGCCTGGTCTGTGATCCGCTGACCTTGTGCAGGGCTTGCCTGCCAACGCTGCTGCCAGGTCTCGCCGGGAAAGGTCGCGAGCCAGTCCAGCAATAGGCGTGTCCCGAACATTCGGTTGGACCGGGCATATTCGCCCGCAAGGCGAAGCGGCGGGCGCGTCAATCGCTGGAGGACCTCGTCGCGCGAGGCCACCGTGGCCGGCCACGCACGCGGCCTCTCCCGATGTGGGAAACGGTTCATCAAGGCGCGTGACTCGGCACCCGACAAGCTCATATCCGGAGGAACGTAGCTTGAAATAATCTGCGCCGCAGCGTGGGTCATGACACATCCCGACCGAAGAGAACGGACAGTGAAGCAGGGTTGTAGGACGGCTCTGCTGCGGAAGGAGGGAGCTCGGCGCGGCGCCGTTCTTGGCGGGCGTGGTGGGCAAGCCCTGCGGAGATGACGTCCTCTCTGGTGGGACGGTTGTAGATGTCGAGCGTTGACAGATATCTGTGACCGAGAATCTTCTGCACGTAGACAGGCGGCATGCTCGGGTCGTCAAGCATCAGATACGTAGCGGTGTGCCGCAGGTCGTGCAACGTCCAGTTAGCGCCCAAGATCTCGTTAGCGCGGTTGAACATCATGCGGGCAGCGTCGTACTCCAGTGGTCGCCATGGGCGCCGCAGGGTCCACCACAGCGGTTGCGAACGGCCCCGCGGAACTCCCTTTCTCCAAGAGCCCTCCTGATACAACCTCAACCAGACGAACGCGTCCGGGCTGGCAGGAAGCTCCTGATAGTCCCGGCTTCCCTTGCGAATCACGCCGATGGTCTGTTGGCCAACGATCGCGCCACTTTGCGTGGCGGAGAGAAGTTCCTCAGCGCGAGCGCCGGTGGCCACCCAGAATGCAAGCAGGGCACGGTCGCGATGAGAACGAAGACCAGCGAAGACTTCGGTGTACATCTCGTCGGGAATGCGTCGTGGAATTCGCTCAGGAACCTTTGGTCGGTAGAGACCTGCTCGCTGATTTCTGTGCTTTCCGTCCCGACCTGACTGGGTGCCCTGCGTGAGTCGGCCAGGGCGGACCAGCGGGAACGGGTTGATCAGTAGAGAACCTGTGCCGCTGTCCAAGTGGAAGTTGTAGAACTGCCGCAGCACCGTCTCGCAGTGAGCACGAGTGCTCGAGGCGTACTTCAATCCGACCGTTGGTTTCCCCGTCACTGGGTTCGGCGTCCCCGGCGCTGGTCTGCCTGTCTGTACGGGGAGAACCTCGGACAAGCCCTCTCGTACGCGCCGCCAATGAGGCCGAACCGGTTTGTCCGCGGTCTTCATCCACCACATGAAGTCTCGCGCTTCGCTACGGGTGGCACGATCCCACGCGACATCGAGGGCCCACAGAAACCTGAACCAGCGCAGAAGGTCCATGCCGTACGAGCGAGGGGTCAGCTGCGAGCTGTCACGAGCCGCGAGTTCCCTCATGTACAGCCGGGCCGGCCCGACTGGCTTCCCGAACTGATCTAACAACCTGTACGGCTCCCAACGATCTCCGGTCTCCAGTAGCTGGCCTAACTCGGGCAGCACGAAGCCGCGCAGGTCTCTTTCAGAACTCTCATCGGGCACGCCGGGAAGCTAGCAGAAAGGCCGCTGACCTGCGAGAAGTTGCTAGTTAGTTCGGTCAACGGGCCGCACCTGCGTCAGGAGTAGGACAAGGTCGACGCCCGGACCGACCAGGGCGAGCAGCCCCAGACGGTCCGCGGCTTCATCTACGAGCCGCCCACCAGCGGCTGACCCAGCCCGACCAGGCCCCGGTCGCCACACCCGCGGCCGGGGCCGCGCTCTGTCCGGAGACCCTCATGTCCACCCCCTCTTGGGACGACTACGCCCTGCACGTCAGGCCGCGCCCCGCCACCAACGCGGTCGGCGCCACCACCTGGTTCAACTGGACGCAGTACCTCGACCACGGACCCGGCACCGAAGTCCTCGGCATCGGCCCCGGCGCCGACGTCCTCGACCTCGGATGCGGCAAGGGCGGCAACCTCGCCCACATCGCTACCCTCGGTGCCCGCGCGGTCGGTGTCGACGTGTCCGCAGTCCAACTGGCAGACGCCTCCCGCTGGGGCGAGGCGCTGGAGCTGCACCACACGGAGCGCTGACGTACCTGGCTGCGGCCGTCGACGGGTTCGACGTGATCTATTCCGTGTTCGGCGCCGTCTGGTTCACCGACCCTGCTTTGCTCCTGCCAGCAGTCCGGTCGAGGCGGCGCCCGGGTGGTGTGTTCGCGTTCTCTCACTTCCCGCCCGGCGGCCGGTTCAGTGACGAGGCGGAGCGCACGGGCAGGGTGACCGTGCCCCGCTGGGACTACAAACCGGATCGCTGGTTACGGATGCTCCGCTTGCACGGCTTCGTCGCAGCAACGGCCCGTGCCCTGCCCGCCCCGACCAGTCCGCGCGACACCGGCACGATGCTCGTACGCACCCTCGGGTGACCCGCTCTTCACTGCCGTACGAGGTCGGAGAGCGGGACAGCGATCGCATCGGCGATACGGATGAGGGTCGGCTTCCCGTGGGGATGTGGCATCCATGTGGCATCGATCATGGAAACGGCCCCCCAGTCAATTAGGGCCGGGGGGCGGAAACAGGCTCTCACCTGCTAGTTACCGCTGTGGGCGCGGACGGTTTCGAACCGCCGACATCTGCTTTGTAAGTTCGATCGGGTGCCCGTCGAGCCTGCCTAGGCGCGGGGCAGCGGCACTGCTGGGGGCCGCTTGAGGCCGGTGCCGTTCACTGCCGTTGATGTCAACTGTGGATGTCAGACTGCCCGTTGACGCAACCCGAGGCAGCTAGATCCCTGACGCCTGCTGGGCGGTGCGTCTATCTCGCCCCAATCCGGTTGCCTACGAAGTGTTGGTCGACTTTGATCACTGACATGACAGACCGTGCCGCCGTCGACGTTGCCGACAGTCAGATACTCGCCCGGCAGATACTCCGCGGACACAAGGCGATCCGCGATCACCTCGGTTGCTCGCTCCAAGAGGCAATACAGGTGTTCGCAGCCAGGTACGACGTACTGCGCATGCAGCGTCCCAATGACTTCGCGTGCGGCCCTGACGAGTACTGGGATGGCTTCTACTCCTGACCGTGCCGGCCGCCCGATCCAGCGCAGCGACTGCCCCCTCGATGCGAACTACAGGCGGGGCGGTCGCTGAGGTCTGCTCGACTGCTCAGCTGGGGTGACTGGGGCCCGATGCCCGTCGGATGCGGTCGCGCTGGTTGCTGTACTTCGCTGCTGTGCTGACCCATGCTGCTTCAAGCCGGGAGGTCCGGCTGCCACAGTGGGGAGCATTTCGTGGGCAGGAGTGGGGGCGTGGCACTGTCCGTCGCGCTCGGGCTGAACATCGGCTTTGCCGTCGCGTTGCTCGCGGCACAGATGCAGTTGCACGCCGTGTTGGGACGGATGCCACAAGGCGAGCCTGTCCTGCGAGCCGAGATGTGGGTGGGGAACCTCGGGGGAATCCAGGCGGCCGCGTTCGTGGGCACGGGCATTCTCTTCCTGCTGTGGTTCTCGCAGATGCGAGAACACTCCGAGCGGCTCCGGCCCAGTCCGCGGTGGATGGGTCGTAACGGCGCTCTGGGCTGGTGGTTCGTCCCCGTCGTGAACTTGTGGATGCCCTTTCGCATCGCTCTCGACATCTGGGCATCGAGCCAGCCGGAGGACACCGTTCGCCGCCGCTCCAGGCTGCCGGTCACTGTGTGGTGGTTGCTCTTCGCATCGTGGACTTTCGCAAACGGGTGGGCCCGGGACCTCTACCAACGGGCTGAAGGCGCAGATCTGGTAAGAGCCGCGCTGCGCTCCGGCATGATCGCGAATGGGCTGTGCGTAGTCGCCGCCGTCGCCACCATCGTCTTTGTGTGGCAGCTCACGCAGATGCAGAGTCGGCAGTCGCACGGCGACACGAGTGCCGCTCTTTAGCGGACCATCCTCTCTGCAGCCCAGTGTCCGCTAGTTGTCTCGAACTCCTCCCCATAGAGACGGTCCGGATTTCGCACGCCGGGCCGTGTCCAGTTGGGAAGATCACGCGGGTGCCTGCTGAGCTGCCGCGCTGCTGACCTGCGCGGGAGCGACCGCACCGCCGTGACTCCCCGTGGTTCCCCGCTCGTTTCCGATTGATCGGGCACTTACGGGGCACGCGGCTGGGATGATCTCCCCATGCAGCCTGGGGCGGAACAGTACGTGTTGGAGTGACACTGGCCAGTCGCGGCACAGCGCCGCCGTGGGTGGTGCTGCCGCTGTGTGGTTGTGAACCTCGGGGGCATCCCTGAACGGCTACACGAGCGCCAGTGGCGCCGCCAGGATGGCTTCCTCGCCTCCTACGACTTCCAGCGGTTCCTGGGCCTGATTCGTACTCGGAGGCGTCTGGGGGCTCGTAGCGACCTCGTGGCGGATGCTCACCGGCTGACCTGTGGCCTCATCCTTATCAGGTCGGTCGTGGGAACTCTGGCACCACGCGCAGCCCGCTTCGGGCCCGTGCTGGCCTGCCGCTGATGTTCGGCATCGATCGGCGAGATTCGCGCTCGTTGGTGTCAGTAGTTGATGTCATCGCCAGACGGCGGTCTTGACAGGCTCTGGTCTGCCTCTTCGTCGCAACCCATGGCATCGAGCAAACGTTGCCGAGCGCTGTCCAGCCGCCCGGCGTAGTCCGGCATGAAGACCTCGGGCAGTGTCGTTTCGAGGGTGCCCGAGATCGCATAGATGCCGGACCAGACCGCGCGGTCCGGCACGATGCCGCCCAGCTTGTCCGACCGCATCATGACCTCGTAGAGCCAGTCGGACAGGACGAATGCCTGGTCGCGCGTGAGCTTGATGAGCACCGTTTCTTCGTCCACGCGATCACGGTACGCGACGGGTCAGCGTGCCAGGATGCGGGGATGATGCAGTCATACGCAGCGTGGGAGAAGCGCGTACGGAGCCTGGTCGAAGCCCTCATGAGCCCTGATTCAGAGCCCCTGCGCGGGCACGTTCTCGACTTCCTCAGAGCCGGTGAGCATGGGCTCGCAATCGAGACACTCGCCGACTGGATCGGAGATCTGGAAGACCCCGCGCACGTTGCGCCTGCCGACCGCACCCGCGTGCTCGACCTGGCCTCGGACTTCCCTGAGGAGACACAGATCCGTGTGAGGCACGCTCTGGCTGACCCCGCCGGCGGATGACGCACAAGGTCGGTGGAGCGGCTTTGGGCTGGAGCTGCTTTGGGGCGAGTGATCATGGCCCCTTACGCTGGCCGCGATTCGGGCAGCACCTAGCCTGCCCGCAATAGCCCGAATCGGGGCCATGATCTTAGAGGCTCGCCCCAAAGTGGCTGCCTAAAGCCGTGGAGCCGACCGCCCCAGCCACAGAGGGTCCTACCCATCCCCGAGCACGCAGCGCGCCGCCGGGCGCGGCCAGCCGGGGCGGAGACAGGAGGCAGGCCGCGCCGCAGAGGCGGCGCGCCCGCGCCGTGCGCGGGGTCTTGATGAAGTAGGGAAACTCTTACCGCACCTGCTCTCTTGGGGGCTTCGTTTTGCGCCTTCAGGACTGCGGCAACCCGCTCACCAGCGGCTATACGGCTGTCTCGATCTGGCATATGCGTCCTTGTCGAATCAATGTGTCTCACGCGGGACAAGCCGGCATCATCGAAGCATGTCCACTCGGCGAAGTAGGCAGCGACGTAAGCCCGTTGAGGTTCAGTCCGAGCAAGCCCCGGCGAGCCTTCCCGATTCGGTAGCTCTCGGTACCCCCGAAGATCGGCGGGCGGTGGCGGTACGGAGTCTCGTCGTGCCTGGAGAGCGGCGTCGCTCGCTGGTGCAGGAAATCGGGAAGATCGAGGCTCAGTTGCGGCCCGTAGTCCTGGACGCGGTCAGTGCTGGTGTGCCGTACCGGCGAATCGAAGAGCTGACCGGCATTTCCCGGGCCACCGTTGCCCGTTGGGCGAAGGCCGGCGCTTCGGGATAGCTCAACCACTTGGAACGGGTCGCACCCGATGAGCGGGGGCGCGACCCAACCGATTCGTAGGAGTCGAAGCCATGTCGAATCGATCTGCACTCATCATGCCCGCTCCGGACGGAACCGTCCCGAAGCAACCTCTACAGCACGCCCTGAGGGCTCCAGACACGCACTTGGGGAGGGCGCGCATCGAACGAGGCTGGTCCCGAAGCAAGGCCGTCCGGGCCATCAGTCTCGTGGCGGAACAGTGGGGGTGGGCTATCGCCACCGAGGAGTCGCTGAAGGTGCAATATCACCGCTGGGAGCACGAGACCGTGCGTCCGAGTGCGTCCTATCAAGTCCTGCTGTGCACCGTGTTTCGCTCACCGCCCGCGGCACTCGGCTCCGCTGAGCAGTCAGCTTGTCCGGGTCACGCTGACCTTTGGGCCCGTGTCGATGCCCTTGAAGCGCTGGTGCAGGAACTGATCGGCGACAGTGGCTAGTGCGTAGATGTCGCCGAGAGCAGCCCTGATCGAATGGGTATCCATGCAGGCGGGAAGGGGTTAACAAGCGTGTTACTCCCCGCGGCCACGGAAACGTCTTGCGGCGAAACTGGACTGGCTAATCCAGCCGGTAGGGCACGCAGGGGGCGCGGACGACTGATCTTGATGCCGGGGAGATCCGGCTCCACGATGCCCGGCACGGCTGCGCGACTCTGCTGACCGCCGCTGGTGTCGCTCCCCGCGTCGTAATGGAGATCCTCGGACACAGCCAGATCGCCGTCACGATGAACATCTACGCCCACGTCGTACAGGACACGCAGCGCGAGGCAGTGAGCCATCTGGACCGGATGCTCAAGCGGCGGCCGGTCGTGAATGACCGCCCCGGTTGATGTCAGATCTGGATGTCAAAGGCCCCCAGCCATGATCGGCTGGGGGCCTTTGCACTGGTGGGCGCGGACGGTTTCGAACCGCCGACATCTGCTTTGTAAGAGCAGCGCTCTACCCCTGAGCTACGCACCCGTGGATGAGGCAACAGCGTACATGGAGTGGGGGGCGGGATTGCAATCGGTTGCCTGGTGGGGCGATGTGGGGCGCCGGGCGCGGGGCTGGTGGGGATAACCCCACCACGGTTCGGTGGTGGTCCGGATCGTAGTGGGGTGGGGTTCGTTCGTACGGTGGGGGCTCGGATGTGGGACTACTTGGGGGATCGATCACCGTGGCACTTCGTACCCGCACCTTTCGGGCCGTCGGCGGGGCCCTCGTCGGCGTGGTGGCTCTGAGTGGCTGTGGCGCCGAGGCCAAGGACGCTCCCGCCGAGCAGCGGTCGTTTCCGTTCCGTGGGGACACGCTGACCATTGACGCGGACGACTCAGCCCTTGAGCTCGTTCCGGCCGACGTGAAGGACGTGGAGGTCACGCGGCGTGCCGACGGGTGGGTGTTTCTCGGGGAGGGGCCCGAGTCCACTTGGGAGATGAAGGACGGGAAGCTCGTCCTGCGACAGCACTGCACGGCGATGGTGAGCGACTGCGAGTCGTGGCACCGGGTGAAAGTACCGCGCGGGGTCGCCGTGACGGTGAAGGACGACAACGGGAGCGTGACGGCCGCCGGGTTCGACACCGCTCTGACGCTTCGGGCCGACAACGGCGAGATCACCGTCAAGGACTCCAGCGGTCCGCTGGAGCTGACCAGCGACGACGGGGAAATCGTCGGGGAGGGGATCTCGTCCGAGCGGGTGAACGCGACCTCCGACTCCGGGAGCGTGCGGATGGGGTTTACGGTCGTCCCGGACCTGGTGGAGGCGACGAGTGATAACGGGGAGATTGGTATCGACCTGCCGCGCGCCACCTACAGCGTTACGGCGAAGAGCGACAACGGAGACGTCCGGATCGACGTGCCGCGCGATCCGAGTAGTCCGCATGTCGTGCGGGCTCGCAGCGACAACGGGGAAGTTACCGTGCGAAGCGCGAACTAACCGGCCCCTGTGTTCGTCATTACCTGGTGGGAGAATGAACCGGGCAGGGGCGGACACAGCACGGGAGAGGGATGTGACGGCGACACACGCGCAGCCGTACACGCAGCGAGTACGTGCCGTCAGGGATGTCGTCGCGCTCCTGCTGCTGCCGGTGCCGCTGCTCGTCGCGCTTCCCCTTGCCTTCGCGGGCGGCGGTACGAGGCGCTGGTTCGGCGGGCGCGGGGAAAATCTGCGCGCCGACGCCCAGGCCGCCAAGGACGCGGCCGCCGCGGCCTTCTACGAGCTGGACACCGCCCAGCGCGACCTGCGCATCTCGATCGAGACGATCACGGCCGTGGACAGTACGCCGGCCGCGCGCAAGGCCGTGGAGGACTTCGCGGCGCTCGGGCGGCGTATCGACGAGGTCAGTCATGCGTACATCACCGCCGTCGACGCCCACGACCTCGACCGCGACGACCTGGAGGCCTCGACGGCCGCCAGGGCGCGCGCGGAGCTGAGCAGTGCCAAGGACGAGCTGCTACGGGTCAAAAGTGAGCTCGACCGGTATGCGGCGGGGCTCGGGCCACTGCTCGAAACCGCCGAGACGCAGCTCGCCCGGCTCGCGCCCGCCGTGGAGCGGGCGCGCCAGACGCTTCTCGCGGCGAGCAACGCCCTCGATGCGGTACGGGCCTCCGGGCTCAGGGCCGACGATCTCGCGGCGCGCCTCGCGGCCCTCGCGCCCGAGCTCACCAAACTCAACCAGGGCGCCGGGCGGCACGGCGTACCGCAGACGCTGCAGCGCGCGGACCAGGTGCTGCGCGATGCCGACGCCGTACGGACCGAGGCCGAGCGGCTGCCGGAGCGTGCGGCGGAGATCGACCGGCGGCTGGTGTCGCTGCGGACCCGGGCCCAGGCGCTGACGACCCGGGCGGAGAAGGTCGAGCCGATCCTGAGCGAGTTGCGCCGCCGGTTCACAGCCGCGTGCTGGCAGGACCTTCAGGGCGTACCCGCGCAGACGGCCGGCACGGTCCGGCAGGCCGAGGAGAAGATCAGGGAAGCGGCGAAGGCGCGGGACGAGCAGCGGTGGCCGGACGCCACCTCCCTGCTCAGTACGGTCCGGGCGCTGCTCAACTCCACCGACGAGGCGGTTTCGGCGGCCGGCGACCGGCTTCAGCGGCTCAACGCCGTGTCCAAGGACCCGCAGCAGGAGATCGAGCGGACGCGGTTCGCGATCAGGGACGCCCAGCGGCTGGCCATGGCCGGGCGCAATACGCCCGATCCGCGTCATGCCCGCCCCCTGGACGATTCCGTGGCCCGGCTGGACCGGGCCGTCGCCGGTCTGGAAGGGCGTCATCCCGATTACTGGCACTTCCTGACCGAGATGGAGGGGGTACGGCGGACGGTGGCGCGGGTCGTCTCAGGCATCCGGGAGGAACGGGGCGCGGGCTCCTGAGCCGGCCGGCGACCGGGTCCGGCGACTGGGTCCGGCGACCGGGTCCGGCGACCGGGTAAGGCTTAGTAAGACCCTGTCGGACTCAGTAACCTGTTCGCATGCCCCGTTACGAGTACCGCTGCCGCTCCTGCGGCACCAGCTTCGAGCTGAACCGGCCCATGGCCGAGTCCTCCGCGCCCGCCACCTGCCCGGACGGGCACGACGACACCGTCAAGCTGCTGTCCGCCGTCGCCGTGGGTGGGACGGCCGCTCCCGCACCTTCCGCCGGCGGCGGCGGAGGCGGGTGCTGCGGCGGCGGGTGCTGCGGCTGAGGGTCAGCGCTTCCTGGAGAGCGTCACGCCGTCCGCGACGGGGATCATGACGCTCTCCATACGCTCGTCGGCCGTCACCCGGTCGTTGAACTCCTTGATCGCCGCCGCCGCACCCGTCGCGTCCTGGTCCGTGACTCCGCCGCCCCAGAAGACGTTGTCGGCGGCGATCACTGCGCCCTGTCGCATCCTGGGCACCAGCTCCTCCCAGTACGGGACGTAGTTCTCCTTGTCGGCGTCTACGTAGGCGAAGTCGATGTGCGGCTCCGCCGGCATCGCGCGCAGGGTGTCCAGGGCGGGCCCGAGGCGCAGCTCGACGCGGTCCGCGACGCCCGCCTTCGCCCAGGCCTCGCGTGCGTACGCCGTCCACTCCTCCGACACGTCGCACGTGATCAGCCGGCCGTCGGCGGGCAGGGCCTGCGCCATCGACAGCGCCGAGAAGCCGGTGAACGTACCCACCTCGACGATGTGGCGTGCGCCGATCAGCCGGACCAGGAAGGCGAGCAGCGGGCCCTGCTCCGCGGCGGACTGCATGCGCGCGTACTCGGGCAGCTGCCGGTGGGTCGTCTCGACGAGCTCCCGCTGGACCGCGTCCAGCGGCGGATTGTGCGCCAGCATGTACGCGTACAGCTCGTCGGTGACCGCGGTGCTCTTTCCCTTACTCATCGCACTCCCTGTCAGACCCCCCGGCGAGCTGTCAGGTCCCCCGGCGAGCTTTGCACACTCCGCCCTGCGCCGCCGCGTGCTCAGACCGGGTGTCTCAGACCGGGTGTCGGCCGGCCGCGCGGATGAAGGAGCGCAGGATCTCCTCGCCCGCCGCGACACCCGCCTCGGGCAGCACGGTGACCTGCGGGGCGGTCCAGCCCGTGTCGGCCAGCTCGCCGTGTCCCGGCCGCCAGCCGTAGTCGGCCGCCAGCAGCAGGTCCGCGTCGAGGAGGGAGTCACCTGCGGCAAGGGTGAGGGTGGCACCGGTGCGGCGGGCGACCTCGCGCATGGCCGCGCTCTTGGTGAGCGGCTTCGGTACGGCGTAGATCTTGCGGCCCTGGAGGGAGACCGTCCAGCCTCGTTCCTCCGCCCACTCTCCGAGTTCCTTGACCCATTCGTCCGGCAGCAGCGCGCGTTCGACGACGAGGTACGCGAAGAGGTCCTCCGCCACCCGCTCCTTGAGCAGCCAGGCGGAGTCGGCGGCGGCGACGAGGTGGGCGCGGACCTCGGCCAGGGAGGCGCACTCGTCGGCGAGCGTCGTGGCCACCTGGGCCTGCCAGTCCGGGTCGGACACTCCGTCGACCAGCAGGTGGCCGCCATTGGCGCAGATCGCGAAGGCCGGGGTCGGGACGGGGAGTTGGATCCGGTGGTACTGCTCGCGGGTGCGGGTGGTCGTCGGTACGAAGCAGGTTCCGGCGGCGAGCTGCGCCATCAGGGCGGCGGCGGTCTCGGTGAGGTAGGAAAGCGGCTTGCTCTCGTACACCTCCACGCAGAGCAGACGCGGCGCCTGGGCGTCGGGCATGCGCAGGCCGAGGGCGGCGGTGGAGTAGATCAGGGTGCGGTCGAGGTCGCTGGCGATCAGGACGGGCGGGTGGCTGGTCACTTCGCTGCCACCGCCTTGCCGTCCGCGCCGGTGGCGCCGCGTGTGTACTTGGGGTGGATCAGCCCGACGCAGGTGTACGGGAGGCCCTCGACCTCCTCGACCGGTACGCCGCGCTGCTCTGCCAGCAGCCGCACGTGGTCGAGGTCGGCGCCGGCGTCGCGCTTCGCGAGGATCTTCCAGGGGACGCGGCGCAGCAGCACGCGAGTCGTCTCGCCGACACCGGGCTTGACGAGGTTCACGTCGTGGATGCCGTACTCCTCACTGATCCGCTCGACCGCCGCCCAGCCCTCCCAGGTCGGGGCACGGTCCGCCGACAGCAGCTCCTTGACGTCGGCCTCCACGGCGTCCGCGACCTCGTCGAAGCGGGCGGCGACGGTGTCGAGGAAGTGACCGGACACGTCGGTGTCCGCGAGTTCGCGGTAGAACTTCGCCCCGTGGAAGTCGTCGGGACCGACCAGATCGGACCGGAGCACCGTACGGGAAATCAGGCCGGAGACGGTGGAGTTGAGGCAGGCGGAGGGAATCAGGAAGTCCTCGCGGGTGCCGTACGTCTTCACGCAGCCGCCGGGGTCGGCCAGGACGGCGATCTCCGGGTCGAATCCGCCGATGCCGGTGGTGGCGGCGAAGTTGTCCAGCGCTTCCGCGAGTTCGCGGGTGATCGCGCCCTTGCCCGTCCAGCCGTCGACGAAGACGACATCGGCCGGGTCGTGGTGGGCGGCGAGCCAGCGCAGGGCGGTCTCGTCGATGCCGCGGCCCCGGACGATGGAGACGGCGTAGTGCGGGAGGTCGAGCCCGTGCCGGTGCTGCGCGTAGCGGCGCATCAGCACGCCGACGGGCGTGCCGGCGCGGGCGAGGGAGACCAGCACGGGGCGCGGTGAGCGCTCGGCGAGGACCGTCTCGGTGACGGTGGCCACGGCGCGGGCGATACGGGCCGCCGACGTCTCCAGGGCCGCTTTGAAGAGCTGCTGGTACTGCGGGCTCGGCTGGTACTCGACGGGCAGCGACTCGGCGTAGTGCGCGCCGCCGCTCTGGATCGCCTCCTCGCGCTCCTCCGTAGGGGCCTCCAGCTCGACGTCCGAGAGGTCCTGGAGGAGCCAGCCGACGTCCTCGGGCGCGTAGGAGGAGAAGGCGGGGCCGCGGAGGGGCTCGGGCATGGGCGGCTCCTGCCGTCGGGCGGGTATGTAGGAAGGGACGACCGCCAGCACGACGTGCCCGGTGTGGGCGGCGAGGCGGGCCAGCAGGCCGTCGGGGGCGTGCAGTTCAGGGGTGTCGGCGGCGGAGTCGACAACGGCGACGACGGCGTCGAAGCCGGCGCCCGCGACGTTGTAGGCGTACCGCGTGCCGGGGCCGTCGGCGGGGTTGTCGTGCGCGGGGAAGACGATCCGCGTGCGTATCGCGTAGCCCGGGTCGTCGACGGCGAGCACGGGTGAGCGGGTGGTGGTCGAGTACCGCACCTCGGCGTCGACGCGCTCCTCCAGCGCGGTGGCGAGCCGGAGCGGTGCGTACATCAGCTCCTCGAAGCCGAGGACCAGGACGCGGCGGGCGTCTTCGGGCAATGCGCCGGCGATACGGTCCGCCATGCCCGGCAGCGAGGCCTCCAGCGCGGCCCGGTGCACAGGCAGAAACCCGTGCCGCCCACCGTCGGGCACGCCACAGGGCCACGCGAGCTCCACGCGGGTGGGCCCGGCGGCCTCGGTGTCGGGTGCCTGAGCCGCCCCGGCCTGGGGGTGGCTGGACACGGTGCTGCTCGGGTCCTCAGCCGTGGTGTCGGAAGGCCTCTGGGCGGCGACCGGCCCGGGGTGGGCGGCTCCGGCCCCGGCAGCCCTGGCGTCGGCGCCTGCGGACGCCTCGTGGGGCGGCTGCGGCCGGGTGGCCGCCGCGCCCGTGGGCACCGTGCCAGTGGCCGCCGCGCCCGTGGCCGCCGTGCGCAGAGGTGGGGCGGCGGGGGTGGCAGTGGCGTCGGGAGGCGTTGGCGTGGGGTCATGCTTCGCCACCAGCGCCTGGCCCTTCGCCAGTACGTCCGCCGGCAGGCGGACCGTGCCCGAGGCCATCGCGATCAGGTCGACCCGGGCGCCGATTTCCCGCGCGAACTCCTCCAGACGCCCCCGGTCCCGCGCCGAGCGCATGTCGACCAGGGCCACGATCACGTACCACTCGCGCGGGTAGCGCTCGTGCAGGTCGCGGATGGTGTTGAGCACCGTGTTGCCGGTGGAGAACTCGTCGTCGACCAGGACCAGCGGCCCTTCGCCGGCCAGCAGCGCTGGGTCCTGCGGCAGCAGCAGGTGCGAGGTGGCGTGCGAGTGGGACTCCTCGAAGCCGCCCGCCGTCGCGACGCCGTCCACCGGGCGCCGCGTCGAGTGCAGGTACGGCGCTAGGCCCACGCCGTCCGCCACCGCGTGGCCGAGCCCGGTCGCCGTCTCGGCGTAGCCGAGAACCACGGCGCGCCGGACCGCCTCCTCGCCCAGCAGCTTGCGTACGTCCTCGCCGAGCGCGAATCCCGCCCCGTACACCCGCGACGGCAGCTGCGGTACGTGCTTGCCCAGCACGTTCGACACCAGCAGATGGGCCCGCTTCGGGTTGCGGCGCAGGGCCAGGCCCAGCAGATCGTGCAGCCGGCCCGGCCCCTGCCCCTCGCCGTCACCGACGAGTTCGACGCCGAGCCGCTCCGCGACCCACGTTCCCGACCACACCACTTCGTCCGTCCCCATCTCAGTCGGTTATTCCCGCTGTCAGCAGCTCCACGAAGCCGATGTCCTCGCGCGCCACGCCGAAAACCTCGGCCCGCAGCAGCGTGCGCTCGGCCCACGCGCGGTGCGGCTTCACTTCGTTCATCTTGTTCGTATACGCGGAACGCATCACTCCGCCACCGCCCCGCTCCGGCCGCAGAATGTCCTGCGCGTCGCTGAATTCCTCATGGCTGACCACCGACAGCGCGTGCACGGGCAGCACGTGTGAAGGGTGGATGCAGGTCTTGCCCAGCAGCCCGTTCGCACGGTCGAGCGAGATCTCCCGCAGCAGGCCGTCCATGTCGTGCTCGATGAGCGACGCGCGCAGCGCCTCCGCCTGCCCCACGAAGGGGCTGCGGCGCAGCTGCGGCTTGAACATCCGCTCCTGGACGCGGAAGTACTCCCACACCGGGCCGGTGATCGTGAAGCCCGTGCCGTCCGAGCGTCCGAGCACATTCACCACGTCAGCGATGACCCCGGCCACGATCTGGACGTCGTACGCCGTCATGTCGGGCGCCCTGCGCAGCCCGTACGCCGAGCAGAAGTCGGTGACCCCGAGCCGCAGCGCCAGGACCCGCTCCCGGTACTTGTCCACCGTGCGGGCGATGCCCGCGAGCGTCTCCGCCCGGGTCTCCAGGTGGAGCAGCTGCGGCGATTCCAGCACGGGCATCGCGAAGAGCCGGTGGCCGCTCACCGCCTCCGCGGCCGTGAGCGCCTCCAGGAAGGCGACACCCCGCTCTTCGGTGAACTTCGGCAGTACGAATCCGGACAACAGGCGGGCCGAGGGGCCGAGCCGGTGCACCAGATCGGGAATCTGGGCGGGCTCCCGGACCCGGACGAACAGCAGCGGCAACTCCAGGCCGCGCGCGTCGAGCTCCGCGAACTGCCGGACGAGGTTCTCCTCGGCGCCGGTGACTTCCCCGTCGTCGATGGAATCTTCCAGGCAGAGCACCATCGAGACGACCCCGCGCCCCGCCTGCTTCGCCACGTCGTCAGCGAGTCGCGGCCGGGTGGCCGGGCTGTAGAGCGTGGCGCCGAGAGCGGCGGAGAGCGTGCGGGCCGAGGACCCGGCATCGAACGCTACGGGCTCCTGATGGAAGAGACTCTCCCGGACAGGGGGCGGAATATGTCCGAAATGACGCATGAAAATCCCCCCGTGCTGCCGTGTCGGCGCATCCTTGTATGGCCGGTAATAGTACGTAGGGGTGGTGTCAAGAGTTCCCCGCATACGTGAATTTCAGGTTACCCACGTGAAAGCACCTATGCCTGGAAGGGGCCCCCGCGTTGTCCGGGGGAGCCCCGGGGAGGCAGGATGACCGGCATGACGCACGCCATGCTGAAGGGCTCGAACGTCCCGCTCGACGCCACAGCCGTAAGGGCTGTGCTGCGCTGGACCCCCGGTCCCGACGTCCCCGAAGTGGACGCCTCGGCCCTGCTGCTCGGCGTCGACCGGCGCGTACGCTCCGACGAGGACTTCGTCTTCTACAACCAGCCCCGCCACCCCTCGGGGCTGGTGCGGAGTCTGGGCAAGAAGCGCCTGCCCGACGGGGTGACCGACTCCGTGCAGACGGATCTCGCGGCGCTGGAGCCGGCCGTGGACCGGGTTCTGATCGTCGCCTCGACGGACGATGTGCCGTTCGAGCGCGTGCGGGATCTGTGCATCCAGGTGTACGACGCCACCGCGTCCGGGAGCGGTGAACCGCTCGCGTACTTCGAGGTCAAGCCGGAGACGGGTGCGGAGACCGCGCTGATCTGCGGGGAGCTGTACCGGCGCGGTGAGGGCTGGAAGTTCAGGGCGCTGGGTGAGGGCTACTCGAACGGCCTGATCGGGCTGGCCACGGATCATGGGATCTCGGTGGACGAGACGGAGGGGGCGGACGGGGCGGATCCCGCCCCTGCGGCTGCGCAGCCGACGCCGGTCCAGCCTTCCGAGCCCACCCAGCCGATGCAGCCTGCGTACGGCTATCCGCAGCCGACGGCCGCGCCCGCGCCCGCCTACGGCTTCCCCCAGTCGGCTTCGACTCAGCCCGCCTATGGCTATCCGCAGCCGGCTGCTGCCGCTGCCTTCGCTCCGGACCCGAACTTCCGGCTGCCGCCGCAGGGGCCGCAGTTCGTGCGCGGCCAGTAGGGGCGGTGCTCCCGAAACCGGGGCTCCGCCCCGGACCCCGGTCCTCAAACGCCGGACGGGCCGGATGTGGCCGGACGGGCCGAGATGGCCGGGGGAAGGCCTGTCACGCCTTCGCCTTGTAGCCGCGGCCCCATTGCAGGCCCCATCCGTACAGGCGGTCCAGTTCTGCCTGGAAGCCGTAGACGAACTTCACCTCGCGGCGCACCGTCAGATCGCCCTTGGCGTTCTCGACGGTGAATACGGCGCACGAGCGCGCCTGCGGGGCGCGCTCGTCCAGTTCGATTTCTATTCGGGGGCCGTTGCTCGGGTAGAGCGTCACCACGGCGTGCGTGCGGTCGAAGGCGGGCGTCTGGTCGTAGATGTAGACGAAGACCAGCAGCCGCTTGATCTCCTCGCGGTGGTCGAGGTTCACGTAGATCGTCTCGCCCGACGGGGAGCCGAAGCGGTCGTCGCCGCTGAGTTTGACGTACGGCGGCTCGTTCAGGCTGCCGAAGAAGCTGCCCAGCGGCTGTACGACGCCCTTGGTGCCGTCCACCAGCTCGTAGAGGCAGCCCAGGTCGAGGTCGACGTTGACCACGCCCTGGGTGTGCGCCTGCACCAGTTCCGGCTGGAAGAACTTGAACGGCCGGCGCAGCACGCTCCCGCTGGGCCGCGGCTTGTTGCCCCCGATGTCCGAAGTGCGCATCCGCCACGACAGATTGACGCGCAGGTTACCGGTGGTCGCGCCCTGCTTGGTGAGCGAGACCGACGGGTTCCGCTTGGTCAGTTCGATCGCGTTGGTCGCCGCACTGCCGGACGCGAACTGCTCGGCCGACCTGTCCCGCCGCAGGCTGTCCCAGATGGCCATCCCGCCCCACCCCCCAGGTGGCTCGTACTCGTATAAGCCGGGTAACGCCCGCGAGGCGGCCCCGAGGCCGACGCCTCGTGACCGCCCCGCTCAGAGCGTTCCTCAATCCCTACGGGGTCACACCCCGGACTGGACCTCAGTCTTGTCTCCCGAGGCCGGGCCTTCTCCCCCTGCGGCCGCGAGCGCCTTGTTACGGCGGATCGAGGACCAGAACGAGGCGGCGATCAGGAAGACACCGACGAGCCCGGTGATGAACTCGCTGATCTGGTGCTCGATGGTGATCAGCAGGATGACCGCGAGCGCGCCGATCGCGTAGTGCGCGCCGTGCTCCAGGTAGACGTAGTCGTCCAGGGTCCCCTGGCGGACCAGGTAGACCGTGAGCGAACGTACGTACATCGCGCCGATACCGAGGCCGAGCGCCATCCAGAAGATGTGGTTCGTGATGGCGAAGGCGCCGATGACACCGTCGAACGAGAACGAGGCGTCGAGGACTTCCAGGTAGAGGAAGAGGAAGAACGCGGCCTTGCCCGCCAGGCCGACGGCGGAGATTTCCTTGCCTTCCGCCTTGGCCTTCTCCTCCTCCTCGTGCTCGTGTTCCTCTTCTTCCTCGATCTTGTTCTCGAAGTGGCTGGAGAGACCGCCGACGACGAGGTACGTGATCAGGCCGGCCACGCCGGCCAGCAGCACCGTGGCCGACTTGTCCTGGTATCCCGTGCTGGTGTGCGCGTGCGTCGCGAAGGTCATCGCCGTACCGAGCAGGACGATAAGTGCGATGCAGACCGACAGCATGTCGACCTTGCCGAGCTTGGCCAGCGGACGCTCGAGCCAGCCGAGCCACTTGATGTCCCGGTCCTCGAAAATGAAGTCCAGGAAGATCATGAGCAGGAACATGCCACCGAAGGCGGCGATCGCCGGGTGAGCGTCGGTGACCAGGGCTTCGTACTGCCCGGGCTCGTCCATCGCGAGCTGAATCGCCTCGATGGGACCGACCTTGGCGCTGATCGCGACGATGGCGACAGGGAAGACCAGCCGCATACCGAAGACGGCGATCAGGATGCCGATCGTGAGGAAGATCTTCTGCCAGAAGGCATTCATCTTCTTCAGGATTCCGGCGTTGACGACCGCGTTGTCGAAGGACAGTGAGATCTCGAGGATCGACAGGATCAGTACGACCCCGAACGCCTCCCACCCCCACTGCCAGGCGGCGAAAGCTAGACCGAGTGCCGTGACGGCAAACGACCAGCCGAAGGTTTTCAGAACCACTGGCTACCCCATCGTGTAAGTACGGGTCTCCCCCGCGCCGTGCGCGGCTTTACGAAACGTTGACCCCGAAGTCTAGGGCGATGCCTCGCAGACCCGACGCATACCCCTGCCCAACGGCTCGGAACTTCCATTCGCCGCCGTATCGGTACACCTCTCCAAAGATCATCGCGGTCTCGCTGGAGGCGTCCTCGGAGAGGTCGTAGCGGGCGAGTTCCTGACCGTCCGCCTGATTCACCACCCGGATGAAAGCGTTGCTGACCTGGCCGAATGTCTGGCCGCGATTGTCGGCGTCGTGGATCGAGACCGGAAAAACGATCTTGTCGCAGTTCTCCGGCACCAGGGTGAGGTCGATGATCATCGACTCGTCGTCGCCGTCGCCCTCACCGGTCAGGTTGTCACCGGTGTGCTCGACCGAGCCCTCGGGACTCTTGAGGTTGTTGTAGAAGACGAAGTACTCGTCGCCGAGCACCCGGCCGTTCTGGCACAGCAGCGCGCTGGCATCGAGGTCGAAGTCGGCTCCGGTGGTGGAGCGCGCGTCCCAGCCGAGCCCGACCAGCACCTGAGTGAGGTTCGGTGCGGCCTTGGAGAGGGAGACATTGCCTCCCTTGGCGAGCGTGACACCCATGATCTTGCTTCCTCCCCGCGGTACGGAAATGAGTGGTGAGGCGCGTCCGGGGGGGCGGGCGCCCGGACACGCGCGGCGGCGCGGCCGGCGGGTTGGGGGGGCCACCCCGCAGGAAGACTCAGCGAACCAAAAAAGAG
>NZ_JBEXNQ010000048.1:0-30192 GCF_040611155.1 Streptomyces sp. NPDC002994
TTCGCGGCCTTTTGGTTGTCGCCCCCGGGCCGGGCGCACCCCTTCCGGGGCCCCGCGGCGGCGCGCTGCGCGCGCCGGGTGTGGGGGGGCCGGGAGGGGCAGTCCATGCCCTCACCGGCCCACAACCGGCGTACGGCGACTCGCTTCAGCGGCCCACCGCGTTGAACGGCGGCACGTCGCCCGCCTCACCGATCAGCTCCCAGAAATGGTCGACCAGCCGGCGCAGAAACGCGGCACGCTCGGCCGCGATCTCCTTGAGGCGGGCATCGTCGTTCCGGGCCACCAGGTGGCCCATATAGCGCTCGGAGAACGCCGCGAACTCCGCGTGCATCTCACGCAGCGCGTCGCCCACCAGCGTCTCGTCGACACAGACGATCTCCGCCACCGGGGCGACATGCACCTTCCAGCGCCCGTCGATGGCCGTCCGCAGATGCCCGGCCAACTCGTCGACCCGTCCCATGATCCCGATCAGCTTCCGCAGGGAGAGCCCCAATGCGTCCACCAGGGCCCTGGTCTGGCGTGGGTCCCCGTCCCAGCGCTGCGCCGCCTCGGCGGCCCGGTACTCGGCCGCGTCCATGCCGATCCGGTACGCCAGCCGCTCCACGCTCAGCAGCTTGGCCAGCCGGTGCTCGGCCAGCGTGCGCGGTTCGATGCCCATCAGCGTGGTCGACGTACACCACAGGACATCGGCCAGGGCGAAGAGCTGGGGCTCGGACGGCACATGGGTGCCTTGCTCCCAGGCGGCGATCAGGTCGGGATGGGCCGGGGCACCGCACGCTGCCATGGAATGGGCGACCTGAGCCGTGGTCAGGCCTATCCGGGCGCGCGCGGCTCTGGCCTCTGCGGGGGAAAACGGAGTGCTGTACACGGACGAGACACCTCGCTGCACCCTGCGGGGGTTGGGCGCTTGGGGGAGACGGACGGGTGGACGAACATCCAGGAGCGGGCAGATTAACAGAAGGTCCAGTGGTACGAACGGCCGACTGTCCTTCGATATGAAGGCGATACCGCCCGGCGGCCACCGGCGGCCACCGGCGGCCACCGGCCGCCACCGGCCGCCACTGCGAGGCTCAAGGGCGTTGTCAGTGGTGGGAGGCAGGATGAAGGACATGACGAACACACCTGCCGTTCTCGCAAACACCGCCGCATACGCCGAGGCGGTCGAGACCGCGACCCGCGCGGCCGCCGCCTACTACGCCCAGGGTGACAGCGCCCTGGACGACGACGCGTACGACCGGCTGGTGCGGGCGATCGAGGGGTACGAGCAGGCGCACCCGGACGAAGTGCTGCCGGACTCCCCGACCGGGAAGGTGGCCGGTGGCGCGGCGGTCGGGGACGTGCCGCACACCGTGGCGATGCTGTCGCTGGACAATGTGTTCTCCGCCGAGCAGTTCGCCACCTGGACGGCCTCCCTGGAGCGCAGACTCGGCCGGCCGGTGGAGCAGTGGAGCGTCGAACCCAAACTCGACGGCCTCGCCATCGCCGCCCGCTACCGGCACGGCAAGCTCGTCCAGCTCATCACACGCGGGGACGGCACGGCGGGCGAGGACGTGTCCCACGCGATGGGCACCATCGTCGGCCTGCCCGGCGAGCTGACCGAGCCGGCCACCTTCGAGGTGCGCGGCGAAGTCCTCATGACAACCGCCCAGTTCGAGAAGGCGAACGCGGTGCGCACGGAGCACGGCGGCGAGCCGTTCGCCAATCCGCGCAACGGCGCGGCGGGCACGCTGCGCGCCAAGGACCGCCCGTACAGCGTGGAGATGACGTTCTTCGCGTACGGCGCCCTGCCGCTGCCCGGGTCCGGCGACCTCGGCGAAGGGCTCACGCAGTGGCCGCACAGCGAGATCCTGCGGCGGGTCGACGCGCTCGGCGTGCACACGGCGGCGGACACCGCCGTGCCGCCGCGCACGGTGGCCACGGCCGACGAGGTGCAGGCCCGGGTCGAGGAGATCGCCGCCCTGCGCTCCGAGCTGCCGTTCGGTATCGACGGGATCGTCATCAAGGCCGACTCGGCGGCCGACCAGCGCGAGGCGGGGGCGGGTTCGCGTGCGCCGCGCTGGGCCATCGCGTACAAGCTGCCCGCCGTCGAGAAAGTCACGCGGCTCGTCGCCGTGGAGTGGAACGTCGGGCGTACGGGCATCATCGCGCCGCGCGCCGTCCTCGAACCGGTGGAGATCGACGGGTCCACGGTCACGTACGCCACGCTGCACAACCCCGCCGACATCACCCGCCGCGATCTGCGCCTGGGCGACCAGGTGATGGTCTACAAGGCGGGCGACATCATTCCGCGCATCGAGGCGCCGGTCGCCCATCTGCGCACCGGCGAGGAGCAGCCGATCGCCTTCCCGGAGGCGTGCCCGCAGTGCGGTTCGGAGATCGACGCGAGCGAGCAGCGCTGGCGCTGTGTGCGGGGGCGCAACTGCCGGGTGGTGGCGTCCATCGCGTACGCCGTCGGGCGCGACCAGCTCGACATCGAGGGCCTCGGCACGACGCGCGTCGTCCAGCTCGTCGACGCGGGCCTGGTAGGCGACTTCGCCGACCTTTTCACCCTCACCCGTGAGCAACTCCTGACGCTGGACCGGATGGGGGAGACCAGCGCGGACAATCTGCTGGCCGGCATCGAGCTGGCGAGGACCCGGCCGCTGTCCCGAGTCCTGGCAGCACTCGGCGTGCGGGGCACGGGCCGCTCCATGTCCCGCCGTATCGCCCGGCACTTCGCGACGATGGACCACCTGCGGGCGGCCGACGCGGAGGCGGTGCAGCGAGTGGAGGGCATCGGCGTGGAGAAGGCGCCGGTGATCGTGGCCGAGCTGGCGGAACTGGGGCCGCTGATCGGCAAGCTCGTCGCCGCCGGGGTGAACATGACGGAGCCGGGGGCGACGCCGCCGGCTCCGGAGGAGGATGCGGAGGTGGCCGCCGGGCCCGCGGGGCCGCTCGACGGCATGACGGTCGTCGTCACCGGTGCGATGACCGGTCCTCTGGAGAAGCTGAGCCGCAACCAGATGAACGAGGTCATCGAGCGCGCGGGCGGCAAGGCGTCGTCGAGCGTCTCGAAGCGCACGGCGCTGGTGGTGGCGGGCGAGAACGCGGGCTCGAAGCGCGCGAAGGCGGAGGATCTCGGCGTACGCATCGCCACCCCGGACGAGTTCGCGGCCATGGTGGCGGACGCGCTGCCGGATGCCTAGGGCGGCGCGGCCGGGGTGGGCGCGGGTGGCGCCTGCGGCGGGCTCTTCCCCGACCCGCCCCTTCCCGCTGTGACATTTTTGTGGCTCCGCCGCGTGAGGGGCGCTGCCCCAGACCCCGGTCCTCAAACGCCGGACGGGCTGGGGTGGCGGGGGTGGGTACGTGGGGCGCTGCCCCAGACTCCGCTCCTCAATCGCCGGAGGGGCTCCATGGGAGCCCGTCCGGCGTTTGAGGACACGCCCGGAGGGCGTCCGGGGGTCTGGGGGATCCGGATCCGCCCCCTTTCCCTACTGGCCCGGAGGGATCAGCGTTGCGCGGAACGCCTTTGCCGGGGCTACGTTGCCCGCCGAATCGATCGTGCGGTACTCGACCGTGTGCGGGCCGTACTCCGGTGTCGCGTCGTCCCACGGCACGACCCGCGGCGTGCCGAGCTTGCCGTAGACGAGGTCGTCGATGACCGTGCCGCCCGGCGTGAACCGGAACGGCGCGTTCGCGTCCGTCGGCCAGCCGAAGTACGTGTACCAGCCGTCGCCGTCGACCCGGAACTGCGTGACCACGTAGCCGTCCTGATCGTCGCGGGCCATGAGCTTCATCGTGAACGGACCGTCGTAGACGTACTCCACCGGCTTCCCGGCCCGCCGCACCGTCCGCAGTGGTTCGGACAGTTCGTAAGCCGCCGTGGCGGGCGTCGCGTCCACCGTCCAGGCCAGCGTTCGGTCCGTACCGACGATGCGGGCCTCAAGGGTGTGGTCGCCGCCGCGCAGCGGCAGCTCGCCCAGGTCCAGGTCGCGGTCGTTGCCGGGGTTGCGGACCGGCCGCCCGTCCAAGGTCCACCGCACCTGCGGGGCCTCGCGGCCCGCCGGATGCGTCGTGTCGGCGTACACGACCGATTCCGCGCCCACCGGCGCACCGGTGTCGGTGTGACCGGTGAACTCCGGCGCCGCGGACAACGGTTGTGCCGGGGTGGTGACGGACGCGTCCACCGTCCAGGTGACGGTGCGGGTCAGCGCCGCCGAAGCGCGGATCTTCGGGTCCCGTACGAACGGAGTCGGGTCCGAGACGGTCGCCGTGAGGGTGTGGCGGCGGCCCCCGGTGAGGCCGAGCCGTCGCAGGTCCAGGCTGCGCGCGCCCGCCGTCCCGTCCACCTTCCGGCCGTCCAGCCGCCACACGGTGTCGAGTTCCCCGCCCACCGGATGCAGGGTGTCGACCCACACCGTCCGGTCGTCGCCGATCGCCGCGTCGTTCGGGGTGTGGCCCTGCACCAGGTCCACCTTGGCGGAGATCGCCTGCGTCATGACCTCCCGCTGCACCTGGTCGAAGGCGTACCCGAGGGTCTTCATCATCGAGTGCTTGCTCGGCCGCCAGACACCCTTCGTCTGGTACATGCCGCCCTCGTGGCGACCGATGACGCCGCCGGAGTCGCTGCGCTCGCCCAGCCAGCGCCACCACTTGCGCTGCTGGGTGCGCATCTCGTCCTCGGTGAGCAGCGTGTGGTGCGCGGAGCTCGGCTGGCCGCCCTCGTACGCTCCGCCGGGGACGCCCCGCGCGTAGTAGTCGTACTCGTCCTGGAGCTTGCCCAGTGAGTGGCCGATCTCGTGCGGGGTGATGAGCGAGGAGAGCGCGTTGCCGCCGGACCCCGTGGCGAAGGTGCCGCCCGCACCGCCGTACGTCGCGCTGTTGGCAAGCCCGACGATCTGCCGGTTCGAGCTCTTCGAGCCGGGGATCAGATCGGCCAGCGCCGTCGCCGCCGTCGAGTCGATCGACAGCAGGCGCTGCACACTCGCCGGGTTGCAGCCGCCCCAGAAGCCCATGTCCAGCGCGGTGTCGCGGCGCGGCGCGTCCAGGCCGGGATCGCAGTCGACGCCCGACTCGGCGCTCGGCACTTCCACCGCCCACACGTTGATGTACGAACGGTAGGAGGCGAACGGCTCCATGCTCCACAGCACATTGATGTGCTTGTCGACATCGGCACGGAAGGCGGCCATGTCGCCGGCGGTGTAGCCGTCACCGAGGACGACGAGATTGAACCGCTTGTCGGCCGGGCCCGTCTGCTGGACGGGCACCACCTTCGCGCTCGCGGTTACCGGGTGCGGCGCTGCCGATGTGGCCGCCGTCGCCCCTGTGGCGGCTGTGGCCGGTGGTGTGGTGCCTAGGGCGCCGGCTGCCAGAAGTGTCCCCGCCACCGCGAGAAGCGCGGGTCTGTTCAGAAGTCTCATGGTGCTGCACCCTCCGTCTGCCGTACGACTGGTGATCACGCGGTGGCGGGAGCGTACGGGTGCGTTCAACGTCCAGTAAAGGGGACGGAGTTGTCCGTGGCCGAGATGGTGAGCCGGGCGGGCGCCCCCGCCACCGGCTCCGGCAGGCGCAGGCCGGGCCCGCCGGGCGTGATCGAGCCGAGGACACTCGGGCGTCGGGCGCCGGTGCAGGAAGGGACCGTGCCGGGCAGGCCGTGCGCGGTCAGCCAGCCCAGGACCGCGAAGGCGTACGCCTCCTTGGCCGCCGACGGCAGCCCCAGCTCGTCCGACGTCCGCAGCGGTACACCAACGCCGAGCTCTTCCCTCAGCCACTCCATCAGCACCGAATTGCGCGTACCCCCGCCCGACGCGATCACCTCCGTCGCCCCGAAAGGCCGGATGGCGTCGGCCACGGTCCGCGCCGTGAGCCGGGTCAGCGTGGCCACGACGTCCGATGCCGGCAGCGGCCCGAAGCCGGCCAGCGCCGCGCGCAGGTAGGGCAGATGGAAGAGCTCCTTGCCCGTCGTCTTGGGCGCGGGCCTCGCGTAGTACGGCTCCTCCAGCAGCCGTCGCAGCAGCGGCCGGTGGACAGTTCCGCGGGCGGCCAAGGCACCCTCGGCGTCGTACGCCGCACCCGTGAGCTCCCGCACCGCAGCGTCGATCAGCGCGTTGGCGGGCCCGGTGTCGAAAGCCAGAGGTTCGCCGCGTGACGAACCGTCCGCTGACGAACCGTCCCCCGCCACCGTGACGTTGCCGATCCCGCCGAGGTTCAGTGCGACAGGCACACCCGGCCGCCCGCGCAGCCACATGACGTCGACGATGCTCACCAGCGGCGCGCCCTGGCCCCCGGCGGCGACATCGCGCGTACGGAAGCCGGATACGACGGGGCGGCCCGTCGCCTCGGCGATCCAAGCCGGCTCGCCGATCTGGAACGTGCCGTGCACCCGCCCACCCTCGGCCCAGTGGTAGACGGTCTGCCCGTGCGAGGCGATCAAGTCGGCCCGGCAACCGCACAGTTCGCGGTCGGCCAGCACCGCGGCGTCGGCGAAGGCCTGCCCGATGCGCGTGTCGAGCCGGCACACGGCGGCCAGGGTCGTCCCGGCGGGCGGCAGCGCCTCGGCCAGCGCCGCCCGCAGCTCCTCGCCGTACACCGCGCTGATCATGCCGAGCGGCGTGAGTACCAGGGTGCCCCCGTCGAGGGTGAGGTCGGCGGCAGCGGCGTCGATGGCGTCGTACGACGTGCCGGACATCAGCCCGATCACTCGAAGGCTGCTCACCGCAGTGCCCGCTTGTGGTCGTCGCCGCGCAGCGTCAGCAGCGCCAGGACGCTGACCGCGCACGTCACCGCCGCGTAATAGGCGGGGATGTCGACGTCGCCGGTCCGCTTGACGACCTCGGTGATGATGAGCCCCGCGCAGCCGGAGAACACGGCATTGGACAGCGAGTACGCCAGTCCCAGCCCCGTGTAGCGCACCGTCGTCGGGAACATCTCGGCCAGCATCGCGGGCCCCGGCCCCGCCATCAGCCCGACGGCCGCCCCCGCACCGAAGAGCGCCGCCCCCTTCGCGTACGTCGATACGCCCGCGTCCTGCACCAGATTCAGCAGCGGCAGCGCGAGCACGGCGACCAGCAGCGCACCGGTCAGCATCACCGTGCGCCGCCCGAGCCGGTCGCTGACCAGGCCGGCGGGCAGGATCGACGCCGCGAAGCCGAGGTTGGCCAGGACGGTCGCGATCAGCGCCTCCTGGAACGTCGCGTTCAGCGTGCTCTGGAGGTACGAGGGGAGGACCACCAGGAACGTGTAACCGGCCGCGGACCACCCCATCACCCGCCCGGCACCCAGCGCGATCGCCCTGGCCGTCCCGCCGGCGGGTGGCGGCCGTACGGGCGTGCTCTTCTCGACGACGGCCGCCGCGAAGGCGGGCGTCTCGTCCAGGCGCAGCCGCAGCCACAGCGCGACGAGCCCGAGCGGCAACGTCAGCAGGAAGGGCACCCGCCAGCCCCACCCGTTCAGCTGCGACTCGGTCAGTACGGTCGCGAGGAGAGCCGCCATCCCGGCGCCCGCGAGCAGCCCGAGCGCCACCGTGAACGACTGCCATGCCCCGTACCGCCCCCGTCGGCCCGGCGGCGCGAACTCCGTCATGATCGACACGGCGCCGCCGAACTCCCCGCCCGCCGACAGCCCTTGCAGGATCCGCAGCAGCGTCAGCAGCCACGGCGCTGCCGCACCGATGGAGGCGTACGTCGGAAGTAGACCGATCAGCGTCGTGGCGCCGGTCATCAGACAGATCACCAGGATCAGCGTCGGCCGGCGGCCGATCCGGTCACCGAGCCGCCCGAACACGGCGGCCCCGACGGGCCGGAAGAAGAACGCCAGGGCGAAGGACGCGTACGTCTTGATGAGCCCTTCTACGTCGCTGCCGCCCTCGGGGGTGAAGAAGTGCGCGGCGATGATGGTGGCGAAGTAGCCGTAGACGCCGAACTCGTACCACTCGATGAAGTTGCCGACGGACCCCGCAACCAGCGCCCGGCGTGAGCGGACCGGTGGGGCGGCTGTCGCGGGGCCTGGACCATGGACGGGAGCGGTCATGAGGCAAGCGTGCGGACCGGGTAGCCGCACCACAAGTGCCTTGCGCCACCTGCCGTACGCCCCACCCCGGGACGGCAGCCGGCCCCGCCCGCGAAGGCGGGACAGGGCCGGCTGTGTTGCTGTTCTCCGTGCGGCGCGCGAGCGCTCAGACGCCCGGCGGGACGCGCGAGGGCCGCCCCGAGCCGCGCGTCATGCTGTACCCCGCGATGGCCGCGGCGGCCGCGAGGACGCCCCCGCCCGCTGTCCAGAGCCAGCGCGACGACCACCAGCCGGACGAGAAGCGGTCGGCGGCGGCCTCCGCCACGGCCGCGTCGGACGCACCGGGCACCAGCGGGACGGAGAGCGTGCCGTCCACCGCCCGCGAACCGCCCGCGTCCCTCACCGATGCCACGACCTCCGCGCGCACCGGCAGACCGAGGTCCTCCTGCGGCAGGTCGACGACCGTCAGCCGTACGTAGTAACTCCCCGGCAGCGGGTCGTTCGCCCACGGCTCGGCCCAGGCCCTGACCGTACGCAGCGTGCAGGACACGGTGACCGACGCGGCCTCCTTCGGTGCCGCCTTGGCCTGGCTGCCGTAGACGCAGGCCTGTCGCCGGCGCAGTCCGTCGTACACGTCGAGCTGCCAGGTCGCCGCGCCGTGGCGGGCGGCGGCCTCCGGCAGCTTCACCGTGGCCTTCACGGTGGCGGTACGCCCCGCGTCGGCGTCGAAGACCCAGTAGAGGTAATCACCGGTGGACGCGTCGGCCGTGGCCGGCTGGTCCTGCCGGATCTGCGTCGCCGTACGGAAGGTGGTGCCCGCCTCGGTCGGCGGGGCCTCTTCCTCGCCGCCCTGACTGGTGCCCGGTGATGGCGTCGAGTCCGCGAGGACAGGGGCTGCCGTACCGAAGAGCGCGGCACCCGCCAGCACAACACCGCTCAGCACACGTGTCGTCGTACGCATCAGTTGGTCCTCCATACGGCGAAGCGCCAGCGCGAGATCCAGCCCCACAGGAGACCGGCGAGCAGGCCGGTCAGCGCGAGTAGGCCGAGCAGCCACCAGCCGTGGCCGAGGCCGAAGGACGCGACGTCCGACGGCTCGTCGGGGCCGTCCACCACGTCGATGGTCAGCTCGACGGGCAGGCCCGGCGTGGTCTTGACGGACGCGGGGGCGGAGAAGGAGTTGCTGACCTGGAGGCATACGCTCTCCGCCGCCGGCCTCACCTCGTCGGCCGTGTCGTCGTCCAGTGGTGCCTTCGGGTAGCGCAGGCCGGTCGAGATGACGTCCGTACGCCCGTCGCCCGCCTCCGAGCCGCGCACGATCTCCCTGCCGTTGGTCGTCACCGCGCGCAGGAGTACGCCGTAGTCGCGGTCGACGGCGCGGTCGGCGCCGATGCTGACCGAGGCCCGCAGCTCCTGGCCGGGCAGTACGTCCACCCGGTACCAGCGGTGCTCTGAGAAACTCTCGCGGTCGGTGTAGAGACCGGCCTTGAGCTGCGGCGCGTCTGCGCACCGGTCCGCGCCCTTCGTCGCCACCGGATTGACTACGGGGTCGGCGGCGCGGTCCACCAACTGCTTGACGCGGCCGGACAGTTCGTCGGTGTGCTGTACGGCGGTGTACGTGCCGCCGGTGGCCTCCGCGATGCACGTCAGCTGCTGGCGGATCTTCGCGTTCGGGACCAGGCCGAGCGTATCGACGACCAGGTGGGTGCCCTTCGCGGCGATCTCGCGGGCGACCTCGCACGGGTCGAGGGGGCCGCAGGTGTCCTCGCCGTCGGTGATGAGGACGATCCTGCGGGTGCCGTCACCGCCTTCGAGGTCGTCGGCCGCGCCGAGGAGGGCGGGGCCGATGGGGGTCCAGCCGGTGGGGGCGAGCGTGGCGACGGCGGTCTTCGCCTCGGTCCGGTCCAGCGGGCCGACCGGGTAGAGCTGCCTGGTGTCCTTGCAGCCGGTCTTGCGGTCGTCGCCGGGGTAGTCGGCGCCGAGGGTTCGTATGCCGAGCTGGACCTCGGCCGGTACTGCGTCGAGTACGTCGTTGAACGCCTGCTTGGCGGCGGCCATCCGGGACTGGCCGTCGATGTCCTTGGCCCGCATCGAACCGCTGACGTCGAGGACGAGTTCGACCTTGGGGGCGTCGGGGGAGTCCGGTTCCCCGGCGGCAGCGGGGCCGGCCGGGAGGAGGCCGGTGGCCAGGGCGACGAGCAGGGCGAAAGCCCCGGCCGCCAGCCGTTTTCTTGTGATCATCGCCGGATCCTATTGAAGATCGGCTCCGGCCCCCAACAGCGGGTTCTTTCCCCTACCCGCCCCTTCCCGAAACCGGGGCGCTGCCCCAGACCCCGGTCCTCAAACGCCGGACGGGCTGGGGTCGCCGGGGGGTTGCTGGGGCGCTGGCCTGAGCCTCGGTTCTCAAGCGCCGGACGGGCTGGGGTCGCCGGGGGGTTGCTGGGGCGCTGGCCTGAGCCTCGGTTCTCAAGCGCCGGACGGGCTGGGGTCGCCGGGGGGTTGTTGGGGCGCTGGCCCGAGCCTCGGTCCTCAAGCGCCGGACGGGCTGAGGTTGCCGGGGGGTTGTTGGGGCGCTGGCCCGAGCCTCGGTCCTCAAGCGCCGGACGGGCTGAAGGTGCCGGGGGTTGCTGGGGCTCCGCCCCAGACCCCGGTCCTCAAGCGCCGGAGGGGCTGGAGGGGTGGGGCGGCTCACCGAGCCAGGGGCTCCGCCCCGGCTCGAGGTTGCCGCGCTCTGAGTGTTCAGCTCAGCGAAATCCAGCCCGTCCGGCGTTTGAGGACACGCCCGTAGGGCGTCTGTGTTGTCTGGGGGCTGGGGGCCTGCCCCCCTTTGCGGGAAGGGGCGGGTAGGGGAAAGGAAAGGTCTGGTCCGTCAGAGCGCGTGACCCGTGGTCGCGTCCACATGGGGCGGGACCGGGTCGTGGCTGTCGCCCACCGTCGACGTGCCCGACGGCTCGAACACCAGAATCGACGCCCCGTCCGCCGCCGACGGCTTGTGCCAGACGCCGCGCGGCACGACGTACACCGAACCGGTCGCCAGCACCACGGACCGCTCCACGCCGCCCTCGCGCAGCGCGATGGTCAGCTCCCCGTCCAGGACCTGGAAGAACTCGTCCGTGTCCTCGTGTACGTGCCAGACGTGCTCGCCCGCGACCTTCGCCACGCGCACGTCGTAGTCGTTCACCCGGGTCACGATGCGCGGGCTCCACAGCGCGTCGAAGGAGCCGAGGGCGTCGGTCAGTGCGATGGGTTCGTGCTGCTTGCTCTGCTCGTGCGTCGTCGTCATGACCTCACCTTCGCCCCTCGCGCCGCGCCTCCGCGAGTGCTAGAAATCGCACATGACGCAAGGATCCTCGCACCGCGTCGTCGTGATCGTCGACGAGAACTCCAACCCCTTCGAGCTCAGCTGCGCGATCGAAGTCTTCGGACTGCGGCGCAAGGCCGAACTCGGCCGTGAGCTTTACGACTTCGCCCTCTGTTCTCCAGAGCCCCGCACTCTCATGCGAGACGGATTCTTCACGCTCACGGGAGTCGCGGGGCTGGAGGCGGCCGACACCGCGGACACCCTCATCGTGCCCAACCGGCCGGACACCGACGTGCCGCGCCGCCCCGCCGTGCTGGACGCCGTCCGCCGCGCGCACCAGCGCGGCGCGCGGCTGGTGGGGTTCTGCAGCGGCGCCTTCACGATGGCCGAGGCAGGCGTGCTCGATGGCCGCCGCGCCACCGCGCACTGGCAGTGGGCGGACGCCTTCCGTGCGCGCTTCCCCGCCGTCCGGCTCGAACCGGACGTGCTGTTCGTCGACGACGGCGACATCCTCACCGCGGCGGGCAGCGCCGCCGCGCTCGACCTCGGGCTGCACCTGGTCCGTCGCGACCACGGCGTGGAGGCCGCCGTCTCCGTCAGCCGCCGCCTCGTCTTCGCCGTCCACCGCGACGGCGGCCAGCGCCAGTTCGTCGAGCACCCGATTCCCTCTCCCGCCTCCTCCGCCGACACCTCCCTCGGCCCCCTCCTGGAGTGGGCCAGGGGGCGGCTCGGCACCCCGCTGACCGTCGCCGGCCTCGCCGCCCGCGCCGCTGTCAGCCCCGCGACCCTGCACCGCAGATTCCGCGCCCAGCTCGGCACCACGCCCCTGGCCTGGCTCACCGCCGAACGCGTCGCGCTCGCCTGCCGCTTGATGGAACGCGGCGATCCCGCCGTCGAATCCGTCGCACGGGCGAGCGGACTCGGTACGGCCGCCAACCTCCGCACCCAGCTCCGCCGCCGCACCGGACTCACCCCCAGCGCCTACCGCGAACGGTTCGCACCGGGCGCCTGAACCGGCCGGAATTCACCGGCTCGCAATACATTGCGGACACATTCCAGGATGCGGACGTTTCCCGCCGTGACCTGGACAAACGCACGCGCGCACTGCCAGTCTCCCGCCATGCGCCCTGCCAGCCTGCTCCGTCGCCGTACGACCGCCTTCTCGCCCTTCGTCACCTTCGCCGCGCTCACCGCCACGGCCGTCGTGACCGTCGCGGCCGTCACCGGCTGCGCCCCGCAGCCCGAGTCCCCGGCCGCCGCGCCCGGCGACGCCAAGGCGAGCTGCGCGCCGGGCAAGCTGGCCACCGAGGTACCCGGCAAGCTCACCATCGGCACCGACAAGCCCGCGTACGCACCGTGGTTCGACGACGACAACCCGGCCAACGGCAAGGGCTTCGAGTCGGCGGTGGCGCACGCCGTGGCGAAGAAGCTCGGCTACGGCAAGGACCAAGTGGTGTGGCAGACCGTGCCGTTCAATACCGCCTTCGCGCCCGGCGAGAAGAAGTTCGACTTCGACCTCAACCAGATCTCCATCAGCGAAAGCCGCAAGAAGGCCGTCTCCTTCTCCTCCGGCTACTACGACGTCCGCCAAGCCGTCATCGCCCTCAAGACCTCCAAGGCCGCGAAGGTCAAGACCCTGGCCGGCCTCAAGGACGTCAAGCTCGGCGCCCAGGTCGGCTCCACGAGCCTCGACGTCATCGGCGACGTCATCAAGCCCAAGCAGCAGCCCGCCGTCTTCCAGAAGAACGACTTCGCCAAGACCGCCCTCAAGAACGGCCAGGTCGAAGCGATCGTCCTCGACCTCCCCACGGCCTTCTACATCACATCGGCCGAGGTGCCCGAAGCGAAGATCGTCGGCCAGCTGGAGAACAACAACACCGGGAGCGGCGCGGCCGAGCAGTTCGGTCTCGTACTGGACAAGGACAGCGAGCTCACGCCGTGCGTGACCGGCGCGGTGGACGCCCTGCGGGCAGACGGGACGCTGGCGGAGCTGGAGAAGCAGTGGCTGTCGGACGCGGCCGATGCCCCGGTGCTGAAGTGACGATAGAGAAAGCGGCGGCAGTCGCAGAGGCGGACGTGTACGTCCCGTCCGCCCGGCGCCTCGAACGCGAGCGCCACAAGCGCGCCCGCACGCGCCGCGCCACCGCCATCGCGGCACTGAGCACGCTCGTCACAGCCGCCGTCCTCTTCCTCGTCGTCACAAACTCTCCGGGCTGGCCGCGTACGCGCGAGACCTTCTTCAGCGCCGAGTACGCCCGCGAGGCGCTGCCCAAGGTCATCGACGGTCTCTGGCTCAACCTGCGGCTGCTCGTCGTCTGCGGAGCCGCCGTCCTCGTCATCGGCATGCTCCTCGCCGTCGCCCGCACCCTGCGCGGGCCGGTTTTCTTCCCGCTGCGCGCCCTGGCAGCGGCGTACACCGACTTCTTCCGCGGCCTGCCGCTCATCATCTGCCTTCTGCTGGTCGTCTTCGGCGTACCCGCCCTGCGCCTGGCCGGTGTCACCACCGACCCGGTGCTGCTCGGCGGCGCGGCACTCACGCTGACCTATTCGGCGTACGTCGCCGAGGTCTTCCGGGCCGGCATCGAATCCGTCCACCCCTCGCAGCGGGCGGCGGCCCGCTCGCTCGGCCTCTCCAGTGGGCAGGCCCTGCGCTTCGTTGTGCTGCCGCAGGCGGTGCGACGCGTGGTGCCGCCGCTGCTCAACGACCTGGTGTCGCTCCAGAAGGACACGGGTCTCGTCTCGATCGCCGGCGCCGTCGACGCCGTGTACGCGGCGCAGATCATCGCCAGCAAGGAGTTCAACTACACGCCGTACGTCGTCGCGGGTCTTGTCTTCGTCGCACTGACCATCCCGATGACGCGCTTCACCGACTGGGTGACGGCCCGCATGGACCGGCAGCGAGCCCAGGGAGGCACAACATGACTGTTCCCGTCCTCCGGCTGGAAAACGTACGCAAAACGTTCGGACGCGACGCACTCGTCCTGCGCGACGTGAATCTCGACGTCGCCCCGCACACCGTGACGGCCCTCATCGGCGCGTCCGGCTCCGGCAAGTCGACGCTCCTGCGCTGCGCGAATCTCCTGGAGGAGATCGACGACGGCGCGATCTTCCTCGACGGCGAGGACATCACCGACCCACGGGCGGACGCGGACGCCGTACGCCGCCGGATCGGCGTCGTGTTCCAGGCGTACAACCTCTTCCCTCACATGACGGTGCTCGACAACATCACCCTCGCGCCGCGACGCGTACACGGCACGTCGCGTACGGACGCGGAGGCACAGGCCCGCGAACTCCTCGACCGCCTCGGCCTCGCCGACAAGGCCGCCGCCTACCCCGACCGCCTCAGCGGCGGCCAGCAGCAGCGCGTCGCCATCGCCCGCGCCCTCGCCGTACGCCCGCGCCTTCTCCTGCTCGACGAGATCACGGCGGCGCTGGACCCGGAGCTGGTGGGGGAGGTCTTGAACGTCGTACGGGACCTCAAGGGCGACGGCATGACGATGATCCTCGCCACCCACGAAATGGGCTTCGCCCGCGAAGTCGCCGACCAGGTCTGCTTCCTGGACGCGGGAGTGGTGCTGGAACGCGGCACGCCGGAGCAGATCTTCGGCGACCCCCAGGAGGAACGCACCCAGCGCTTCCTGCGGCGGATTGTCGAAGCCGGACGCCTCTGACCGCTTCTGGTGATAGACCAGAACGGTGACGGTACGGGGGCGACGACTTCTCAGCTACAGCGACGCGGTGGCGATTCTCGGCGGCGACAGCGCGGCATTGGCGGCAGCCGACCAGGCGCTGGGCGGGGCGCTGTCGATGGCGACGGGCGGGGCCAGCGACGCGGTGCTCAACCTGTTCGAGGCGCGGGGTGGAGTGCTCAGGCTGGGGCGTGATCTGACGACCGGGCTGCGGGAGCGGCTGGGGTCCGCGGAGCGGGCGGATCGTACGGAGCGGATCGCGGCGGCGCATGCGGTTCTGGTGGTCACGGCGTACTTCGAGGTTCTGGGAGACTTGGAACTCCCCTTCAGCCTGCGCGATGTGCAGCTGACGCGTCGCGAACAGATCCGCCTGGCCGGGGGTTCGGAGGAGGCGGACGGCTTCATTCAGGCATTGGTCGCCACTGCCGCCCCTCAGCCGGCACCGCATCTGCCTCACGACCTTGTGTGCCAGGCACTCCCGGCGTGGTACTTCCGGCTCTCTTTCAGGCTGGTGAATTTCCTTCGGGGGCTCGCCGTATGGGACGGGCTTGACGAGAAGCAGCGACAGGAGACGACGAAGGCGCTGCGCTATGACCTGGGCCGACGGGCAATCCAGCGTTACGAGGAGCTCTACACCCAACTAGCACTTGAAGTACCGGAATTCGGCTTCTGGTCCGGCCAGATCGAGCACCAGGCAACCCGCGCCGGCATCCGCCAGGCGCTCACCGGTATTGAGACCGCCCTTGCGGGCCTGGCACCTGTACGCCCGTTCACCTACGCCGCCGCCGCCCTCGCCACCGGCTACCGGGCGGCCCTGCCCCGCCCGATCCTGGCCGAGGGGGACGCGCCGACGGGCGTGTGCCTGCCCACCCTCGGCGAGGGTTACGTCGACCCCGACTTCCGCGTCAGGGCCGTGACCGAAGGGCCTCACGGGCCTGCCGAGGAGGAGTGGTGGGAGGGCGTGCCCGTACGGTCCGACCTCACCCAGTACCTCGCGGGTGCTCTCACCTCGCTTGCCTCCACCACCGCACCGCTCGTCGTCCTCGGGCAGCCTGGTGCGGGGAAGTCCGTACTTACGAAGATCCTCGCGGCCCGGCTGCCCGATGCGGGCTTCCTGCCCGTCCGCGTCATCCTGCGCGAAGTGCCCGCCGACGCAGACGTACAGGACCAGATCGAGCACGCCGTACGCACCACGACCGGTGAGCGAGTCTCCTGGCCGGAGCTGGTCAGGGCCGCCGAAGGGGCCGTACCCGTCCTCCTCTTCGACGGTTTCGACGAGCTGCTCCAGGCCACCGGCGTCAGCCAGTCCGACTACCTGGTGCGGGTGGCCCGTTTCCAGCAGCGCGAGGCGGACCAGGGGCGGCCGGTGCTGGCGGTCGTCACCAGCCGCACCGCCGTCGCCGACCGCGCGCGCTACCCGGAGGGCGCGGTGGCACTACGCCTCGAACCCTTCAGGGAGCAGCAGGTCGAGCGCTGGCTCGACCTCTGGAACCGCCTCAACGCCCCTTACCTCACCGCGAACGGCCTGCGCCCACTGCCCGCCGCCGTCGCCGCACGGCACCAGGCCCTTGCCTCCCAGCCGCTGCTCCTGCTGATGCTCGCCCTGTACGACGCGACGGGCAACGCGCTGCAATGCGGGGCAGAGGAGCAGCCGCTGGGAGAGGCCGAGCTGTACGAGGAACTGCTGGCCTCCTTCGCTGTCCGTGAGGTCGGCAAGACCGCTACGGCTACGGCTCTGACGAAGCGGCAATTGGCGCACCGCGTCGAGCAGGAGCTCCAGCGGCTCTCCCTGATCTCCTTCGGCATGCTCAACCGGCACCGGCAGTGGATCACCACCGGCGAGCTGGAACAGGACCTGACCGCGCTGCTCGGCTGCCCGGACTCACCTCAGGCAGGTTTCCGCGCGCCGCTCGACCAGGCCGAGATCGCGCTCGGCCGGTTCTTCTTCGTCCAGCGGGCGCAGGCGCTCCGCGACGACCAGCGGTTGGCGACGTACGAATTCCTGCACGCCACCTTCGGCGAGTACCTCGCCGCCCGTCTCGCCGTACAGCTCCTCCACGGGCTGCTCGACCAGCGTCCGGCGCTCTCCCTCGGCCGGGCCGGCGTCGACGACGACCTGCTGTACGTCCTGCTGTCCTACGCGCCGCTCTCCTCCCGCCAGATGCTCCGCTTCGTCGGCGCCCGCATCGGCCGCATCGCGCCACAGGAGCGCGAGCGGCTCGGTGAGCTGCTCGTCACGGTGATGGCCGACCACCGCAACCGCATCGAGCACCGCTTTGCCGAATACCGGCCGACCGTCCGCGCGACGTCCTCGCGGCACGGCCTCTACGGCGCGAACCTCATGGTGCTGACGGTCCTGGTCACGGGCGGAGTCAAGGCGAGTGAGGTGTTCCCCAGGTACATCAATCCGGTAGGAACCTGGCACCGCTACGTACTGCTGTGGCGTTCGGCGTTCACCGAGCCGCAGTGGACGGATTTCGCGCTGGCGCTCAGCATCCGCCAGACCTGGAACGGCGACCGCCGTGAACTCGACATCCGTCCGGCGGCGGACCTGCTCGACGATCCGCAACCAGTCGACGCGTACTGGCTCTACGGACGCCCGCCCGGCCACGAGGACCGCACAACAAGGGTCAGTTGGTCCCGGCCCTACCCGGAGCAGATCCGGCACAAGCTGGCAGTGTCCGGTGGTACCAATGACGCCGTCGTCCTGCACGCCGTCGACCCTCTCTTCGACTGGCTGGGATCCGCCGTCACCACCTTCGTCGGTACGCCGGAGGGCACCGCCACGTCGGTCGCGCACAGCCTCATGAATCTGTGGCTGGCCGGCCGCCTCGGCACCGCCTCGGACGCCGACTTGGCTGTGCTGTACGAACACTGCCGCACCTTCCTGGAACCATGGTCCGGTCTCGACGGCGAAGCCCGGCACCGGGCGATCCTGCTCGTTTTCGGGCAGTTGGCCGAAGACGCGGCCAGGCTTCCGGACTCCGTGGTGTCTCGTGTGCTGCGGGCACCAGGTTGGTCCGTTCTCGGTCCGCACGCGATGGAATTGACGGCGCGCGCGGCCATGACGGGACTGACGGGGAGCGGGCCCTACGAGGAGTCATCGCCACTCTGGCAGGACTGGGGGATGGCTGTGGGATACCTCAAGGAGACAGATCCCGTCCGGCTGCTGACCCTCTGGTCCGCCAGCCACGGATGCGGGAGGGCACGGCTGGGCCTGGGGATGGCGACTGCCGAGTTCTTGAACGATGCGGACGCCGACACACTGCGAAGCATCCCGTCCGAGCTCCTGGAGCGCGTGCGCAGGCTCGCCGCGGCGTACGAACTGCCCTGACCCACCCGTCCTCACCCCACATCCAGCGCGTTCCGCAGCCCCAGCCGGTACCGCGTCCGGTCGTGCCGCTTCAGGAACTCGATCTCCGGCGGCCGGAACAGCGGCGTCACCGTGCATCGCGGCGCCGTCGAACCGGCCCGGTCCAGCAGCGCGTTGACCGCCGCGCGGGCCGACGCGTTCGCGCCTTCCATCGTCGCCAGGTCGATGTCGACGCTGACGTAGTCGCCCGCCAGGAAGAAGTTGGGGATCTTCGTCGCGGCCGCCGGGCGGTTGTGGAAGGTACCCACGGGGTGGATCAGCAGCTCGTCCTCGTTCGTGGGGTTGGGGGTGCCTGTGCCGGCCACGCCCGGGTCGAGGAACCACGAGTGCAGTGTGCTGTCGCGCAGCACCGTCTTGCCCGTGTCGTTGAGCGAGGCCTTGAGCTGCGCCCACACCTCGCGCGCGATCTCCTCGCGGGTGCACTGCTTCGCCGTCTTCCCGTACAGAATCCCGGGCTTGTCCCATTCGGAGATGTCGACCGACAGGCAGTCGGCCGCCGTACCGTCGCCGTAGTCGGCGGGGAAGTCCCGGTCCGGCCAGTGCTGGGCCTGGGCGATGGCGGTCAGGGACCAGGGCGAGTCGATGAGGTTGACGTGGCCGTGCAGGATCGGCGTGCGCTCCGTCAGATAGAACTGGATGCCTGTCATCCAGTCCGTCCTGAGCTTGTCGCAGCGCGCCAGCTGCGGGTCGGCGGCGCGCATCGCCGCGTTCCAGGTGGGCCGGGCGTGCTCCACCGGCAGGGCGCAGACGTAGTGACCGGCGGTCACGGTCCGGCGTACGCCGCCCGGGTCCTCGATCATCGCCGCCGAGATCTTCCCGTCGGCGTACCTCATCTCCCGTACGGTCCAGCCGATCCGGAAGTCGACGCCGAGGCTCCGCAGGTGGTCCACCCAGGGGTCGATCCACGCCTCGTTGGTCGGCGCGTCGAGGATGCGGTCCGGCGGGCCGTCGGCGCCCCGGCCCAGCGCGTTGAGTACGAAGGCCTCGCCGAGCGTGCCGACCGTGCGCGTGCTGGCTTCCTCGGCCTTTGTCGCGACGATGTTGCGGGTGATGCCGATGGCGAGGATGCGCTGGTAGTCCTTGGACATGCGCTCGGCGCGCACGAAGTCCCACCAGGGCGTGCGCTCCCACGTGTTGTCGCGCCGTTCGTCGCAGCTGGTCAGGAAGACGAGCGCGCGGTTGACGAAGTACGCGCTCTCGTGCGCGGGGAGGTTGGCGGCCGTTTCGAGGAGCCCGGTCAGGGCACGGCGGATGTCGTCGAGGGTGAGGTCGGCCGGCTGGTGGCCGGGCCAGGGGATGGGCATCCGGAGGTCTTCGCGGCCGCCGGTGCGCGCGAACATCATTTCGCGCGGTGCGACGAGGTTGTCGTGGACGCCGTTGGGGTTGCCGGGGAAGGGGATGCGGCGCATCGTGTCCGGCAGGTTGTGGTAGATGCCGGGGATGAACCGGAAGCCGTGCTCGGCGGGCAGCGGCCTGCGGCCGCCCTTCGCGCTGTTCGGTACGTCCATGCTGCGGGCCTTGCCGCCGAGGGCCCGCCTCTCGTACACCGTGACCGCGAAACCACGCTCGGCGAGCTCGTGCGCGGCGGTGAGGCCCGCGACGCCGCCGCCCAGCACGGCGACGGACTCCTGAGCCGTACGCCGGAGACCGGCCGCCGGAGCGGGCGCCTTCGCTGTCGGTGCGGCCGTCGCGGGCGCCGCTCCGAGCGCCATCGCCCCGCCCGCCGTTGCCGCCGCAGCCGCTGCCCCTGCCACGAACGTGCGTCTGGAACTGCCCATGCCCGTCCCCCTTGTCGCCTTACCGGCGGTAACTGTCGCGTCAGGCCCAGGAGACTACGGCCGGCCCCCACGACCCGGAAGGCACGTGCGTGCACATCCCCCGCACCGGCCGCACATTGGCGCGAAAGAGCCCCACCGGCCGCAGGCACAATGGGGACATGTCCCGACGCAGTTCACGCGGTACGAGCCGCCGCCCCCAGAGCCGGTCCGTTCCCGCGACACCCGCGCCCCACGCGCCGCTCTCCGCCGAGTCCCCCTGCCCCTGCGGGCTCCCCGCCGGCTACGGCGAATGCTGCGGGCGCTTCCACTCCGGGGCGGCCGCCGCGCCCACCGCCGAGCTCCTCATGCGCTCCCGCTACAGCGCGTTCGCCGCCCGGGACGCGGCGTACCTGCTGCGCTCCTGGCACCCCGACACCAGGCCGCAGACCCTCGACTTCGACCCGGACACGCGCTGGCAGGGCCTGGAGATTTTGGCCACCACCGACGGCAGCGCCTTCCACACCACGGGAACGGTCACCTTCCGCGCCCACTACACGCACCAGGGGGAGCCCGGCGAACTCCACGAGCAGAGCCGTTTCGCGCGGCACGAGGGCGCTTGGGTCTACCTGGACGCGGTCTTCACGCGATAGCCCTGCCCGACCCCTGCTCGGCGCCCCTTTCCTCCCGGCCTGGTGGAGTTTCGGGCCACGTCGCAGGGGTACTGCGGACGGGACCCCAGAACCACCGGGAGGCACACCATGGAAGGCATCACCGACCTGGAACTCGAAGCGCTCTGGGACGATTTCCACCGCGTGGTGAACATGACGTCGCAGGAACTGGGCACCTGGCTGCGCACCAGTGGCGCCGGTGAGCACACCGAGCCGCTGCCCGAGCGGGCCGGGACCCAGACCGGCCGGCAGGTGCTCGCGATCCTGGGCAAGCGGCGCACGGATCTGACGGAAGACGACCTCGCGGTCATGCGGCAGGTGGTGGAAACCGTCAGCGCACAGCGGCGCACCGACCTGGAGCCGATGTCGGGGGACGGCGTCTGGCGGCACCGGCTGATGCTGCTGGGGCACGACCCGCTCAAGCCGGCATGACCGCCGGCACCCGGACCCGCTCCGGCTCCGGCGCCCGCTCCGGCTCCCGCTCCAAGGGCGGCCAGGACGAGCGCACCGTCCGGGCACTCCTGGACGCGCACGGACGTACGTACGCCGCCGAGGCGGCCATCAGGCTGCGTGACACCCCGCAGCCGCTCTACCGCCTTCTCGTCCTGTCCCACCTGCTGAGCGCGCGGATCCAGGCAGCCATCGCCGTGGCCGCCGCCCGCGCGCTGCACGACGCGGGAATGCGCGACGCGCGCCGCATGGAAAGCGCCACCTGGCAGCAGCGGGTCGACGCGCTCGGCGAGGGCGGTTACCGCCGCTACGACGAACGGACCGCCACGCAGCTCGGCGACGCGGCGCGGCTGGTCCTCGACAAGTACGGCGGCGACCTGCGCCGCATGCGCGACGCCGCCGACGGCGATACGCAGGCGCTGCGGAGCCTGCTGCGCGAGGTCCCGGGACTCGGGCCCGCCGGTACGGACATCTTCCTGCGTGAGGCACAGGCCGTATGGCCGCAGGTCGCGCCGTACCTGGACGGCAAGGCCCTCCAGGGCGCGGAACGGCTCGGGTTGCCGACGGACCCGCCCAAGCTGGCCGCCCTCGTCGACGAAAGCGACATGGCCTCGCTGGCGGCCGCGCTCGTACGGGTCGCACTCGACCGGCACATCGCGGAGGAGCTCCAGGGCGAGCTGCGGGACAAGGGCTGATCCCGCACGACCCGCGACGGGGTCGTTACGGCCGGGGCGCGTGGGGTACGCGAGGGGCAGCGGGACCTACGAGAGAGGTGAGCACTGTGCCCGAGCCAGGCAGCAAGAAGTACGACACGAAGCGGGCCCGGCTGCGGAAGGAGGCCGAGGACAGCGGCGTACCCGACAAGCACGCCAACGAGCAGGCCAACGAAAACCTCCAGGCCGACCCGCACTACCAGAGCAGCGGCCCTCGCACCGAGCGCGGCAGGGGCCCCGAGAGCGAACGCTCCGAGCGGCCCGACTGACGCGGTGGCCGCCGCAGGAGAGGAGCGCAGGCGATGAAGCGCCAGGAACGGGATGACGGCTTCGAAGGCCGCGAGGAGCGGCGCGGGCCGCGCCCCCCGCTCGGCAAGGGCGACACGGACGCCGTCGCGGGCAGCGACGTACAGCAGCCGGAGGTCGCCGAAGGCCCCGTCGAGGGCCTCCAGCCCGGAGAACGGGTCGAGCGGGGCCCGTGGCACCCCCCAGTGGAAGCCGACCCGCCGACGGGCAGCGGCGCCTCGGGAGACCGCGAAGCCGTACGGGAACAGAAGAAGCGGGGCGGCCCTTAACAAGCCGCCCCCGGCAGTAGTACGCCCCTGGTCGCCCGGCCGCCCTCCGGCGATTGGTGACAGGGGCGGGCTTGTGCTCGCACCGGCTGCCGTCACGACGGCAGCCGCCGGCCAGAGTGGCGTCGTACGCTCGCGAAGTCCCACGGCCGCCCCCAGCCCCGCGACATGCAGGGGTGAAGGTCACTGACGCATCGTCAGCTCTCGGTGGCCGCCGGTCCGTTACGTACCCCGGCGTCTGCCGCCCCCGCCTCAAAGCCAGGGGCCCACGCACCGGCCGGAGGCCGCAAGGCACTCTAGGGGCGTGACCTCACTTCCCCGCCAGGGTCAACAGGGCCCCCGCGAGCACCACATGATCGTCAGTGGCGACGACGCACTCGCCCACCGGCTGGCCGCCGAGCTGCGCGAGGTGTACGGGGAGCGGGTGACCCTCGTCGTACAGCCCGCCCGCGAGTCGCGCCACGCGCCCGCGCCCCTCGCGGTCCGTGATCCGGGCCGGGCGTCCGCGCTCTTCGGGCGGGTGTCGGCCGTCATGGGCCGGACCGGCGTCACGCCCCCGGGGGCCGCCGGCGCGGCCGACCGTGACGACCGGCCCGCTGACGCCGTACGCGTCGTCGAGGCGTGGGAGCTCGACGACCTCGTACTGGCCGAGGCCGGCGTGGAGCGGGCCGCCGCGCTCGCCCTCGTCCACGACGACGACGAGACCAACATCCGTGCCGCGCTGACCGCCCGCCGGCTCAACCCCCGTCTGCGCCTGGTCATCCGCCTCTACAACCGCAAGCTCGGCCAGCACCTCGAAGAACTCCTCGACCAGGCCGCCGCCCTCGCTTCGCCCGGACTCGACGCCGCCGCCCTCGACGCCGCGACCACCGTGCTCTCGGACGCCGACACCGCCGCCCCCGCCCTGGCCGCCACCGCGGTCGCCGGCACCAGCAAGGTGGTCCAGGCCGATGGACTGCTCCTGCGCGCCGTCGAACGCAACCCACCCGCCCGCGGCGAGGTCGCGGACCCCGGACTCTGCACCCTCGCGCTGCTCTCCTCCACCACCAGCAACCCTGCCGGAGCCGAGGGTTCCGACCACAGCGGCGATGAAGCGCCGCGTCTGCTGCCCGACGACCGCAGCGTCGCCGCAGCCACCGGCCGGGGCACCATCGTGCTCGAAGCGATCTCCTATACGGGTACGACCCCGCCGCCGGGCCGGCTCGCGGGCCGCGGCCTCCCGCTCGCCGCACTCTTCTCCCGCCGCCTGCGGTGGGCGATCGCCGGCATCGCGACCGCCGTACTCGCCCTCGCCGTCGCATCCTGGCTCACCACCGGGGACCACCCCCTCCACGCCGCCTACGTCACTCTTCTCGACCTCTTCGCCATCAACGACCCCGCCGTAGGCGCATCCCTCGACCGCCAGATCCTCCAACTCCTCGCCGGACTCGCCGGGATGCTCCTCCTCCCCGTGCTCGTCGCCGCCGTACTCCAGGCCCTCGGCGCCCTGCGCAGCGCCTCCGGACTGCGCCGCCCGCCGCGCGGCCTCTCCGGCCATGTCGTCCTGCTCGGCCTCGGCAAGATCGGCACGCGCGTACTGGCCCGGCTGCGCGAACTCGACATCCCAGTGGTGTGCGTGGAGGAAGACCCGGAGGCGCGCGGTATCGCGCTCGCCCGCCGTCTGCGCGTACCGACCGTGATCGGCGACGTGACCCAGGAGGGCGTACTCGAAGCCGCCAAAATCCACCGCGCGCACGCCATGCTCGCCCTCACCAGCGCCGACACGACCAACCTCGAAGCCGCCCTGTACGGACGCTCCGTCAAGTCCGACCTGCGCGTGGCGCTGCGTCTGTACGACGACGACTTCGCCACCGCCGTCTACCGCACCCTGCGCGCCGCCCACCCCCGCGCCCTGACCCGCAGCCGCAGCGTCTCCCACCTCGCCGCGCCGGCTTTCGCCGGGGCGATGATGGGGCGCCAGATCCTGGGCGCCATTCCCGTCGAGCGTACGGTGCTCCTCTTCGCCGCCGTCGAGGTGGCCGGCCTGCCGCAGCTCGAAGGCCGTACCGTCGCCGAGGCCTTCAGCTCCGGCGCATGGCGCCTCCTCGCTCTGGACACCGCGACCCCCGGCGACCGCCGCGACGACCTGAGCGCGGCCCGCGCCGCCGACGAGGACGGCGGTGGCAAGCGCGCCGGCGATCCGCCGCGCCTGGTGTGGGACCTGCACCCGGGCTACGTCCTGCGCTCCGACGACCGCGTCGTCCTCGCGGCCACCCGCCGCGGCCTCGCCGAACTCCTCGGCCGTACGCCCGCGCCCCGCGCCGACGAGCCGTCGACGGGCTGACGGCGGGCTGACGGCGGCGGCTTGCCGGACCCCGGCAGGTACAGCACGTTTCAGGGAGGCAACTCCCGGCGTATTTCCGGTTTCCGGCAATCTTTATGCTCTGTTAATGCCGAAGGGCTTCAGGAAGCACCAAGAATCCGGGGAAGCGCGTGACAGAGACCGAAATATCCGAGGAGTACCTGGACGGCTACGCCCAGATCCTGGCGGAGGTCTCCGCGACCGGCCGCCGCCTCACCAGGGACGAGCTGGACTCGCGCCGCGCCCTCGGGGAACAGGCGGCCGAGGCCGGGCACGGCCTGCGCGCCCTCGTCGGCCGGCACCTGGCCGCCACCCGCGCCGCCTGGCCCGGCGCGTCCGCGGCGCCGGACCGGGTCCTGGCAGCGGTGGAACAGGCCGTCGACGCCTTCGCCGAGGGGTACGAGCGGGCCCAGCGGCTGGCCGTACGCCAGGAAGAGGCGGCCCGCCGCGAGTTCATCGACGACCTCCTCCACGGGCGCAGCGACCTGGGCCGCCTCGCCGCCCGCGCCGAGCGCTTCGGCCTGCGGCTCTCCCAGGCCCACGCCGTCGCGGTGGCCGAGGGCGCCGAGGCGTACGAGGACACCGACCACGTCACCCGCCGGGTGGACCGCGAACTCATCGGCCGCTTCGGCGACCGGCGCATCCTCATCGCCACCAAGGACGGCCGGCTGATCTGCATCGTGCCCGGCGACCAGGCCGATGTGCTCACCCATTTCGCCAAACAGGCCCACGCCGCCACGGAGGGCGGCCGCGTGGCGATCGGCCGCGCGCATCCCGGCGCGGGCGGTGTGGTCCATTCGTACGAAGAGGCCCTCAGCGCGCTCGAACTGGCCGACCGCATGGCGCTCGACAGTCCGGTGCTGCGCGCCGCCGACCTGCTGGTTTTCCCCGTCCTCACCCGGGACCGGCAGGCGATGGCGGACCTGGTGCTCAGCGCGCTCGGCCCGCTCCGCCGGGCGCGCGGCGGAGCCGAGCCGCTGCTGGAGACCCTCAGCGTGTACTTCGACGCCGGCTGCGTGTCCGCTGAGGCGGCCCGCCGCCTGAGCCTGAGCGTACGGGCACTGACTTACCGCCTTCAGCGCATCCACCAGCTCACCGGTTCCGACCCGGCCGACCCGATGCACCGCTACACCCTCCAGACGGCCGTGATCGGCGCACGGCTGCTGGAATGGCCCGCCAAGGCGATCTGACGCGGTGGACGGATGCGTGGATGGATACCCTGGGCGCCGTTGTGATTCGTGGGCACCATGAGGAGAACAAGCGTGGCCGAGTCCGTCATACCGCCGCCCGACCCACTCGCCCCCAGAGGCACGCCTCTTGGGGCCTCGCGGCGCGGAATCGTCCGGTGGTTCGCGGCTTTTGTCGCGTTCGTCGCACTGATTCACTCCAGCATGCTGCTGCTCTACGTCGCCACGGACTTCCCGCTCTCCAAGACCTACGCGAAACAGGTCAATGGGTGGATGCGGCCGCTTTTCCCGCAGGACTGGAGCATCTTCGCCCCGGAGCCCTCCAAGTTCAATCAGCACCTCGAAGTGCGCGCGAACGTCGACGGGAAGTTCGGCCGGTGGATCGACCTCACCGCGCACGACAACGCGGCGTACCGGGGTGAGCTGCTCCCCAGCATCGAGGACCAGCTCGTCCTGCGCCGCGCCATGTCCCAGTACCGGACCAGCGCGGCGCGCCAGAACGCCCCTGCGGCCACCGCCCGTTCGGCGCGCTATCTGCTCAACGTCATTCTGGTGCGGCTCGACGCCATGGGGGAGAAGCCCGGACAGGCCGTACAGCTGCGCCTGAAGAGCACCCGTATACCGGGGCCCGGCGCCAAGGGCTCCGCAGCCGTCGAGCGTCCGCAGTATCAGAAACTCGGATACTGGAAGGTCCGCTCATGACCGTACGCGCAGCACTCGCCCAGGGCCTGGACTCTGCCGCGGGCCTCGGCCGCAAGGTCAGGGGCACGGCCCGGAACCTGACCCTCCAGCCGCTCGCCCCGTACAGCGCGGCCGCGATCCGCATCGGCCTGGGCGGCCTGTACCTGATCCACCTGCTCCGCGAATCGGTACGCGCCGACCACCTGTGGGGGCCGGGTTCGCCGTTCACCGCCGAACTCTTCGACCAGACCCTGAAGTCCCGGGGCTGGGACGGCGCGTTCTCCTGGTGGTACTCGCTCCTCGTCACCGACAGCGCCCTCGTCTTCTGGGCCTGGTACGCGCTCGCCGTCGTGGTCAGCGCGCTGCTGATGCTCGGCTGGCGCACCCGCGCCACGGCCGTGCTCTTCTGGTTCCTCGTCGTGGCCTTCTACATCCGCGGGTCCATGGCCAACAGCGGCTGGGCGCTGCTGAGCCTGCTCTTCGCCAACTACCTGGTCTTCGTCGCGTCGGGCCGCTACTGGTCACTCGACGCGCGCCGCCGCGCCCGCAAGGCGCAGGGGACACCGTCCGCCACGTCGAAGTTCGTCTTCTGGGGCGCGGAGACGGAGGAACTGCGCCGGCGCCTGGTCACCGTCCTGCACAACGGCGGCATGGCGATGATCGCCCTCCAGGTCATGGTGATCTACGGTTCCGCGGCCATGTACAAGATCCAGGGCGAGTCGTGGCGCAACGGCACGGCTCTCTACTACTCGATGATGTACGACGACTTCTCGACCTTCCCCGAACTCTCGGCCTGGATCGTCAGTCACGGCACCTTCGCGGCCCTCATGGCGTACATCACCGTCTTCTCGCAGATGCTGTTCCCGGCGCTGGTGTTCAACCGGCGGCTCAAGTACTGCATCCTCGTCATCATGCTGGCCACGCACGTCGGCGTCGGGGTGCTGATGGCCCTGCCGATGTTCTCCGCCATCACGATCGTCGGCGACCTGGTGTTCCTGCCGACCACCTTCTGGCTGGCGGCGACCCGGCTGGTCCGGACGGCGCGGGCGGCTCCGGAGAAGAAACGGGAAGCGTCGGCCGTTCCGTCACCCCGTGAACCGGCGGACGCCGAGGTCGGTTCGTCGGCGTAACCCTCGAAACGCTCAACGGCGGCCGGCCGGCAGGCTCTCGCCCTGCGCGAGGTCCTCGGCGAGCAGCCGCTTGGCGATCGCGTCGATGGCGGCCAGCAGCTCCTCGTTGCCCGGCCGCCCGCCGTCCATCTCCAGCTGGTCGCCGATCCAGCGCGACCACGCGGCGCCGATCACCTCGGCCTCGCGCTCACCCGCCGGGGTGTGGGAGAGCAGGTTGCCGTCGCGGGTGAGGTAGCCCTCGTCCACCATCCGGTCGAAGACCGGAAGCAGGACCTCCGGCGGGACGTTGCGGCGGGTGGCGATCAGCCCGAGGCTGGCGTGTCCGACGATGCGGGTCAGCAGCGCGACTTGCATGACCGCCCAGGCGCCCGCGATGTCGAGACGGGTGTCGGAGCCGCTGACGATCCACCGTGCCGTGTCGGGTCCCTTGGTGCGGAGGATCTGCGCGACGGCCAGCTCCAGCAGCTTGGCCGAGTCGCCCGACATGGGCGACGCGAACCCCTCACCCATGTCGGTCGAGCCGGCGCGGGCGGCGTCGCGCAGCTTGACCTGCTTGAGGAACAGCGACACGACGAAGCCCACGATCGCGACCGGGACCGTCCACAGGAACACCGTGTGCAGCGAGTCGGCGTACGCCTGGACGATCGGCCCGGCCTGCGCGGGCGGCAGCGCGTGCAGACCCTCCGGGCTCTGCGCTGCCCGCGTGAGCGCCGCGGGATCCGCCCCGCCGGCGAGGGCGGCCTCGGTGACGCCTGCGGTCAGGTTGGGGCGCAGCGAATTGGCATAGATGGTGCCGAAGACGGCGGTGCCGAAGGACATGCCGAGCGTACGGAAGAAGGTGACGCCGGAGGTGGCCGTGCCGAGGTCCGCGTACTCCACGGTGTTCTGCACGGCGATCGTCAGGACCTGCATGCACAGGCCGATGCCGAGGCCGAGGACGAACATGTAGAGCGACTCCAGCCAGGCGGCTGAGTCCGTGTCCATCAGGGACAGCAGGAACAGGCCGATGGCCATGACGAGCGAGCCGATGATGGGGAAGATCCGGTACGTTCCGGTCTTGCTGACGACGTTGCCGCTGAAGACGGACGCGATGAGGAGACCGACGATCATGGGGAGCGTACGGACACCGGAGACGGTCGCGGAGTCCCCGTCGACGTACTGGAGATACGTCGGCAGGAAGATCATCGCGCCGAGCATCGCGAAGCCGACGACGAAGCTGAGGATCGAGCAGACGGTGAACACGGGGTTCGAGAACAGCCGCATCGGCAGCATGGGCTCGGCGGCGCGGGTCTCGGCGTAACAGAACAGGGCGAGCGCGATCAGGCCGCCCGCGAAGAGGCCGATGATGACGCCCGAACTCCAGGCGTACTCGTTGCCGCCCCAGCTCGTCGCCAGGATCAGCGCGCTCGCGCCGAGCGCGACGAGCGCGATGCCGAGGTAGTCGATGACGGGGCGGGTCGCCGAGCGTACGGACGGGATGTTGCGGGCGGCGGCGATGACCACGACGATCGCGATCGGTACGTTGATGTAGAACGCCCAGCGCCAGGTGAGGTGGTCGGTGAAGAGGCCGCCGAGAAGCGGGCCGATGACGGTGGCGAAGCCGAAGACGGCGCCGATGGCGCCCTGGTACTTGCCGCGCTCGCGGAGCGGGATGACGTCGGCGATCAGGGCCATCGACGTCACCATCAGGCCGCCGGCGCCGATGCCCTGGAGTGCGCGCCAGGCGATTAGGAGGGTCATGTTGCCGGAGAGGCCGCACAGGAACGAGCCGGTGATGAAGACGATCGCCGAGACCTGGAAGACGAGCTTGCGGCCGAAGAGGTCGCCGAACTTGCCGACGAGGACGGTGGCTACGGTCTCGGCCAGCAGGTAGGCGGTGACCACCCACGACATGTGCTCGGCGCCGCCGAGTTCCGCGACGATCGTCGGCAGTGCGGTGCCGACGATGGTCTGGTCCAGGGCGGCCAGCAGCATGCCGAGCATGATCGTCGCGAAGACGATGTTGCGCTGCCGGCGGTCGAGCACGGGTGGGGCGGAGGCGGCCGCCGGCGGCGGTACCGGGGCCTTGGCCTGGCCGGCCTCGCGGGTGGTGGTCACCCTTGCACCCTCACATTGGTGCGGGGGCTGCGCATGTGGTGGCGTCCGTACGTCGTAGGAGCGGGGCCGCTGCACGGGGCTGTTCCCCTACCCGCCCCTTCCCGAACTGGGGCAAGCCCCAGCCCCCAGACCACACGGACGCCCTACGGGCGTGTCCTCAAACGCCGGACGGGCTGGATAACCACCGCACTCCTCCAGCCCCTCCGGCGTTTGAGGAGCGGGGTCTGGGGCAGCGCCCCAGTTCGGG